>DASPZJ010000095.1:0-11449 GCA_035636315.1 Thermoplasmata archaeon
TCGGGAGCCGAAGACGCGTTCACGCTGTAGGTCCACGAGTCTCCCACGTGCCAAGTCGGCGTCCCGATCGGCCCCGCAGCCGGTTGCGGCCGTGTGTCGTTCGGCGATCCGAGGTTCGTGAGATTCTCGGGGCCGACGGCCACCGCGAAGGCGACGAGCAACAACGACGTTGCGAGGACGCTGACGATGAGCGCTTTGCGCTGCGTTTGGATCACCTCGTCCGGCGTCTTACGAGCACTCCAGCTATATACGAATTATGATACGGACGTAGAACCGCACGCACGTCGATTGATTTTATCTTTTGAAAATGGATGTCCGTCAGGCTGCGGGTCGGGACATGGCGCACCGTACGCGTAGGTTCAACCGCTGGATATTCGAAGGGATGTTCTTCGGATGGGGCGCGCTGATGGGCTTCGCCCTGCTGGTGGTCTTCGCGGTCGTTACGATCCTCACGCCCGAACCCGTTGGATTCATTCTCGCCGTGGTGGGGATCACGTTCGTGTTGTTCCTCTCGTTCTCGGCCGCACTCGATCGCGGGAGTCGCACACGCTGACCCGAGAGGCCTCACCAAAGCCCTTAAGCCGGTCGCGTCATCTCCCGACCGTCCCGGGCCACGCACGGGGGCGGGGTGGGCCATGGTCGACGTTTCCGAGGAATTAATTGCGGGTCTCAAGAAGAAGGCCGTGACCCTCCGGAAGCACATCATCCGCATGACGCACAACGTGCAGAGCGGCCATCCGGGAGGCTCGATGTCCGCCTGCGACATCGTGACCGCCCTCTATTTCCACGTGCTCCGAGTCGATCCGAAGCGGCCGGACTGGCCGGACCGCGACCGGTTCGTGTTGAGCAAGGGCCACGCCTGCCCCGTCTGGTACGCCGCCCTCGCGGAGCGGGGCTTCTTCCCGGTCGAGGAGCTCATGACGTTCCGCAAGCTCAACAGCCGCCTGCAGGGCCACCCGGAACTCGGGACGACCCCGGGCGTCGAGAATGCCGCGGGGGCCGAGGGTCAAGGGCTCTCGTTCAGCGTCGGCCTCGGGCTGGCGGCGCGAACGGATCACAAGCCGTGGCGGGTCTACTGCATCATGGGTGACGGCGAGCAGGATGTCGGGCAGACGTGGGAAGCCGCGATGGCGGCGTCGAAGTATGGCCTTGACAACGTGACCGCGTTCATCGACCGAAACGGCATCCAGCAGGAGGGCCGCACGGAGGACATCATGCCCCTCGAGCCCCTGGCGGAGAAGTGGGAGGCGTTCAACTGGCACGTCCTCACGATCGACGGCCACGATTTCCGGCAGATCTTCGCAGCGATCGAGGAGTCGCACCGGACGAAAGGACGGCCGACGGTCATCGTCGCACGCACGGTGAAGGGCAAAGGCGTCTCGTTCATGGAGAACAAGATCAAGTATCATGGCGCCGCGACGAGCGACGAGGAGCTGAAGCTCGCGCTCGCGGAGCTCGATGCCCAGGAGGCCGCGATCTGACCGCCGGGCCGTGGAAGATGGAGAGCCCACGTTCGTACTTCGGCAAGGCGCTCGTCGAACTCGGCCGCCGCAATCCCGACGTCGTGGTCGTCGGCGCGGACACGACGGAGTCCATCAAGACGATCGATTTCGCGAAAGCGTTCCCGGACCGGCTCTTTCAGCTCGGGATCGCGGAGCCGAACATGATTTCCGTCGCCGCGGGCCTCGCGGCCGCAGGCAAGATCCCCTTCGCGGCCACGTACAGCGTCTTCGGCAGCGCGCACACGTACAACGTGATCCGACAGAACGTCGCCTACACGAATCTGAACGTCAAGATCTTCTGCTCCCACGCCGGGTTGAGCGTCGGCCCGGACGGCGCGACGCACCAGATCAACGAAGACATCGCGCTCATGCGGGGCATCCCGCGGATGACGGTCCTCGTGCCCGCGGACGGACCGGAGACCGCAAAGTGCGTCGACGCGGCCGCCGAAATGAAAGGCCCGGTGTATTGCCGCTTCTCCCGCACGAACGTTCCGACGGTCACGTCGGGGGACGACGACTTCGCAATCGGACGAGCGCGCGTCCTTCGGGAGGGCTCCGACGTCACCCTGGTCGGTTGCGGGCTTATGGTGGCCCGCTGCCTCGAGGCGGCGGAGGTGCTGAAGCGGGCGGGGATCAAAGCGCGCGTGATCAACCTGTCCACGGTCAAGCCGATCGACGTCGCGACGATCGAGCGGGCCGCGCGGGAGACCGGTGGGATCGTGACCGCGGAAGAGCACACGGTCGTCCACGGGATTGGGGGCGCGATCGCGAGCGTCGTCGCGGCGAACCATCCCGTCCCGATGGCATACGTCGGCGTTCAGGATGTGTTCGGCGAGAGCGGAGAAGCGGACGAGCTGCTTCGGAAGTACGGCCTGACCGCGGAGAACATTGTGGACGCGGCCCATGGCGTGATGAAGCGCAAAGCCTCCCGATAGGCCGGGCGTCCGATTCGCTCGACCCGTTCAGCCGGCTCTCTTGACGGGGCCCTTCTCGTTGTACCGCTGGACGGTCACGAACCCCGCGACGTTCTCGTGCGTCATGTTCCAGCCCGTCGCGTCGTCTCGGAGAGACCAGTGTCGGATGTTCGTCACCGTCGACTTCTTCATGTTGATCCCACCGGGCAAGAGGATGTAGCCCTCGAATGGCTCCCCGGTCAAGGGATTCCGGATGGATTCACTCTTGACCTCCCCCACTCCGTCGACGGTGAACGAGCTGTCCACTCCCTTGAACTTGAAATCGATCTTCGTCGTCTTCGCCGGGAATGCCTTCGTGAGCGTGCTCGGGAAGATCGCGAACACACCTCCGCCTTCCTTCCCGCCGGTGATCTTCTCGATCGCTTCGCGTTGGGCCGGCTTCGCCTTCGGGTCGACGTAAACGCGGCCAATCCCGTTGCCCATGTGGATGGCGCGAGGCCACCACAGGCCCCAAGCGAACGTGGTCCCGTCCAACTTCGTCGGGCCGAATGCCCCCTTCCGGATGTGCCAGGACACAAGTGCCTCGCAATTGCCCGTCGTCGGCAGCGCGTCGAAATTGCATGGGCAACCCCATGCGCAGTTGCAGCTCTGGATGTACTCCGCCTCAAAATTCCATTTCGTTGGCATCGACCGAAACCCCCTACCCGACGGGGCATCCCCGTCGCGGCTACTTAATCGTTCTCCGGGCACCGCGGGATTCGGGGTCCGGTCCGTACGTTCTTAGTGTCACGGTGGTTACCGGCGGCGGCATGGAGGAGGCGGCGCAGGTCGGGGCGACGGCGCTCTTGCGGCGCATGACGGCTCCGATTGCGGTTGCGGTGGCCCTCGTCGTCGCCGTGGCGTGGTACGTGACGTGGACGTCCACGGATTTCTTGATGGCCCTGATGGCCCCCTCGACGATCGCGTCGACGGACCTCGTCCTGTTCTTCGCCCTCCTGGTCGTCATGATGGTCGCGATGATGTTGCCCTCGGCCATGCCGATGATCCTGGCATTCCGCGCGATGACGCGGCTCGAGGGGGGTCGGCCGACACAGCCCGCGGACAACGCCGCGACCGCTCTCTTCGTCCTCCCGTACTTCCTCACATGGGGCGCCTTCGGAGTCGCTGCCTTGCTCGCGGTGATTGCCCTCGGCCTCATGGGATCGATGACGAATGCCGTGGCCTTCGCGTCCGCCGCAACACTGGTCGCAGCGGGGCTCTGGCAGATCACCCGCACGAAAGAAGTCTGCCTGAACCACTGCACGTCCCCGATGGGCTTCGTCATGCGCCACTGGCGATCCGGTCGGTTGGGGGCCTGGCGGATGGGGCTCCGGCATTCGCTGTACTGCGTCGGATGCTGCTGGCTCTTCATGCTCGTGCTCTTCGTCGCCGGCTCGATGAGCCTCCTGTGGATGGGCGGGCTCTCCGTGGTGATCTTTGGGGAGAAGCTCGGAGTTCGGCAGGTCTTTTTTGCTCGTGCGATCGGCGTCGTCCTCGTGGCTCTCGGCGGTCTTGCGGCCTTCGGGGCGGTCCTGCCGATGTGAGCAGGAAGGATCGAGTCACGATGGACCGGGGTGGCCACATAGGCAGAGTATTCACTCCGCCGCGGATGGCGGAATCGTTGCGAGTCTCCGAACCGGCGAGAAGAAGATCCACGGGATCGCAAGAAGGCCGCCGACGGCCGCGATCACGATCGCCGGATACAACCCGAGGAGTTCTCCCAGGGTACCGCCGAGGAGGCTTCCGACAGGGAGCGTGCCCCATACGAGGAACCGCATCGTGGCGTTGAGCCGGCCTTGGAGGCGAAGAGGAACGAGGGACTGACGGAGGCTGACCTGGTTGATGTTGTACCAGAGAGCACCGAGGGCGCCTGCGAATCCCATCGCCGTAAGGAACGCGAATGCCGTTCCGGGGGTCGCGAAGACAATCCCGAACGAGCTCGCGGACCCCACGAGAAGGCCGAGGAGGATCGCCCGGCCGATGCCGAGCCGGCGCGCGACTCGGTTCGCGGTAATCGCGCCGACGATTCCGCCAATGCTCCCGAGTCCACCGATGATCCCAAGACCGACCTCCTCCAAGCCAAGGTTCCGGACCGCATACAACACGAAGAGGGCGAACAAGGCACCCGAGAACAGGTTCGAGGTTCCCGTGCAGCCCGCGATCGACCAAAGCCGCCGGTCCCGAAACACCACTCGAAGCCCTTCACGGATCTCCTTCAGGACCGAACGCCGCTCGGACGCGACCGGCGTCGTCTCGGGCTTTCGAATGCGGGCCATGAGGCCGGCGGAAAAGAAGAACGAGACGCCGTCGAATGCCATCGCGGCCGCGTACCCGAGTCCGCGGATGACAAAGCCCGCGAGGACCGGTCCGCTAACCTGGGCCGTCGTGTTGGTCGCCTCGAGTTTGCTGTTGCCTTCGACAATCTGGTCCCGCGGGACCAGAGCCGGGAGGTACGCCTGATAGGAAACGTCGAAGAACACGGTGAGGATGCCCGTCGCGAACCCGAGGATGTACAGGTACTCGATGCGTGCCAGACTGAGGAGCGTGAGGACGGCGATTGAAACGACGATGAGCCCGCGGCCGAAATCTCCGGCGATCAGGATGGGGCGTCGTCGATGTCGATCGACCCATACGCCGACGAGGAGGCCGAAGAGGAGGAACGGAAGAGTCCCGAGCGCTCCAAGCACCCCCATCTGTCCAGGGCTTGCCAGCAAGACCCGCACGGCGAAAAGCTGCAACGCCAAGCCAGTGAACTGATTCCCGAATTGAGATACGGTCTGCCCGATCCAGAGCTTCAGGAAGTCGGGATGGTTCCGTAACGTCGCGGGAGGCGCGGAGGCCATCTGAGGCGCCCGCATCGTGCCTCGGCATATCTACGTTCGCCCGCCGCCCGGCGGACAACATCTCCCGAGAAGCGGAAATCCTCTTATCGGTCCGCGGCTATCCGAGCGGGAGACGCGATGGTCAAGATTTTCCTCGACACCGCGAACATCGACGAGATCCGCGAAGCGGCCTCGTGGGGCGTCCTCGACGGCGTCACGACGAACCCCACGCTCGTCGCGAAGACGGGCCGCAAGTGGTCCGAGGTGATCCAGGACATCCTCGCCCTCGTCGACGGCCCCATCAGCCTCGAGGTCACGACGACCCAGGCGGACGAGATGATCAAGCAGGGTCGTCAGCTCGCGAAGCTGCACGAGAACGTCGTCGTGAAGATCCAGATGACGACGGAGGGCCTGAAGGCGATCAAAGCGCTCTCGGCGGAAGGCGTGAAGATCAACACGACCCTGATCTTCAGCGCGAACCAGGCAATCCTCGCCGCGAAGGCGGGCGCGAAGTACGTCAGCCCGTTCATCGGCCGGCTCGACGACATGGGTCAGGACGGGATGCAGGTGATCCGCGAGATCGTCCCGATCTTCCGGAACTACGAATGGGATTGCGAGGTGCTCGTCGCCTCGATCCGCCATCCGCTCCACGTCATCGAGGCCGCGAAGCTCGGCGCGGACATCGTCACGCTGCCGTTCGACGTCCTCAAGAAGATGACGCAGCACGCCCTCACCGAAGTCGGGCTGAAGCGGTTTCTGGACGACTGGCAAAAGGTCCCGAAATAGACGGCGTTCCCTTTTGCGCAAGCCTCATTTATGGTATCGGGCATCGGGTCACCGTGAAGCTCCCGAGCCTCCGTACCCTCGGCGTGGTCGGATTCCTCGCGCTCGCGGCCGTCGCGACGGCCCTCGGATGTCCGTTCTTCCGAAACCCGGGGAACTTCGCGAGCACGGGCGGCCTGATCGGGTACGTCCGCTACGTCGTCGACATCCACCGAACGCGCTGACCCTCCTCGGATTGCGTCGCGCGGACGGTTAGGGTCCTCCCGAACCGGGGGCATTCCTTGAAGAGGTCCGGGGGCGATGGCACGGGCCGGATGGATCCCGGCGCGCCCAAGATCACCCTCGACCAGGAGAGCTTCAAGGCGCTCGCCTCGGACGTGCGCATCGGCATCCTCAAACGCCTTGACGTGCGGCGCGAGACCGTCACGGACCTGAGCAACCTCCTCGAACTGAGCAAGCCGACACTCCTCGAGCACCTCGAGAAGCTGCAGACGGCGGGCTTGGTGAAGCGCATCGACGAGGGCCGCAAGTGGATCTACTACGAGCTGTCGGACAAGGGCCGCAAGATCTTGCATCCGGAGCGGGTCGCCATCACACTGGCCTTGTCCGCCGCGGTCGTCCTCGCCCTGATCGGCGCGCTGTACGTCATCTTGTCCGCGTCGGCCTTGCTGGAGTCCTACGGAACGTTCCGCAATGAGACCGCCACTCCTGCGGCCTCTCAGACGGCCGTCGCGGGCGTCGGCCTCGTGATCCTGCCGTTCGTCCTCTCGGCGTTCTGCGGCCTGCTCGCGCTCGGCCTCCGCGTCTACGGCGGGCGTCGGAGGGAGCGCTTCTTCGAGCGGCTCGGAATCGCCTAGCCGCCTCGGGGTCGAGGCCGAGTCGACCGGACTCCGGGAAACCGTTATGAGCGGTGACCGCCTTCGCAGCGGCGTGCCTTGGCTCCGGCGGGGGAGGCCCGCATGGGCGGTCCCCGTACTCCTGTTCCTCGCCGTCCTGATCGTCGCCGCGCTCGCGTTCAACCTCGCGAACTTGGAAACGGGGGAGGAGTCGGCGCCGACCGCGGGAGGCACGGCGCCTGGGTCCGTTTTCCCGTTCGATCCGATGGTCGTCGACATCCTCCTCGTCGCGTTCGTCGGCGCCTTCATCGCGACCGCGATCTACATGATTCTCACGAACCGGGTTCGCCGCAAGCAACTCGTCAAGAAGCGGTCCTGGTGGGACGTTCTCTCGTCGATCCTCGCCGTCGTGATGGTCCTCGTGCTCCTGTTCGCGTGGCCCCGGCTAGTCCACACCCTCCAGCCGACGAACAACACGGCGGACACGACGACCACGACGACGGAATCCGGCAACGTGACCGCGTGGCCGGCCTCCGTCGGCGCGCCGCTCGGGCTCTTCCTCGCGGTCAGCGTCCTCGTCACGATCCTGGCGCTCACGTACCTCCTGCGGCGTCCGGGGAGCGCGTACGAAGGGGATCGAGACGACGAACCGGGAGGACCGGACGTCCGACGGAAGGCGACCGCCGCCGTGCAAACCGCGATCCAGGAACTCGAGCTCGGCGGGGACGTGCGTCAGGTCATCCTCGCGTGCTTCGAGCGATTCTGTCGTCTCCTTGGGGCGCGGGGCATCACGGAGCAGGTCGCCCTCACGCCGCGGGAACTTGAGCGGCTCGCGATCGTCCGACTCCGGGTGTCGCCAGACGCCTCCGACACACTGACGTCCCTGTTCGAGGAGGCCCGCTACAGCGAGCACGCGCTCGGCGAGGCGGACCGGGTGCGGGCGATCGACAGCCTCGCAGGGATCCGGGCGGCGTTGGAGGCGTGACGTGTTCCGGCGGCCGTTCCCCGTGACGACGGACCATCCTGGGCTCGCGCCGACGGGGCAGGCCCGGAGCGCGCTCTGGTCCGTGACGACCGTCCTCGTCGCGATGGCGCTCCTCCTTGGGATCCTCTTCTACCTCGCGCAGTTCAGCGGCTCGGTCCGGTGGTTCCTGGGCGTCGGGAGCCTCACCGCGTTCGCGGTCCTCGCGTGGGCTCTCATCTTCCGGCGAAGCGCCGACCCCGCTCCGCTCGTTGGGCCGGCGACCGAGGGAGCGTACCGGGACGGCGACCTCGCGATCCTGGCGGCGGCGACCCGCCGTGCCGGCCGCGGCCTCACATACAGCCAGGTCGTCGTCGCGTCCCGCGCACGGAACGCATTCCTCGAAAAGGCAAGGCTCGCGACGGGGTTGTCGCCGGAGTCGATGCGGGCGGTGCAACGAGACCCGGCGGCGTTGCGGCGGATGTTCCGTGACGGCGTGATCGAGGACTTCGTGCACCTGGACGTCGGCGACCTGGAGGCGCCGGACCGCTGGGTCGTCGAGGCGCGGGAGCGCGGCGGCTTCGCGCGGAAATTCGAGGACGTCCTCAACCGCATGGAGGCCTGGAGGTGAAAGTCACCTCCGTCGCGGAGATCGGATCCTCGCTCCTCGATGCGGTCGAGACGGTCATCGTCGGGAAGCGCGGGGTGCTCGAGCGGGTCCTCTGGGCTCTCCTCGGCGACGGACACCTGCTCATCGAGGACGTGCCGGGGCTCGCGAAGACCCTCATCGCGAAGTCCTTCGCGGCGGGCCTCGGGCTCTCCTTCCGTCGCGTGCAATTCACTCCGGACCTCCTGCCCGCGGACATCACGGGCACGTACGTCTTCGAGCGCAAGACGGGGGAGTTCGTCTTACGCCGCGGGCCCGTGTTCACGAACGTCCTCCTTGCGGACGAGATCAACCGCGCACCGCCGAAGACGCAATCCGCGCTCCTCGAGGCGATGCAGGAGCGGCAGGCGACCCTGGAGGGCGAGACGTTCCGCCTCGACCGCCCGTTCTTCGTCATGGCGACGCAGAACCCGATCGAGCACGAAGGCACGTACTCGCTCCCGGAGGCACAAGTGGACCGGTTCCTCCTCAAAATTGACGTCGGCTATCCGACGCGGGAGGAGGAGATCGAGATCTTGCAGCGTCGACGCACGCGGCGATCCGACGACGCAACGATTGAACCCGTCACAACGCCGGACGAGGTGCTCTCGCTCCAAGCGGCCCTCGAGGACGTCCACGTGGACGCGGCGGTCCAGGGATACATCGTCGACGTCGTCACAAGGACGCGGCAACACAACCAGGTCGAGATCGGCGCGAGCCCGCGCGGTTCCCTCGCGCTCCTGAAAGTATCGCGGGCCCGAGCGGCCCTCGCCGGACGGGACTTCGTGACGCCGGACGACGTGAAGGCCGTCGCGCTCCCGGCCCTCGCCCACCGCCTCATCCTCAAACCGGATCCGTGGATTCGCGGCGTCCGCACTTCCAGCGTGATCTCGGAGGTCCTCGGCCAAGTCCCTGTCCCCAAGGTGCCGTGAGATGCGTACCTCGCTGTCGAGCGGTCTCGCGGCGACGTCCCTCGCGTTCCTCGTCCTCGGCCTCGCGTTGCGAAGTTGGCAGACCGTCCTCCTTTCCCTGCCGCCGGTGATTTTCCTCGCGCTCGGATCGCTGTTCCCGCCGCTCACGCCGCGCGTCCTCGCGACCCGGTCCCTGTCCCGGGACCGCGTGCAGGCGGGATGGGATGTCCAGATCGAACTCGTCGTCCGCAACGGCGGTCCGGCCCTGGACCTCGTAGAAATCGTGGACGTCCTCCCTCGGGAGTTCGCGGTGGTCCGCGGCACGAACCACGCGGTCGTGTCGTTGGAGAAGGGTGGCGAGGTCCCCTTGTCGTACACCGTGCGGTCCGCCGTCAAGGGCGAATTCCACCTCGGGCCGGTCCGCGCGCGATCGCTCGACCCGCTCGCCCTGGGCGCGGAAGATACGGTCGTGCGCGTCGACTCGCGGCTGGTCGTCGCACCCGCCATGGAGGACCTCCGGCGCGTCCTCCTCCAGCCCCGCCGCACACGGCCCTGGTTCGGCCAGGTGGCCTCCCGCCGAATCGGCGTCGGGACGGACTTCTGGGGGATCCGGGAGTACTTTTCCGGGGACGACGTGCGCCGGATCAACTGGAAAGCGTCCGCCCGGTTCGATCGTCTGTACTCGAATGAGTATGAGGGAGAGCGCTCGGGGGACGTCGTGATCGTCGTGGACGCCCGGACCGAATCGTTCATCGGGACGGAGGAGGACAACCCAATCGAGCACGGCGTACGGGCGGCCCTCGCGATCGCGGAGCACGTCCTCGCGTCGAAGAACCGCGTCGGCCTGATCGTGCAGCGCGAGGTCCTCGACTGGGTTCCGCCGGCGTTCGGGCGGAAGCAGCTCTACCGGATCCTGGATCACCTGACGCGCGTGCGGCCGGGCGGCGAGTGGCCCTTCGCGCACGTCGCGTGGGTCCTCTCCCGGTTCTTCCCTCGTGACTGTCTCGTCGTCCTCATCTCGCCCTTGCAGGACCCCGCCGCGCTGGCGGGGATCATCGCGCTCGCGTCGCGGGGCACGGACTTCGCGATTGTCTCCCCCTCGCCTCTCGCGATCGAATGGCGGCTCGCGGAGAAAGGGCCCGAACATGCGGTGGCCTACCGGATCCTGCGCATGGAGCGAGCGAACCTGATCGCGCAACTCTCGCGTGTCGCTCAGGTCGTCGACTGGGACCCGACGACGCCGCTCGCCCTCGCCTTGCGGAGGATGGGCAGACGCCCGCGGCCCGCGTAATCCCAAGTGTGCTGCGAGCCGCGCCGATCGCGGCCCTCGGTGGGCTCGTCGTCTGGATCGGCTCCGACCTGTCCTCCGTGGCGGACGTTCGGAGCGCGAGATTGCTGTTCGGACTCCTCATCGTGGGCCTGATCTTCCTGGTCCTTGCGACGAGGCTGCCTCGGATGTGGCTCCGCCCAATCGGGCTCGCGACTCTCGTCGCCGTCTACGTGATCGGGCACGCCATGTTCCTCGGAGTCCAGGTGCTCCCAGGCCTGGTCTTCGTGGTCCTCCTCATCGGCCACGCGGAGCTCCGAGTCCTGGCGGAACGGTTCGCGCGACTCTATGACGTCGCCCTCACGCGGACGGAGCGGGGCCGCATTCGTCGCGCCCTCGGGCGCGCCGTATTTCGGCTCGGCGTCGCGGCCGTCCTTGCGGTCGTCGTGCCGGTGATCGCGGCAAACCTCGCGGTGGCCGGAGTCGTGACGCTGACGACGATTCCGACCGCGATTCTCCTGGCCGGTGCGCTCGTGGGCGTGATCGCGATGCTCGCGATTCTCCCGGGTTCGCGGCAGAGGACGGGGTGATGCGAGGAAACCGGAAGTCGGGACGCGGGGAAGTCTGACAGTTCGCTGCACGTTTACAAGGGGAAAGGATAATTAGGCCTCGGACGGTGGCGACGGCCGCTGCCCCGGTGGTCTAGCGGTCTATGATCCCGGCCTGTCGAGCCGGGTGCTCGGGTTCGAATCCCGACCGGGGCGTAGC
>DASPZJ010000096.1:0-5425 GCA_035636315.1 Thermoplasmata archaeon
TGGCGGCCCGACGACCTCGCCGCGTTCGCGTTGCGGGCCCTCGCCGACCGCGCCGGCATCGAGCCGAAGATCGTCGAGGACGTCGTCCTCGGATGCGTCACGCAGGTCGACGAGCAGGGGATGAACATCGGACGGCTCGCACCGCTCATCGCCGGATTCCCGGAGTCTGTCCCGGGCACGAGCGTGAACCGGATGTGCGCCTCCGGCCTGCAAGCGTTCAACTTCGCCTCGATGGAAGTGATGACGGGCCAGGCCGACGTCGTCGTCGCGGGCGGCGTCGAGTCGATGTCCCGCGTGCCGCTCGGATCGGACGCCGGCGCCTTGAGCCCGAAGCTCCTCGAGAAATACGAGATCGTGCAACAGGGCATCTCGGCCGACCTCGTGGCGGACAAGTACCACGTGACGCGGGAGCAGATGGACGAGTTCTCGCTGTGGTCCCACCGCAAGGCGATCCGCGCGATCGACGAGGGCCGGTTCAAGCGGGAGATCGTCCCGGTGCCGGTCTTCGACGAGAGCGGCAACAAGAGGATGTTCGACACGGACGAGCACCCACGGAGGAACACGTCTCTCGAGAAGCTCGCGTCCCTCCCGCCCGCCTTCAAACCGGACGGACGAATTACTGCGGGCAACTCGAGCGGCATCAACGACGGCGCCTGCGCGATCCTGATCACGAATCCGGAGACAGCGAAGGAGTTGAAGCTCGAGCCCCGCGCGCGGCTTATTTCCACGGGCGTCGCCGGCACGAACCCGACGATCATGCTCGACGGCACGATCCCCGCGATTCGCAAGGCGCTCGCACGGGTCGACCTCAAGCCGGACGACATCGACCTCTGGGAGGTCAACGAGGCCTTCGCCTCCGTCCCAATCGCGACGCGCGACACGATCGGATTCGACGACGCGAAGCTGAACGTGAACGGCGGGGCGATCGGCCTGGGCCATCCGCTGGGCATGAGCGGCGCCCGGCTCATCACCACCATGCTCTACGAGATGGAACGCCAGGACGTGCACCGAGGCCTCGCGACCCTGTGCATCGGCTTCGGCATGGGCGTGGCGACGATCATCGAGCGGCCCACGTGATTCCGCGGTTCCCGTTCTCCGAGCATCGGCGTCTGGCCGCGGGCGATCTGCGCTGATCGCGTTGATGAATGCGATGGCTCGGCTTATGCCTTTACGCCGCCGCGCGCCGGGGTCCATCGCCGGACGGACTCACGTCGTCCCGCCCGTGAAGCCGAACAGCATCAGGAGCACGCCGAGGCCCTGGGTGACCGAGAGCAGCAGGAGCAGCGCCCAGATCTTCCCGACGGTCGGACGTCGAACGAAGAACGGATAGAAGACGATCTGCAGTCCGAGGAACGGCCAGAGGCGGGCCATCGCGTCGACCGCGCCCCCTTCCGCGGCCGAGAACGGAAACGCGCGGAGCGTCCAGCCGATCGCCAAGGCGAGCACCGCGAAGCACTGCAATACGAATCCCACCAGGAGCGTGCGCTTCACGCCCAGACGCACGGCGAGGGTCTGGATTCCGAACGCGCGATCGCTCTCGTAGTCTGAGGCGGTCGTCGGCGCGTAGACGGCGCCGAGGAACAGGGTCATCGCGACGAAGTACCACCACGGCGCCTGCTCGATTGGTCGGAGCAGACACCACCCGGCCGCGGGGCAGATCAGCCCGAATCCGACCATGTTCGTGACGAGGTCCATCCCCGCGACGCCCTTCCAATGGAGGCGGGGATGGGAGTAGGCCAGGGAGAGGCCCACGAGGAGGAGCGTCAGCAAGACGAAGGCGTAGGGGCCTGCGGAGTTCCCCGCGGCGCCGTACGAGATGAGGTTCTGGGAGATGTAGAACGCCAGCAGCACGCCGATCGCCGCGAATCCGATCGATCCGAGCAGGAGTGTCTCGGGATCGACGAGCTCCTCGACGATCTTCACGTACCGCTTGCGCGGATTCGCTTGGTCCGTCGTCCGCATGTCGTAGTACGTGTTGAAGAGCAGCGTGAAGGTCCCGAGGAACGGCCCGACGACGAGCAGGCCGAGGACGACCCGGAGGTCGTTCACGAACAGGTGGCGGCCCGTGGTCGACTGCGCGAGGACCCAGCCGATGTACAGGGGCGCCATCGCGACGATCCAGAACTTCACCCCGCCGAGCGAGAGGATCAGCTCCCACAGATCGCTCGGGGCGATGTACAGTTCCTTCGTGACCCGGATCTCGTCGCCCACGGTCCCGGAGCCCGATATTCGATGCGTTGGATAAAAGTGCCGCATCAATTCTCGGTGCGAAGGGGACCGCTCGGAGGTCCGCTCGAGGCTCACGCCGAATCGCGCAGGCTCTCCCAGTCCTCAAGGACGACATGTGCGCCGTTGTATCCGGGCGCCCCGCTCACGCCGCCCCCCGGGTGCGTCCCCGCGCCGCACAGGTAGAGGCCCTTCACGGGCATGCGGTAGTTCGCCCACCCGGGCACCGGCCGGAACGAGAAGAACTGGTCCACCCCCATCTCGCCATGGGATTGGTGGGCCTCCGTGAGGCCGAAGCGACGTTCGAGCTCGAGCGGGGTGATGACGTCGCGCGCCAGGATCGCCTTCGGGACGTTCGGCGCGTATTCGGCGAGGGTCTCGACGATCCGGTCGCCGTACGACTCCTTGATGTCGTCCCAGGAGCCCGAGGCGAGTCGATACGGGCTGTACTGCGCGTAGATCGAGAGGGTGTGCTTTCCCGGAGGGGCGACGGACGGATCGAGGACGCTCTGCGTGACGACTTCGAGCCACGGGTGCTCTGACGGCTTGCCGTACTTCGCATCGGCGAACGCGTCCTCGACGTAGCCGATCGAAGGCCCGATATAGGTCGAGCCGCGGTGATGCGGGCCCGGAGTCTCCGGCGACGCCGTCCACCTCGGGAGTTCGGAAATCGCGCAGTTCACTTTCATCGCCGCCCCGTGCATCTTGATCCGGCGCACGGCCGCGAGGAAATCTTCGGGGAGGTCCGCGGGGTCCATCATCTTGAGGAACGTCCGCTTCGGATCCGCCGTGGAGACCACCGCCTTCGCCGCCACCTCGCGTCCGTCCGCGAGCCGGACCCCGGTCGCCCGTCCGTTGCGGACGAGGATCCTCTCGACCTCCGTGTTCATGAGGATCTCGACCCCTCGCGAACGCGCCGCCGCGGCGAGGGCCTCCGGCAACGCCCCCATGCCACCGATCACGAACCCCCACCCGCCGACCGCGCCCTCGATGTTCCCGAGGAGGTTGTGGCTCATCGTGAACGCCGTCCCCGGCGTCGTCGGCCCGGCGAAGTGGCCGATGACGCTCTGGTTCGCGAGCGCCGCCACGACCTCGTCCGATTCGAAGTACTCGCGCAGCAGGTCCTCGGCGCTGGAGAAGATGAGCCGGCGGAACAGCTCCTCGGTGTCCGGATCCCGCAAGAGGGACGCGAGTTCGGCGAGCGGCACGGGCGGGGCGAGGATCATCGGCTCCGTCAGCTCGTAGACCTGCGACCACATCGCCTCGTATTCCGCGTACGCCTTCGCGTCCTTCCTCGAGAACGCGGCGATCTCCTCGGCCGTCCTCTCGGCGTCGGACCAGAGCCGCAAGGACCGCCCGTCCGGGAAAGGACAGAACGCCTGCGGATTGAACGCGACCTGTCGCAAGCCGAACTTCTTGAGCTCGAGGTCCTCGATGATCTGGGGCCGAAAGAGGCCCGAGACATAGGCCGCGGCACTGACCTTGAAGCCCGGGGCGATCTCATCGGTCACGCACGCCCCGCCGACGCGGTCCGAGCGCTCGGCCACGAGGACGCGCAATCCGACCCCCGCGAGGTAGTTCGCCGCCACGAGGCCGTTATGGCCCGCGCCGATGACGACCGCGTCCCATGCCGCCATGATCGGTGCGGCGCGGGACGTCCCACAACCCTATGTCGATTTCCATCGATGGGACGTCGTCAGCCGATGCTCAGATGGACCACGCGCTCGTCGACCACGAGGCGTTCGATTGCGTTCACGGAGAGCACGGCGGTCGTCCCGGAAGCGCCGAAGGACATGACCGCGCCCGTCGGTCGGACGGTCTGATCGAACCAGACGGCCCACGCGGCCGCATTCGGACTGTTGATCGTGAAGGTGACGCCCTTGTACCAGTTCTGCCACTGGCTGAGCGCGCATCCCAGCCCGAGGACCTGGTCCTGGGTGGACTTCGCGAGCCAGCGTTGCATCGCGCCCGCGTTCGCTTGGTTGTCCGCCTCGGCCGCAGCCGCGGAGAGCTCGGCCTGGGCACTGTCGACGTTGAACTTGGCCAGCGTCGGCAGGCCGGACGTCCAATTCGTATCGGCCCAAGCGAGTCGTGCCTCGGCCCGCTCGATCGGGGC
Source organism: Thermoplasmata archaeon (assembly GCA_035636315.1). Lineage (GTDB taxonomy): Archaea > Thermoplasmatota > Thermoplasmata > RBG-16-68-12 > RBG-16-68-12 > RBG-16-68-12. The sequence continues at coordinate 4,343 of DASPZJ010000096.1, forward strand.
GCGCACCGCGGCCGCCGCGGGCAGCGTGGCCGCCCCCTGCTCCGCCCAGTACTCCACGTAGGCCGAGATGTTGCCGGCCTCCCGGCTCCCCGCGCCGAGGTCTGGCCGGTCGATCGTCTGGTCGTCGACGTGGCGGTGAAGGAACCGCGCCGTGATGAACTCGTATTCCGAGCCCTCCGCTCCGAACGAGTCTCCGACGTAGCTGACCACAGAGAGGCGGAGCGTCCACGATCCGATCCCGTTCCGCTCGATCGCGAAGGGGATTCCCTTTTCGACGAGGCCGCCGTCGGGCTGGACGTGCGTGATGCCTCCGGCCTCGAGCCGCAAGGTCTGCGACGGATACCGGACGTTCCCGAGGGTGAGGCTCATGGAGCCGCTGAGCGCGTTGGCCGACGTCAGCGTGCCGCACGCGATGAACCCCTGGTAGCGCATGCTGATCTCGAAGTAGATCCAGCGGATCGAAGCGGCATCGGGCGCCGGGTAGTACGTCCCGCCGGTCGTCTGCGCGATCTCCTGGAGGAGCAGGCGGTCGGCGTCCGAGCCCAGCCCGATCGTGTAGATCGTGATGCCGTTCACCTTCGCCCGCTGCGCCTCCGTCCGCGCGAGGGTGTCCTGCCACGGGAAGTTGTTGTGGCCGTCCGTGAGGAGGATCTCGATCCACGCGTGGGTCTTCATGCCGTTCGCGATCAACTCGTCGTTCGCGACTTGGATCGCGGCGCCGAAGTTCGTGGCCCCGCTCTGGTCGATCGTATCGAGGTCCGTCTTCACCTCGTTGTAGTCCGGGACGCCGTCGTGACCGGGCGTGTACAGGTGGTGGGCCGATCCGCCGACGTTGGCCTTCGTCAGGCGAGCGACGCTGTCGAAGTCGACGACGGCGACGCGGTCCGGGTACAGGAGCCGATCGACGTACTCCTTCGCGCCGGTGATGCGGAGTCGCCCCGGGTCGTTCTGCTGCATGGACCCGGAGCTGTCGATGAGCAGGAGGACGTCCTGGTCCACCCTCGTCACGCGTCCCTGGTGGATCGCGGGAACGAAGGACATGGAGACGTTCGCGTGGGCGACGTCCTTCGTGTCGAACTGGAG
>DASPZJ010000097.1:0-24855 GCA_035636315.1 Thermoplasmata archaeon
CTGATGGCGAAGTACTCCATGACCCGCGCGTTCCGCACCGCGGGGTTCTCGCTCGGCATCGCGGTCGTGCTGCTGCTCGCGGTGACGCCGTCCGCGGCTTCGACGCTCTTCTCGGATCCGCCCCAGGTCGTCTCCCTCCGGATGAACGGCACGGAGACGGTCTCGTTCACGAGCCCCGACGCGCTCGGCGTGTCGTTCGTGACACACGCCGTCGTGACGGTCACCATCGGGGCGGCGACGATCACCGTCCTGAAGAACAGCGTCACGGTCTCGTCGGCCTCCCTCGCCGCGCCGGATTCCCGCACCCTCGACGTCGAACCGACGATGTGGGACGCCCTCGCGAACTGGTCCCTCGTGTTCCGGAACGATGCCAATGCGCTGACGTACGTCCGCTTCGTCCTGCAGAAAGGGCTCGTGTCCACACTCTTCTCGACGGTCCCCTTCCTCCTATTCCTGTATGGAGCGGCGCAGCTCGGGTGGTGGGTCGGCCTCCGCCCGATCCGCGAGCGCACGAGGGCGTCCAGCCTCTCCGCCGCGCCCGGCCTGGAGTCCGGCGAACGGGTGTACGACCCCAACGCGATGCCGAGTCCGGATCCGGGCCCGCAGCCCGAGATGGCGTTCAACTTCGCTGCGGCCTCACCGCCCCCGCCTCCGCGCACCGCGCCTCCTCCGCCCCCCGTCCCCGTCGCCGTCACCGCGGCGGCGATGCGCCCAGAGGCCCCACGACCCGTGCCCCGGCCTCCCGTCCGTCAACCGGAGACGCCCGCCAGTCTCGTGATGAAGGGAGACGCGCTTGCGATCGCGAACGCGCACGATGCGGCCCTCGGTGTGTACGACGAGGCCGTGCGGCTCGATCCAACGTACGCGCCCGCAATCCTGGGCCGCGCGACGACGTTGGCGCGGCTGAACCGCCGACCTGAGGCGATCGAGACGTACAAGCAACTCCTGTCGAAAGATGCGAAGAATCTCGACGCCCTGCGAGGGCTCAGTCGCATGCTGGCGGACGACCGCCGATGGCGGGAGTGCCTCGAAGCGGTCGACGGCCTGCTCCGCGTCCGGCCCAACGAGGCACCCGCGCTCGAGATGAGAGGCGACGCCCTCGCGAACCTCGGACGTCGATCCGAGGCGCTCGGCGCCTACGAAGCCGCGGCGTCGATCGATCCCGCGAACGCGAACCTCCGCCAGAAGATCGAGGAAGCTCGCGTGGACGTGCCGAGCCTCCTGAGCCGCGCCCTGATCGCGAGCGCGAACGGGAACTACACAGCGGCGTTGAACCTGTTCGACGACATCCTCGAGGTGGATCCGAGCAACGTGAACGCGTTGATCGGCAAGGCGGTCGCCTATCGGCGCAGCGGCAAGCCGCAGGAGGCACTGAACTGCCTCGACTTGGTCCTCGGGGTGCAGGCGAACAATGCGTCCGCCCTGCTGAACCGCGGGAACATTCTGCTCGAGGAAGGCGACTTCGAAGGCGCCCTCGACTCGTTCGATCGGCTCACTCAGCTCTACCCGGGCGACGAGGACGCCTGGGCCGCGCAGGGGGAGGTCCTCGGGAAGATGGGCCGGGACGACGACGCCATGCGGGCGTATACGGAGGCGCTCAAGCTCAGCCCGGGCGACGAGGGGATCCAGCGCCGCATCCTCGAACTCGAGGCCGCAAAGACGGCCCCGACCGAGGTCCTTGACGAACTCCGCAAGGTCAAAGGGGTCGGACAGGCGCGGGCGAAGGCGCTCGTCGACGCGGGCTTCACGACACCGGACGACTTCGCGAAGGCGAGTGCGAAGGACCTCATGGCCGTACGCGGCATCACGCGGAAGATCGCGGAGGACCTCGTCGAGCACTTCAAACCCGCGATCGCCGAGACGGCATCGCGCTGACCGCCGCAAGTTTTTAAGTAGCCGGGCTCCTTGCCACGCCGTTCCATGAAGGCGTTTCGGATTAGCGGCCGCTTCCGCATGGGCCGCGGGTGGCAGCCGTTCGCGAAGGAAATCGCCGCCGCGGACGAGGCGGCGGCCCGCGAGAAGCTCCTGTCGGTGCTCGGAAGCCAGCACCGCGTGCCGCGGAAGTACATCGAGATCCGGACGGTCGAGGGGGTCCCCGTCGAGGGCCTCTCGGACCACGCCGTCCGATATACGGTCGAGGCGCGACCGTGAGCGGCTCGGAAGCCGACCTCCGCCGGGGCATGGCGGTGCTCGACCAGTTCCGTGAGCAGATCGAGGGACTCGGTCAGCAGCAGTCGATCATCCGGCTCTCGCTCGAGGAGCACATGCGCGCGCGGGAGACCCTCGCCCGGTACCAGGAAGCGGGGAACGGGGCGGAGGTCCTCGTGCCCGTCGGCGCGAACTCGTTCTTGGTCGCCGAGTCGAGAGACGTCACGAAGGCGTTCGTGTCGATCGGCTCGGAGCTCCTGGTCTACGACGACATCGCAAAGCAGATCGAGCGGCTCGACGCGCGCATCCGGTCGATCACGGACGCGGCGAATACGGTCGGCCAGCGCCTCGCGGACCTCCAGCGGCGCGCGGAGGCCCAGGGCGAGGCGGTGCAGGACCTGTACGACCGGCTGCAGGGGCAAGCCGCACCGGGCGAGCGGAGCTAGATGTTCAAGGGGCTCCGGGAGCGGCTCGCCGGCTGGAAGGAGAAGGCGGACGCGGAGGTCGCCCCCGCCGCCATCGGCGAATCGGGACGGAAGATCAAGGAAGAGAAGCTCGAGGAAATCCTGTACGACCTCGAGATGGCGCTCCTGGAATCGGATGTCGCGTTCCCCGTGGCGAAGGAGATCGTGGACCGCCTCGCCGACGACCTGAAGGGCAAACGGGTCGTGCGGGACGCGTCCCTCGCCGATGCGGTGACGGCCGCCCTGCGCGACGCGATCACGCACGTCCTGAGCGTCCCGCCCATCGACTTCTTCGGCCTCATCGAGAAGGGCCCGCGGCCGTTCGTCGTCATGTTCGTCGGAGTCAACGGTACCGGGAAGACGACGACGATCGCCAAGCTCGCGTACCACATCCAGAAGAAGGGCTACACGTGCGTCGTCGCCGCGGCGGACACGTTCCGCGCGGGGGCCATCGAGCAACTCGAGAAGCACGCGGAGTCCGTGGGATTCAAACTGATCAAGCATAAGGCGGGCGCGGACCCCGCGGCCGTCGCATTCGACGCCGTCGAACATGCCCGCGCGCGCTCGAAGGACGTCGTCCTGATCGACACCGCGGGCCGCATGCAGACGAACCAGAACCTGATGGACCAGATGAAGAAGATCAAACGCGTGACGAGCCCGAACCTGGTCCTGTACATCGGGGACGCTCTCGCCGGCAACGATGCGATCGAGCAGGCGAAACAGTTCCACGAGGCGGTCGGTCTGGACGGGGTCGTGCTGACGAAGCTCGACGCGGACGCGAAGGGCGGCGCGGCGCTATCGATGGCGAGGACAATCGGCAAGCCGATCGTCTTCGTGAACCTCGGGCAGACGTATGCGGACATCAAGCGGTTCGACGTGAAGTGGATGGTGGACCGACTCCTCGCGGAGGCCTAGGTTGACGTTCCGCGAGCTCCTCGAGAAAGGACAGATCGCGGAGTTCCCGACCATGCAGCTCGCCCTCGGGGCCATCAAAGGCCGCATCGACCGGATGACCGTCAAGTCCCTGGGTCCGGGTTCGAAGGAGGAGTACCCGATCGTTGACATCGTCGGGTCCCCGACGGAGTACCGGATCAAGGTCCTCGAGAGCAATCCCGACTACCTCGACTGGCTCAACTCGTCCCTGCTGAGCGCGGGCATCGTCGAGCCAATCGGGCTCAGCGCAATCGCGCGACGCCTCGCGGAATACGAGGACATCATCGTCGGCATCGACACGAACGTGCTGTACGCGTGCATCCTCGGGGAACACCTCCTGGACGAGTTCTCCCGCATCCATCCGCGGCCGTACCGGGAGAGCGTGAACTGGATCCTCCTCGTCATCCCCGGCGTCGTCATGAAGGAGCTCGAGAACGCCGCGAACATGCGGAAGGGGAACCGCCTCTCCCACGCGGGTCGGCGCGGCTACCGGGCGTTGCAGGAAATCACGACCCTCAAGCGGACGGAAGGGTTCCAGGGGCTCAACGTCCTCGTCGTCGGCGCGACGAACCCGGAGCAGCTGCACCTCTCGCCGGACGGCCTGACGATCCTCAACGCGGACTCGATGATCCGCGATCAGTTCAAGGCGTTCCTCCGGGGCATCGACTTCCGGAAGGGGATCTTCTTCCTTACGCTCGACAAGACGAACGCCTCCCTCGCCGCGGCGGAGGGCCTGACGGCGATCCGCATCCAGCATCCGCGGCGGTTGCGGAAGGGGGACGAACTCTCGATGGCGCCCGAGGAGTCGATCCTGATCGGACGTCTCGTGTACGAGCTCGCGATCGAGTTCGGGAGCATCCGGGTGGCGTGGGAGGACCGGGGGACCCACTACATCGACCTGGAGGGCGCGTGGCCGTGGAAGTCGATGGAACACTGGGAAGCGTCGGAGCTGCTGTGCTCCGAGCTGGACCCGGGGTTCCACAAGGCCCTCAGCCGCTACGTGGACGGGAGCTTCGACGCGCGCCGCTTCCTGAAGGAGTGGGAGAAGCTCCGCGAGGTCCTCGAAGAGTGATCATCCCGACCCGGGTGTCCAGCCGAACCGCTTCCGGGCGAGCCACACCAGGTTGCGAGTCGCGTCGTCCACGCTCCGGATCTTCTTCTCCCCGACCCGCGGCCGGTACTCGATCGGAATCTCGAGGAGACGGAACCCGCGGCGAATCACCTCGACCTTCAACTCCTCCGAGAACGCCATGCCGTCGTGGACGAGCCGCAGGCGCGGCAGGATCTCGCGTCGGAACGCCCACATCCCGGACTGGGAGTCGTGGATCGGATGGAGGTACAGCACCCGAAACGCGGCGTTGAGGATCGAATTCCCGACGCGGTGCATGCCCGTCATCGCCCCGTCGCGGAGGTGGCTCATCCGGTCGCCGGCGACGAAGTCCGCTCGACCCTCCTTCAGGACCGCCAGGAAATCCGGGAACCGGTCCGCCGGGTACGTCAGGTCCGCGTCGAGGGCCGCGACGAACCTCCCGCGGGCCTCCGCGAAGCCCGTCTTGTACGCGCGGCCGTACCCTCGAAGGGGCTGTGCGACGACCCTCGCGCCCTTCGACCGCGCGATCTCGTTCGTCCGGTCCAGCGACTCCGTGTCGACCGTCAGGATCTCGAAGTCCCAGTCCCTCAGGGCGGACCGGACCTCCTCCAGGACTGCGCCGATCGAGGCTTCCTCGTTCATCGTCGGGACGATGACGGAAACCTCGGGCATCGGCGCGCCATGCTGGGAATTCCGGATAAGTGTTTGCGCTCAGTCGGGCAGGGGCTTGCCGAAGAACTTGTATCCGACGTATCCCAGGAGGGCCGCGCCCAAGCGCAGCAGGGACCAGAACGTCGCCTCCCGCCGCACCATCTCGAGCGGGCGGTAGTGACGCCACAGGGCGCCGTGCTTCAGCGTGAGCTGCTTGCGTCCCGCGCCGTTCCACAGCGCCTGCCGGAGGAAGTCGAAGATCGAGTCGCGCGTCCGATGGTAGACGACCGCGTTCGCGCGGAAGCCGATCGGGTGGCCCGAACGGACCGCGCGGAGGTTCAGATCGATGTCCTCGGCGGTCACGAACCACTCGTCGAACCCGCCGATCTCCATGAGCACGCGCTTTCGGTACGCGAGGTTCGACGACGGATACGTGACGTCGGTCCCTCCCACGATCAGCTCGACCCGCTCGAGTTCCTCGAAGGGCCGGTACCCGATCTGGATCGTACGTCCCGCGACGACGTCGTACTGTCGGAGGCCCTCACGGATCTCCTTGAGCCAGAACGGGTTGGCGATTGCGTCGCCGTCGACGAACGCGACCGCCTCGCCCCGGGCTTTCGCGATCCCGACGTTCCGACCCCGCCCGCGCGTACCTCCCTGGCCGTACAGCCGCAGCGTGTCGTATTTCTTCTCGTATCCGCGGACGATGTCCCGCGTCGCGTCGGTGCTGTCCGAGTCGATCACGAGGATCTCGAACGGCGGCTCCTGCGTCACGAGGCTGTCGAGGAGCGCCGCGATGTTCCGCGCCTCGTTGCGAACGGTCGTGACGACGGAGAGGAGCAACGTCGCTCGTAACCTCCGTCCCGATATGATGGTTTCGGGATTGTGCCGTCTCGAGGCGACCTTTAATAGCGTCCCTCGAATACTCGCGCGTCCTGTCCATGGGCCGCATCGTCACGATCATCGGGACCCGGCCGGAGATCATCAAGATGGCCCCGGTCGTGAAGGCTCTGGACCGGCTGTCGCACGAGCACATCCTCGTGCACTCGGGCCAGCACTACGACATCCTGATGGACCGCATCTTCTTCGAGGACATGCGGCTCCGCGAACCGGATCACCAGTTCGCGCTGAAGGATCAGCCGCCGCACCTGCAGGTCGCGACGACGATGCGGCACGTCGCGGGCGTCGCCGCGGGGGCGGACCTCGTCCTCGTCCACGGCGACACGAACACGACCGTGGCCGGCGCCCTCCTCGCGAACAAGCTCGGGCGGGTGCTTGGCCACGTCGAGGCGGGCATCCGCTCGTTCGACAAGACGATGCCCGAGGAAGTCAACCGGATCATCGCCGACCAGCTATCCGATCGGCTCTTCGCCCCGACGCCCACCGCGCGCGACAACCTGCGACAGGAAAACGTCCGGCGAGGCGTGTCCATCGTCGGGAACAGCGTGATCGACGCGTTGCGGGCGAACCTCGGGCTCGCCTTGCGGCGCTCCGACATCTTGGAGAAGCTCGACCTCCGCCCGCGGGGGTACCTCCTCCTGACGTTCCACCGCGCGGAGAACGTGGACGATCCGAAACGACTCGCGCGCGCGTTGCGCGCCTTCGAAGGGGCCGCGAAGACCGCCGGCCTTCCGATCGTCTTCCCGATCCATCCCCGCACGGCGAAGAGCCTGCGGCGGTTCGGGCTCGAGAAACGCGCGCGGACCATCGAGTCGCTCCGACGGATCGAGCCGACCGGGTACCTCGATATGCTCCGCCTCGAGAAGGACGCCGCGCTGATCCTCACGGATTCGGGCGGCCTCCAGGAGGAAGGCTGCTATTTCCGCGTGCCGTGCGTGACGTTGCGGGAGAACACGGAGCGGCCGGAGACCCTCTCGATCCACGCGAACGTCCTTGCGGGGACCGAGCCGACGAGGGTCGCAGCCGCCGTACGGCGGCAGATGGCCGTCGCGCGGACGTGGCGCAACCCGTACGGCAACGGGACGACGTCCCGACGCATCGCATCGATCGTCGACGAGACGCTGGGTTGACGGACCGTGACGCGCGTCGTCTTCTTACGGTCGAAGAGCCCGGCGGGCATCGAACCGAGGCTCGCGAAGGAGGCCGGGAGCCTGGCGCGCGGAGGATACGACGTCCACGCGATCCTCTGGGATCGGACCCGTTCGCACCCGACGCACGAGGTCCGCGACGGGATCCGGATCCACCGGTACCGGCTCGCTGCGCCGGAAGGCACGGTGGGGCTCGCACGCCGGCTGCCGCGATGGGAGTGGTTCGCCCTCCGGAAGGCGGCGCGTCTCCGTCCGGACGTCATCCATGCGATCGACCTCGACACCGCCTGGGCGGCTCGGGCCGCGGCCCGAATCACGGGCGCGAAGCTCGTGTACGACGTCTTCGACTTCTACGCCGACATGATCACCGCCGACGTGCCGCCCAAGGTCCGCGAGCGGCTCGCGAGTGCGGAGGGGCGGATGATCGAACGGGCCGACCTCGTCATCGTGCCGGACCTCCGCCGACAGGCGCAATTCCGCGGCGCCCGTCCGAGGCGGATCGTCGAGATCATGAACGTCCCGGAGGACCGGCCTCCTCGGGTCCGGGCCGCGCCGGATTTCACCGTCTTCTACGGCGGCATGATCGCGAAGGACCGCGGCCTCCTCGATCTGCTGGCCGCCTGCGAGTCGACCGGGGCTAAGTTCATCGTCGCAGGCCATGGCCCCGACGAGAACGCGTTGCTCCCCCACCTAGAGACGTCGCCCGCTTGCATGTTCCTCGGGACGATCTCGTACGAGGAGGTCCTGAGTCAAACGGCATCCGCCCACGCCATCGCCGCCCTCTACGATCCGCGAGTGCCGAACAACCTCTACGCCGCCCCGAACAAAGTGTTCGAGGCGATGATGTGCGCGAAGCCCGTCCTCACGTCCGACGGCACGGCGATTGCGGACTTGGTGCGCTCCGTCGGTTGCGGGGTCGTCGTGCCCTACGGCGACCGGCGAGCGCTGCAGCGGGCGCTCGAGGGGCTCATGCTCTCGCCGGACGAGTGCGAGCGGATGGGCGCCCGGGGCCGCGGCGCGTTCGAGTCCGGGTACCGCTGGGAGGCGATGGAGGCCCGCCTGCTCGACGCCTACGGATCGTTGCTCGGGTCGCCGGCGGCCGCGGCGCTCGAATCCCCCTCGATCGGATGAGCGCGACCCTCGGCATAGCCGAGGATCTGAGCCAAGTCCACCGCGAGCGCGACGACGACCGAGTACGGCACCATGGCAAGAAGGCGGGCTTCGAGGACCTTCCGGACTCGGTACACGACGTAGGCCAAAGCGCCGGCGAAGAGCACGATCCAGGAGATGGGCCACCAGATTCCGAGGATCAAAAGGACGACGCCCGCCCCGTAGGTTCCGAAGAGCCGGCCGTAGTGCGTCTGCGGCGTCCCCAAGAGGCGCGCGCGACCGTCCGAGGTCGCATATTGACGGGACGTCCGGAAGGCCTCGCGGACATTCGCGGGCGTCCAGCAGCGGACGACCGCCCGGGGCTCGAAGACGAACCGCAGGCCCGCACGTCGCATCGCGAGGACGAGGTACGTGTCCTCCGCGGCATCGAGCCGCTCCTCGTACCCGCCGACCCGCTCCCACGCCGCCCGCGTGAACGCGATGCTGCGGGATGCGGGGACGAACGAATCCGGTTCGATCTGCTCGATCGAGTAGAGGGTCATGTGGCCCATCGCAAGCTCCCGAGGCGTGTCCCCGATCGGCTCGTACCAACCGGCCACGACGTCGACGTCGCCCCGCTCGAGCGGCGCGACGATCCGCTCGAACCATTGCGGCTCGAGCACGTTGACATCGGTCACCGCGATCGCGTCGGCGTCCGCGAGCCGGATCGCCGCGTTCCGGCCGCGAGAGCGGTTGCCGGGCACGACCTCCCAACGGAATGGAAGTTGCGTGGCGGACGCGAAGTCTTGCAACATCTCTTGCGTCCCATCCGTCGAGCCGCCATCCGTGATCACGACGACGTCAGGATGCCGGCTCTGGGCCTCCACGGAGGCGAGGAATTCCCGGACGTGAAGGGACTCGTTGAGGACCGTCGCGACGATTGCCGATCGCACGCTCGGTGATTTCTCCCGGTCGCTTAAACGGTTCGTCCCGATAGCCTCAAGTCCGGTCGCCCCGGTCCGGTCCTCGTGGGTTCTCGCAAGGCGGTGTTTCTTCTCCAGACGGACGCGTATGTGCCGAAGCCAGTGCTGAGGGCGTTGCGCGAGGCGGAATCCCTGGCCCGAGCCGGCTGGGACGTATCGTTCGTCTCGTGGATAAAGGACGCGTCCTCGCCGACCGCGCACGAAACGCGGTTCCCGATCCGCCGGGTGCGGAGCGCGGTGCCGCCACTCGGGACGTCGTTCGTGCGCCGAGCACTCGCCTACATGCGGGCGTCGTCGCGACTGCGCGACGCAGCCCTCGGCGAAGATCCGGACCTGATCGTCGCGCACGACTTCGAGGTGCTCTCCGCGGCCGTGTCCGCAGGCCGACGCGCGAGCGTCCCGATCATCTACGACAGCCACGAGGACTGGCCCGCGCTGATCGCGGAGAACTCCGGCTTGGAGGCGCGCATCGCGGCGCTCCAGGAACGGCGACTCGTTCGCGCGGTGGCTCATGTGCTCACCGTGAGCGAACCCATCGCCGCCAAGTTCCGCGCCCGGGGGACGCCGACGACCGTCCTGTACAACGCTCGATCCGCCTCCGAGGTGGTGTTGGCAGACCGCGACGCAAGCCGGTCGAACTTCGGGTTCGTCCCGACGGACTTCGTCGTCGGATTCGCGGGCGCGTTCGGGATCGGGCGTGGCCTGGACATCCTGCTCGAGGCGCTGTCGACCTTGCCGACTTCGGTGAAGGGGCTCCTCGTGGGAGGCCCCGAGGAAGAACGGCGACGCCTACAGGCGATGGCAGAGACCCTTGGACTTCGAGACCGAGTTCGCGTCGACGGATATCGTTCTTTTCCAGAGCTAGGTCCCTACTACGCCAGCATGGACCTCGGCGTGATCCTGCTCGACCGCCGACCGAACCACGAACGGGCGTTGCCGAACAAGTTGTTCGACTACATGGCCCACGGCGTGCCGGTCCTCGTCCCCGACTATCCGGCGATGCGATCCGTGGTGCGCGAGTCGGAGTGCGGATGGTCCCTGGGATCCGTCGAGCGGGGCGCACTCGTCGAGGTCCTCGCAGAAGTGCAGGCGTCCGACGAACGCGTCGCGCGGGGCGAACATGGCCGGCGGGCGTTCCTCGAACGGTTTTCCTGGGACAGGCAGCAGCTCACTTTCTCCCGGATTGTCGATTCCGTCGTCACAACGCACTGATTAAAAGTAGAAGGGCGCTTCTCCTTCGAGGACACCAGACCCATGCGCATCTGCCTTCTCGGCGAGGCGCAGAGCATCCACATCAAACGATGGGCGGGCTGGTTCGCTGCCCGAGGCGACGACGTCGTCCTCGTGACCCTCGGACTCGACTCGATTCCCGACGTTCGCATCGTCAGGCTCCCGTACGCGGATCGGGGCGCCTCCGCGCTCCTACGAAAAGCCTCCGCGATTCGGCGCCTCGTGCGGCAGCTGGACCCGGACCTAGTCCATGCCCATCAGGCCGTGGGGTTCGGACTTTGGGGAGCTCTTTCGGGCCGTCATCCATTCGTCGTGAGCGCGTGGGGAAGCGACGTGCTCGTGAGGCCCCACGAATCGATGGCCCAGAATCTGATCCTGCGGTACGTCCTGCGCAAGGCGGACTTCTGCATCCCCGTGGCACAGCATCTCGCGCACCGGTTGCGTGGTTACGGGCTGCGTTCGGATTTCGAAACAATTCCGATGGGCGTGGACCTTCGCCGGTACCCGCCGGTTGCATCCGAAAGCGATCGAAGGCCCTTCCGTTTCGTGAGCACGCGCAGCCTCGAGCCGATCTACGACATCCCGACCCTGCTCCGTGCCTCGAAGCATATCCTGGCCGCCGACCCGCGAATCGAAGGTCGCGTCCTGGGAGGCGGCTCGCTCCGAGCTGACCTCGAACGGTTCGCGCGAGAGCAGGGGATCTTGGGGCGGCTCCGCTTCGAGGGTCCTGTCGGCCCGGACGGTGCGATGGACGCTCTCGCCCAAGCCCGAATCTACATCTCTACGTCGCGGTCCGATGGGACCTCGGTCTCTTTGCTGGAGGCCATGTCCCGGGGCTGCTTCCCCATCGTCACCGACATTCCCGCGAACCGGGAATGGATCACCGACGGTGCGAACGGCTCTCTCTTCCCCGTCGGCGATGCGAAGGCGCTCGCGGATCGCGTCCTTGAGCGGATGGCAGATGATGCGGCCCTGAACCTTGCCAGCAAGACCAACATCAAACTCATCCGCGAACGCGGTGACCTGGACGCGAATCTTTCCCGGGTGAGGGCCATCTACGAACGGCTCCTCGCGGTCGGAGGACCGAAGTCCGGCCGTCGAATCCCGGCAGACGAGACGTCGGTAAATCTGCGCATGCCTCAACCGTAGGGGGCGGATGCAAGGCAAACCGCATGACCGCAGCCTTGTTATGGCGCGAGCCCATCCGTCCCGGGACGCGGCCACAGAGGAGTCAGCAGCGCATGGCGGACGACGCGGGAATACGGCTGAATCTCGGATGTGGCAAGGCGACGTTGCCTGGATGGGTGAACGTGGACCAATTTCCAGGTCCGGGCATCGACATGATCCTGGATCTCGGCGCAAGGCCGTGGCCGTGGGCCTCCGACAGCGTCGATGAGATCCGAGCCCACGCGCTGTTGGAACACCTGATGAACTGGGAGCAGTCTCTCCTCGAAATGGCGCGGATTCTGAGACGGAACAAAGGAACGGTCTCGATCATAGTTCCGTACAAGCTCGTTGCGTTAGACCGTCCATACCATGTGAGGCTGTTCAGCTCCGAAACCTTCGACTTGTTCTGCGACAACGTGCGCGCCAAGACCGCGGTTCCCCTTCGGAGGAGCGAGTACATGACATCCGATTGCGAGCGTCCGGCGAATCCACCGTTCTCGCTCGTCAGCAAGCACACGACAAAGAAGTACCCGTTCAACTGGCACATGATGCGATGGTTCGGAAGGAGCGTCCTATACTGGCCCCTGGGTCGAAGGGTCACGATTGAGATCGTTCTTCGCCGGAACGAACAAATCATTCAAGGATGATCGTTGGGTCCTCCTTCGGCTCTGAGACCCACCGCGCTGCCTCGATGTTCGGACAAGAATCCACATCATCAGTGCGGGACGCATCGAGGGCCGTCGCACCGAAAGTACGGCATCATCGCCCTGGCATGCTCACGGTCGTGGGCCGGAGCGGCGGGCCTCGCCGCGGATGGGCCCCTTCTAGGCATGGTCGACAGCGGCAAGGTCATGGGACATCATGATCTTCACGAGTTCGGGCACGCGGACTTTCGCGGACCAGCCGAGGATTCGTTTCGCCTTGCTCGAGTTCCCGCACAACGTGTGGACCTCCGCGGGTCGAAGGTTCTTAGGGTCGGACCGCGCGAACCGTTGGGGGTCCCCCGGGAGACCCGCTTCCTTCACCGCCAACTCCAGGAATTGGCGGACCGACCACGTCTCCCCGGTTGCGATGACGTAGTCGTCGGGCTCCTGTTGCTGCAACATCCGCCACATCGCCTCGACGTACTCGGGCGCGTAGCCCCAGTCCCGCTTCGCCTCGAGATTGCCGAGCTCGACGACCTTCGCCTTCCCGGCGACGATCTGGGCAAGGCCGTGCGTGATCTTGCGGGTGACGAACTCCAGGCCGCGCCGCGGGCTCTCGTGGTTGAAGAGAATCCCATTCGACACATGCATGCCGTACGACTCCCGATAGTTGACGCACGCCCAGTACGCGAAGACTTTCGCCACCCCGTACGGGCTGCGGGGATGGAACGGCGTTGATTCCGATTGCGGGCTCTCCTGCACTTGGCCGAAAAGCTCGGATGTCGAGGCTTGGTAGATCCGCGCGTCGGGCGCGATTTGGCGGGCTGCCTCGAGGACTCGCACGACCCCCAACCCGTCGACGTCGGCGGTCAACACGGGCTGGCGGTAGGAGGTCGCGACGAACGATTGAGCCGCGAGGTTGTAGATTTCATCGGGCTGCGACTCTTTCAGCGCCGTCACGATTGATGACTGATCCGTCATGTCCCCGTCGAGGAGATGTACCCGATCCATGATCTGTTCGATATTCCGCGTGTTCGGGGAGCTCAGGCGGCGGACGAGGCCGAAGACCTCGTACTCCTTCGAAAGGAGGAGTTCCGCGAGATACGAGCCATCCTGCCCGGTGATTCCTGAAATGAGGGCGCGCTTCGCCATCCGGAGGAGACGAAGGAGAATGACATATTTAGAGTGCACCGGCTCAGAGCCGAAGTCCTATACGGTTCACGAATTCGGTAGGTCCGACATGCTGCAAAGTGTGTCGCCCTCCCGCTGCGCCCAATTTGTCAAGACGAATCGATGTCGCCCCGCTACGCTTTTATAGCCATCAGCGCCTTGCGCGCATCTGTCCGACCCTCGTCGGACGCCAGAAGGATATAGATGGGATGGATAGTGGCAGGCCGCCTCAGTACTGACCTTCCCCCGCTCAGGTGAGGACCGTGTTTCTCAAAGAAATCCAGATGGAGAATTTCAAGTCATTCGGCCGAAAGATCTCAATCCCCTTCCTGCAGGGCTACACGTCGATCACGGGCCCGAACGGATCCGGAAAGAGCAACATCGCGGACGCGATCCTGTTCGTCCTCGGCCCGAAGAGCTCGAAGGCGATCCGCGCCGGCAAGCTCACGGACCTGATCTGGAACGGCGGGAAGGACAAGAACGCCTCGGACTATTGCCAGGTCAGCCTGCTCTTCGACAACGGGGACCGGCAGATCCCCGTCGAGGCGGACGAGGTCAAGCTCACCCGCTACATCGGCCTGAGCCCGTCCGTCGAGGGCGGCTACAACTCGTACTTCTACATCAACGACCGGAAGTCTTCCCTCTCCGAGTTCGACTCCCTTCTCGCTCACGCCCGCATCTCCGCGGAGGGCTACAACCTCGTCCAGCAGGGGGACGTGCAGAAGATCGTCTCGATGTCGTCCGTCGACCGACGACGGATCCTGGACAACATCGCCGGGATCACGAAGTTCGATGACGACATCACGCAAGCGGAAGGCAAGCGCCAGGAGACGGAGGAGAACCTCGAGCGAATCCGGATCATCCTCGAGGAGATCGACAAGCAGATCAAGCAGCTCGAGGCGGACCGCGACGGCGCGCTGAAGTACAAGGAACTCAACGGCCGCCTGACGACGGCGAAAGCCCAGCTGGCCTACAAGAACCGCGAGCTCATCGAGCGGCAGATCGTCGGGACGAAGGAACAGATCGGCAAGCACGAGGCGGAGAAGGCGAAACTCGAGGCGCAGAAAGCCGACCTGCGAACGCAGCTCGACGCGGCCGTGGCCCGGCTCGACGAACTCGAGCGGGAGATGGCGGAGCGCGGCGGCGAGGAGGCGAAGCAGCTCAAGGAGAAGCTCGACGGCCTCCGTATCGAGCGGGCCCGCGCGACGGACGGCACGGAGACGTCGAAGGAGACGCTCAAGCAGATCCGCGCCGAGACCATCGAAGCGAACAAGGAACGGGCGAAGGTCCAGAAGGAGACGGAGGCGCTCGCGCGGGAACGGGGGACCCTCGACACCCGGGTCGCCGAGCTCGAGGGGCAGATCAAGACGGCGGACGGAGACCTCCACGAGGTCGACGAACTCGCGTCGAAGAGCGACGCGAAGGTCCTCGGGATCCAAAAGCAGATCATCGCGCTCAACAACGAGATCGACGCGGTCGAGGAGAAGCTGAAGGGCATCGTCCTGGAGGGCGACCGGACGCGAGAAGCGATGGCGCGCGTCGAATCCGAGATCGGGCAGCTGGAGGACGCCCGCAAGACGTACCAGACGGAGTTCGAGGACGCGGACTGGCAGCTCAAGGAACTCCGGTCGACGACGAAGGAGTCCGGCAAGGGCCTCCAGAAGCTCCAGCAGGAGTTCTACGACCGGCGGACGGAGGAGACCAGGCTCGCTCGCGACCAGGCCGACCTGCAGACGGCCATCCTCAGCCTGACGCGGCAGTACGCGCAGCTCCGGGCGGAGGCGGACGTCGCGGAGAACATGAAACGCGGCTACAACGCCGCGGTGTCCGCCATCCTCGACACGCGCGAGACGGGGTCGATCAAAGGGATCCACGGGACCGTCGCGCAACTCGCCCACGTCGAGCCGCAATACGAGACCGCCGTCGTCACGGCGGCGGGCGCCCGGATGCAGGCGATCATCGTCGACGACGATTCCGTCGCCGCGACGTGCATCGATTACCTCAAGAAGCGCAAGATCGGCCGCGCGACGTTCCTTCCTCTCAACAAGATGCTCGTCGGCAAGCCGCGAGGCAAGGCCATCCTCGTCGCGAAAGAGTGCCTCGGGTTCGCGATCGACCTGTGCCACTTCGACGAAAAGTACCGCGACGCGTTCTTCTACGTCTTCGGCGACACGCTCGTCGTGCAGACGCTCGACGAGGCCCGGAAGTGGATGGGCGGCGTCCGGCTCGTGACCCTGGAAGGCGAGCTGATCGAGGCCTCCGGCGCGATGATCGGCGGGGACATGGAGCGCTCGACGCTCAAGTTCGGCGCCGGGACGGCGAACGACCTCGAGAAGATCGCGGAGAAGCTCCGCGAGGCCCAGGCGCACGCGGAGGGCGTCGCGAACCGCCTCGACGAGATCCGGAAGGCGATCCTGGACCTCGAGGCGCAGATCAAGGACTTCGGCGGCAAGACCGGAGCGGTCGAGGTGAAGACGAGCACCCTCGAATCGAAGCGGAGAGAGTTCGAGGCGAAAGTCAAGTCGGCGGACAAGGACCTCGCGGACCGCAAGGCGCGCTTCCAGGACGCCGGGAAGACCGCGACCCGAATCGAAGAGGACCTCACGAAGTTCACGAAAGGCCTGGACGCGCTCAAGGCGAAGCGGGACGAGCGCAAGAAGGCCGTCATCGAGGCCACGCCTCAACAGATCTCCTCGCGGATGAAGGAGCTGATGGGCCGACGCGCGACCCTCGCGGAGGAGTTGAGCGGCCTGCGCTCGAAGCTCGAGGCGATGGCCACGCAGACCTCGTTCCTCGACGAGCGTCGGGGCGAACTCGACACACGCCTCGCCGCCCTCGAGGCCCAGCGCACGGACCACGAGACGCGAATCGAGACGTTCCAACAGTCCCTCGGCAAGCTCGAGAACGAGATCCGGGGCCTGGAGAAGATGGAGTCCCAGATGGGCAAGAAGATCAAGGACCTCCAGGACGCGCGCGACGCCGCCTACAAGGAGAAGACGGACCGCGAAGGCGATGTCGACAAGGTCTCGCACAAGATCGAGACGAAGGAGGATTTCCTCCTGAAAATGGAGACCGAGCTGAGGGTCCAGGAGGAGCAGCTCGCGGAGGCGGAGCGAGTGATGACGGAGATGGCAGTTGAGGTCGAGGAGGGCCGCCTGCCGAGCCTCCAGGAGCTCAAGGCCACGATCGGCGAGTGCGAGGCGGCGATCACCGCCCTCGGGCCGATCAACTTGCGCGCCCTCGAGGACTACGACGCCCAGCAAGCCCGGGCCGTCGAGCTGAACGACGAGTTCAAGAGGCTCGAAGGCCAGCGCGAGGAGCTCATCAACCTCGTCACCCAGCTGACGGACAAGAAGAAGGAAGGGCTCGCGAAGGTCTTCGTGTCGATTAACGAGAACTTCCAGCGGGTGTACTCGGAGCTGAGCGAAGGCGGCGAGGCCGAGCTCCTCCTCGAGAACCCGCAGGATCCGTTCCTGGCGGGGCTCGTCATGAAGGTGAAACCCGCGCACAAGAAGCCGTTGCGGCTCGAGGCCCTTTCCGGCGGCGAGAAGTCGCTCGTCTCGATGGCGCTGATCTTCGCGATCCAGGAGTACGACCCGTCGCCGTTCTACATGCTCGATGAGATCGACCAGAACCTCGATGCGATCAACGCGGAGAAGGTCGCCCGGATGATCCGGCGGAACAGCTCGACGGCGCAGTTCGTGCAGATCTCCCTGCGCAAGGTCACGCTGAAGGAGGCCGACCACCTGATCGGGATCACGATGACCCCCGCCTCGACGTCCGAGGTCATCATGCGCGTGAACCTCGCGGACATCGAGGACGAGAAGCCCACGGAGGCGATCGCGGCATGAGCGACAACTACCAGGCGATCCTGAACCACCTGCTCTTCCACAAGGCGCTCATCAGCGAGTCGGAGGGCGGACAGCGGATCAACCGCTACCTAGCCATGCTCAACGAGATCGACCAGGGACAGCACGTCGCGGTCCGCGATCCGTTCGAGAAGAGCGTCGTCGCCGCGTTCGAGCTCGCGCTCGAGAAGCAACTGGACCCGTGGGAGATCAACCTCGTGCCCTTCACGAAGCTGTTCATGGACAAGGTGCGCAAGGACGGCGCCGTGAACTTCGTGACGGCGGGGAAGCTCGTCTTCCTCGCGTGGTCGATCCTGAAGATGCAGAGCGACAAGGTCCTCCTCGATGCGATGCCGCCGCCTCCCGAGGAGCCCGCCGACGGCTGGGACCTCGACATGTTCCGGGACCCGGCGGACCTCGACTACAACCAGGTCGTCCTCGCGGGCACCGCGACGCCGCTGACGGAGGCGATCCGGCGCGAAGGCCGGCGGGCCGTGACCCTGATGGAGCTCATGGACGCGTTCGACGAGGCGAGGCAGGAGGCGGAGATCCAGTTGCAGCTGAACGCCCTGCGCGAACAGGCGATCAAGCGCTTCGCCCCGAACTTCCACCAGAAGGTCCACGGCGAGGATCTCACGGAGGACATCGCCCTCACGTGGGGGCGGCTCGTCCAGTTCGACGGCGAGCCGGTCCCGCTCCGCCAGCTGACGGCGGGCGGCATCTGGGACGAGGTCACCGTCTTCATGTCCCTCCTGTTCCTGGCCCACCTCGAGAAGGTGAAGCTGTGGCAGAAGGACTACCCGTACGGAGAGATCTTCGTGAAGCGCCTCTCGGCGGAGACGGACCTGACGATCGAGGAATTGCTGTCGTTGCCGGACCTGACGCCGAAAGCCGACGCCGGGCCTCCGGGGGTCCACCCATGAGCGAGCGCGCAATCGTCGAGGCGGCGCTGTTCTCCGCGGGGCAAGCCCTGACGGCCGAGGACCTCGCGCGGACGACCCGCCTCGATGTCGAGATCGTCAAGGGACACCTCCGCGCCCTCGCGCGGGAGTACACCGCACGGGGGAGCGCTATCGAGGTCGCCCAAATCGGGTCCAAATGGACGATGCAGATCCGCTCGGACTACGCGGAGCGGGCGCGGACCTTCGCCCCGCCGGAGATCGACCGGGACCTCCTCAAGACGGCGGCCCTCATCGCGTACCACCAGCCGGTCCTCCAGAGCGACCTGTTCGACATGATCGGATCGAAGGTCTACGAGCACACGAAGGCGCTCGAGGGCCTCGGGCTAATCGCCCGCAAGCCGTCCGGCCGGTCCCTCGCCCTCACGACGACCCGCTACTTCGCGGAGTTCTTCGGGCTCAAGTCGTCGAACCGCGAGGAGATCCGGCGGATGATGGCGCGCAACGCGGGGGTCGCCTACAAGGAGAAAGGGGACCCCGCCGAGCCGTCGCCCGACGAGTCCGCTCCCTCCGCCGAGGCGCTCCCGCCTGCCGCGCCGGTGCCCGCGCCGCAGACCGTGGCCTCGGCGAGCGGCTGATCCGTTCGACGTCGGGACCGGCGCCCAGGCCATGGGCTGAATCGCAAGTGATAATCACAGGCTAACCCGTTTATAATGTCCACCCGCTAAATATCGACGCGATCCTCGGAGGAGGAGCCTTGGCCTTCTCCCGGGATAGCGGAGCCTCGGACCGTGAGCGGGTACCTGCGCGACAGCCAGCTGCGTCGGCAGCTTGAGGACAAGGTCAAAGAGGCCACCCGCACCCGCCAGGCGGCCGAAGAAGGCGTGAAGGCGGCGCAAGACCTGATCGACCAGGCGCGCCGGATCGACGCGAACGTCGTCGAGGCCGAGAAGGCGCTGGCCGAGGCGAACGCCGCGATGGCCTCGAAGGACTACAAGGTCGCGGTCGACAAATCGAGCGAGGCGCTCGAGCGCGGCAAGCGGATCTACCGGGATCGGGCGCGGGCGATCGTCGACTCCAGCTCGGCGCTCGCGACCCTCGCCAAAGGACTCGGGGCGGACCTCGCCGAGACGCAGGCCGGCCTCGCGAAAGCGGAAGGCGCGCTCGCGTCGGAGGATCTCGCCACCGCGATCGACCTCGCGAAGAAGGCATGGAAGCGCTCCGAGAAGATCCTCCAGGAGCACCTCTCCTCCTCGTTCTCCAAAGTCCAGGCGCTCATCCTCTCGGGCAAGGCCATGAGCCGGGACGTCGCCCCGATCGAGGACCTCCTGTCCCGGGCGAGGAGCGCGATGGAGAACAACGACTTCCAGGGCGCCCTCGACTTCACGCAGGAAGGCCTCGACACGATCAAGGAGGACCTGACGTCGGCCGTGAACAAGGACATCCGAGACGCCGAGGACCTCGTGCGGACCGCACAGGAGCTCGGGGCGGACACGACGAAGCCCTCGACCCTGATCGAACGGGCCCGCGGGGACGTGGCGAACCTCGACTTCGAGAAGGCGAACAACGCCCTGCGACAGAGCCGTGCGGAGTCCGAGAAGTCGCTCCAGCGCTCCCTCGAAGGGAAGGTCGCGGACTTCTCCCGCTTCCTTCAGGACGCCCGCGCGCTCGGCGCCGATCCGTCGGCGGCCCAGGAGTCCTTCGCCGGTGCGGAGGCGGCGCTCAAGAAAGGCAACTACCGGGAGGGCGCGCAGCTCGCGAAGCAGGGCTTCCAGACGCTCCAGCAAGTCCAGTTCCAACGCGTCGTCGGCGTGATCGCGCAGTCGCGCGAGAAGTTCATCGCCGCGACGAACATCGGGGTCGACCTGCAGGGCCCCGTCGCAGACCTGAACCGCGCGCGCGAGGCGATCAAGCGGAACGCGTTCCAGGAGGCGCTCGACAGCGCGAAGCGGGCCGATGCGGCGGTCGACGAGATCCTCGAGCGCTACCGGAAGGTCGAGGGCCGCCTCAAGGAACTCCATCGCGCCTTCGCGGACACCGAGTCGTTCGGCGTCTCGACGGTCCGCGCCCGTCAGTTCGCCGGCGTGGCCCGCCAGGCGTACCAGGATCGGAACCCGACCGAAGTCGCGAAGGCCGTCGACCAGGCGTTCGACGAACTGCGCCGCGCGGAACGGGAGCGGGTCATGCAGGCGATCGAACGTGCGGAGTTCGTCCTCACGCTTGGCGAGCAGAACGGAGCGGACCTGTCCGAGCCGTCGAAGCTCCTCCAGGAGGCGGTCGTCGCGACGAAAGCCGACGAGTACCGGAAGGCGCTTCAGCTCACCGCCGACGTCCAGACGAAGACGGAGCAGGTCCTCACGGACCAGGCCGCCCAACGGATCTCGGCGCTCCGCAGTTCGCTGCCGCATCTCGGCGACGACGGCTCGAACCTGAAGTCGATGCTGAACCGGGCGGACGCCGCCATGGCCTCACGGGATTTCGACGGGGCCTTCCAGGCGGTCATGGAGAGCCAGCGGTTCGTCGAGAGCCGGACCCGGAGCCGCGCGGAGGAGATCGTCGGGGACCTCGCCCTCGGGGTCCGCCTCGGCGTCGAACTCGGCGCGAACGTGACGGCCCTCGAGGCGTTGCACCGCGAACTGAACGGCCTCCTCGTTGGGGGTCGTGTCGGGGAGATCCTGTCCCTCCGAGGCCGGGCGACGGAGGCGCTCGCGGCCGCGTCGGACACGCTGCAGGGGCTCGTCAAGACGCGGATCGGGACGGCGTCGGGCCTCAAGATCGACGTGGACGAGATGACGGACCTCCACCGGCGGGCGCGCCTCGCGCTCGGCGTCCAGAACTACCACGAAGGACTCCGCCTCCTGACCGAGTCGAACGAGCGCGCGAACAAGGCGACCGCGCTGCACCGCCAGGCGTACAACGCGATCGCGAGCGCCGCCGCCTTCGTTGCGGAGGCGAAGAAACGCAACGTCGACGTGTCGAAGGTCGTCGAGATGCTCGTCGACGCGAAGAAGGCGTTCGAGCGCCTCGAATACGACCGCGCCCTCAAGGTCGCGTCCGATGCGCGTGCGGAGACCGACAAGCTGACGGTCCTGTATTCCTCGGCCCAGAAGATCCTCTCGAGCCGGGGTCGCCTCGAGCTTGCCGGGAAGCTCGGCATCGACGCACCGCACCTGCGCGACCTATTCGGCGAGGCGAAGGAGGCGATGAAGTCGAAGGACTACGCCAAGGCGCTCGCCCTCGCGCAACGGGCCGAGGACGAGTTCACGTCCCTGATCCGGGAGAAGCTGTCGGGTTCCCTCGCGGCCTCGGAGGGGGTCCTCGGCTCGGTCGAGGGATTGAACCTGGCCCAGGCGAGCAACTCGCTCATCCAGGCAAGGCAGCACCTCGAGGCGGGCGAGTTCGAGCAGGCCGCCGACGTCACCCAAGCGCTGAGGGACCAGCTGGAGGCGCTCAAGCGCCACGGCGAGGAGGCCGCGACCGCCCTGCGGCGGGTCAGGGAATTCGTCGCGGACGCGGAGGCGATGAACCTCACCCTGACGTCCACGGCGAGGCTGCTGGACAAGGCGGACCGCGCGTACAAGATGGGCCGATTCGAAGAGGTCCTCGACCTCGTCGCGCAGGGGGAGGTCGAGGCGACGAAAGAGCGGGACCAGGGAATCGCCTCGATCATGAAGCAGTTCGAGGACGGGCTCGCCCGAGCGCGCAAGGAAGGCACCGATACCCGGTCAGCAGAGAAGCTCTTCGAACGATCGAGGGAGTTCTTCCGCGCGAAGAAGTACCGTCAGGCCGTCGCGGCCGCAATCCAGAGCGAGGCGGAGGCGGAGCGGGTTGCGCTCCAACAAGCGATGGCGAAGCAGGCGGTCGAGACCGTCGAGCGGAAGCTCCGGGCCCTCGGGAAGGCCTCGAAGGCCGTCGTCGGACTCGCCGCGGACGCCCGCAATACGTACGACGAGGCCGATTACGTCAAGGCGCTCGACACGGCGATCCGCGCCTCCGACGCGATCGCGGACTTCCGGATCCTCGTCGAGGAGACGCAGGGGATCCGGGACCGGGCCCAGCGGCTCCTGCAGACGGCGTACGCCGCCGGGACGGACGCGGCGAAGATCGAGCGGTCGTTCCAGGACGGCGAGTCGGCGTTGGAGGCCGGTGACGTCGAGCAGGCGCGGGCCGAGTTCTCCGGGAGCATCGAGTGGGGCCTCGGCCTGTTGCGGTCCCACCTCGCGAGCGAACTCACGAAGGCGGATGCGCTGATCGAGACGTGCCGCAAGATGGAGGTCGATCCGACGCCGGCCCAGAACAAGTTCGCCGAGGCCCGCTCCCGCTTGGAGGCGGAAGACTTCCCCGCCGCTGCGGCGAGCATCCAGGCCGGCCGTGACGCGGCCCAGACCGGGCTCGCGGCGAAACTGAACCGCGCGCTCCAGGACGCGGCGGAGAACGTCGCCCACGCGAAGAAGCTGGGGTCCGACGCGAGGGACGCGGAGGCGCTCCTCCGGCAGGCGAACGAGCGGATCCTCCAGGGGGAGTTCGACGGCGCGATGGAAGTGGTCGAGAGTGCGCTCGAACGCGTCGAGTCCGCGAAGATTGTCGAAAAGCGCTTCATCGATCTCACGTTCAAAGGCGAGACCACGATCCGGAACGGCCGCAAGTTCGGGATCGACATGAAGGCCGCCGAGACCAAGCTCGCGCAGGCGGTCCAGCTCCGGAAGACGGACTTCCCGGAGGCGATCAAGGCGGCGGAGGAAGCCTACCGCATGGCGTGGGACGCCACGGAGGCGTTCGCGCCGAGCATGCACGGATCGCTCGAGGTCGGCGCGACGAAGTTGAACGAATGGACGGAGGCGACCCTGACCCTCGAGAACGTCGGGAAGGGGCTCGCGAAGGACGTCCGCGTGCGGATCCTCGGCGACGCGGAGACGCAGGGCGTGACGGAACTCCCCGCCGTCCGGGCCCACGGGACGGAGGTCCTGAAGATCCGCCTCAAGATGACCGCCCCCGGGAGCGTGCCGCTCGCGATCCAGATCGTCTCGCACCGGGTGTTCGACGAGAAGGAGTACACCCAGGAGATGATCGCCCAGATCGACGTCTCCGAGATCGGCCCGGAGAAGGCGAAGCGGCTCGTCGCGGACCTCGAGAGCCGCTGCCCGATCTGCAAAGGCCTCATCAAGAAGGGCTTCAAGGTCACCCGATGCGGCTGCGGCCGCGAATTCCACGAGCTGTGCGCGAGCCGGGTCGGCCGCTGCCCCGTGTGCTTCCGCTCCCTGCAAGGCGCGGTCGAGTGATCAGGCGAGCGGCCCCGCGGCCGCTTCCGCGGACCTCAGGAACTCCCCGGTCGCCATCCACTCCAGGATGCGATTCGCATCGGCTGCGAGGGAGCGGTCCTCGACGAGCGGCGGGACCTGCGACCGCACGAAGGCATGGGCCGCCCGGGGGCCGACGCCGGGTTGCAGAGGCTTGAGGAACTCGAGTCCCTGGGCCGCGGCGAGCACCTCGAGCGCGACGACGCGCGCCGCGTTCTCGAGGGCCTGCCGGGCCTTCAAGGCGGCTGCCATGCCCATCGGCACGAAGTCCTCCTGGTTCGCCGACGTCGGGATCGAGTCGGCGGACGCCGGATGGGCGAGGACCTTGTTGTCGCTCGCATAGCCCGCCGCGACGTACTGCACGATCATCATGCCGGAATTCAGCCCGCTCTTCTGCGTCAGGAAGGGTGGCAACTCGCTGAGCCGCGTGTCGACGAGCCGCGCGATTCGCCGCTCGGAGAAGCCCGCGAGGACGGCCATGCCGAGGGCGACGTGGTCCAGGGCCATCGCCAGCGCTTGCGCGTGGAAGTTCCCGCCGCTGACGCTCGTGCCCTCCGGGAAGATGAGCGGGTTATCGGTCGCGGCGTTCATCTCGACCCGCAGGGAGGCGGCCGCGCCTTCGAGCGTCGAGCGGACCGCCCCGAGGACCTGCGGGATACACCGGAGCGTGTACGGATCCTGCACCCGGTGCGGACCTTTGTGGGACGGGATGATCTCGCTCCTTCGCAGGAGGCGACGGAGGTTCGCGGCGACCTCCCGTGCGCCGGGCTGCGGCTTCAGTCCGACGAGGCGGTCGTCGAAGGGCTTCGGCGATCCACGGAGGGCTTCAAAGGACATCGAGGCCGCCACCTGCGCATCCTTCAGCAACCGAAGGCCATCGTGGACCACGAGGGCGCCCACGGCCGCCATCACGGACGTCCCGTTGATAATCGCCACGCCTTCCTTCGACTGCAGGATGAGCGGCGCCAGTTTCGCCGCCGCGAGGGCCTTCCCGCCCGGAAGGACCCGTCCGCCGACCTCCGCTTCGCCTTCCCCCACGAGCACGAGGCCCAAATGCGCGAGGGGGGCGAGGTCGCCGCTCGCGCCGAGCGATCCGCGGGAGGGAATCATCGGATGGACGCCGCGGTTCAAGAAGTCCAGGAGGCGCGTCACGAGGACCCGACGGACGCCGGAGTAGCCCATCGCGAGCGTGTT
>DASPZJ010000098.1:0-32197 GCA_035636315.1 Thermoplasmata archaeon
TGAAACGTCGGCGGCTTCTCGCAAACCTTTAAGGCCGCGAGGCCATCGAGGCCGACGACATGGCCCGAGTCGGCTTCTTCATCGGCTTGATCCTCCCGGTCATCCTGCTCGGCGCGAACGTGGTGCTGGGATACGGGGGCATCGTCGGGACCGTCGCCCTCATCGTGTGGATCGGACTCGGCGTGTTCCTTTCTCCGAGTTCGGAAGGGGAGGGCTAGCCGCCTTCGTACAAGGAGTCGCCCGACACGGAGAGCTCGACCCACTCATCGATCGACCGCACGTCCTCGAGGAGGACGGTGACCATCTCCGCCTGCTCGTCCTCGACGATCAACGAATCGAGCACATCCTCGGCCTCCATCGTGTCCTTCACGACGCCGACGAACTCGCCGTCCGAATCGACCACGTTCAGGCCGGTGAAAATCTGCGCCGCCGAGCCGGTAAGCGTGACGCGATCCAGGATCTGCGCGACGAACCGCCGGCCGAGGCGCATGCGCCCCGACGAGCCTTCGCCCAGGACGAGCACGTTCGGCTCCTCCCCGGAGACATAGCCGACCTCGACGCCGTCCGTGTCGACGACCGCCATGCCGACGATGGAACGCCCGCGACGCGCCGCCACCCGAACACCCCCGGTGCCGCCCCGGCAGGACGCCCGGATGGCCCGTCGAACGCCCGCCGGCTACTGAAGCTTTTCGGGTGTCGCGGGCGCCGCGCGTCCGAGCCATATAGTTATCAGGTAGGATATCGAAGGCGTGTCATTTATACTGGCCAAGCGGGCATCTGACGACATCTTCCCTCCCCGTTCGGAGGGCATCCCCTCGGTTGGAGGCCATGGCCCGCTGCCCGCTCTGCGAATCGGACGTTCCCGACGGCCGGACCGCTTGCGACGTCTGCGGGCAGCCGTTCGACCGCGCGCCGACGGCCCGCGCCGCACTCGACGTCGTGCTCAAGGCGATCGATGCGGCCCGAAAGGACCTCGCCGCGTCGACCCCGAGTTCCGTGGACGCCTCGTTCGCGCGGCGGCTGATGGAGCGGGCGGATCAGACGGAGGCGGCGGGCGACCTCGGGAAGGCCCTGGACCTGGCCCGGGCCTCGCGCCGCACCCTTGAGATCGCCAAGCGCAAGGCGCGCGTCGTCGATGTGCTCGCGCGTTCCGACACGATCCTGGAGGAAGCGAGGCAGGCGGGCATCGAGACGCTCGCGTTCCAAAGGAACATCGAACAGGCGAAGGCGCTCACCGCTCGGGGCGACTTCGTCACGGCCGAGAAGCTCCTGCGGCGCGTCTCGACACGGACGCTCGACCAACGCCGCGAACGGGTCCTCCAGGCCTTGCTTGACAAAGCCGGCTCCCAGGTCCGGTACGCGAAGGAGCGCGGGGGCAACGTTGCGGACGCGGAGGCCCTGCTCGCGGACGCCCGAAAGGCGCTCGCCCTCCGAGATTACGGCAAGATCCGGTCGCTCTGTGCGAAGGCGATCGAGAAGGCGGAGCAGCAGCGGAAGTACGCCCGGGCCGAGGACGTGCTGGACCGCGCGGCGGCGGACGTCGATGCGGCCCGAAAGGACGGCGTCAACATCACGGAGGCTCGGAAGGTCCTCACGCAGGCGCGGGACGCGCTGCGGCGCGGCGTGTTCGCGGACATCCCCCTCCTCGCGCAGCGGGCGCGGAACAGCCTACGGGAGGCGCGGCGGTACTCCGCGGCGGACGCCTCTCTGCGGGAGTCGGTCCGGGAGGCGACCCGCGAGCGGCGGAAAGGCGCGGATCTGGGCCACGCGGAGGCGATCTTCGGACAGGCCTCGACCGCGCTCGCATCGAAGGACTACGCGAAAGTGCGGACCCTCGCGCGCGACGCGCACGAGGCGGTGCGGGAGGCGGCCCTCCTGAAGTCCGTCCAGGACGCGTTCGCGAGCCTCCGCCTCGACGCGGAGGACCTGCGAAAGCTCGGAGCGGAGGCGAGCGAGTTCGAGACGACCTTAGTAGACATGACCCGCGCGCTCGAAGACCACGACCTGCCGAACGCGCGACGACTCGTCGCCCGCGCGCGGCGCACCGCGGAATCCGCGCGAGACGCCCACCACCGCTCGATCATGGAACGCTCTTTGCAGATCATCCTGGCGAACGCGGCCCGGGGCCTCGATCCCGCGCTGGCGCGCCAGCTCCTCCGGGAGGTCGACGATGCGATCTCGCTCGGTCGGCAGATCGACATGCAGGCGATCATCGATAATCGGATGGCGGACGCCGACGCCCAGACGGAGGCCCGCCTGAACGAGCACGTGCTCCGGGCCCGGGACGACATCGTCGGATTGCGGCAGGCCGGCCAGAACGACACCGTGTCTCTCGAGGGCAAGCTCGCGGACGTCGCGATCGCGGTCCAGGAACACCGGTTCCTCCAGGCCGACGCGCAGCTCGACGGGATCGAGCACGACATCCACGCGACACGAGAGCTGCTGCGGAGCGCCGCGGCGGAGGTGCTCGGCGAAGCGCGCGGCGGCGTCACGCTCGCGAAAGCCGACGGCGTGCCGATCGATTCGGCGGCCCGGATGCTCCAGGACGCCGAGACGGCGTACACGGAAGCGCGGTACGGCGACACGCTGTACGTCGGCAAGGCGTGCATCTCCGAGGTCGAGGAACTCAAGCGGACCGCGCACGACTCGAAGCGGAAGACCGAGGAAGAGGACGTCCGAACGAAGCAGGAGCGCACGGAGGCTATCCATCGACGGATGGAGGCCGTCCGCGCGGAGATCACGGACCTCGTCGCGAACCACGCCGACCTCGAGAAGGCCATGGAGGTCCTGGCGGCCGCGGAACAAGCAATCGAGCGGGGAAGGCTGGGCGAGGCGGAGCACATGGTCGCCTCCGCGGAAGGGATCGTCCACGGCGTCAAGGTCACGTTGCAGCGTCAGGCGCGGGACGCGTACGAACGCGCGCTGCGTCTCGCCGACGACGCGACGAAAGAAGGCGTCCCTTCCGAGGACATGACCCCGATCCTCGCGACGATGGAGACCGCGGTGAACGAGGGCCGGCCCGCCGCCGTCCTCGAGGCGTTCGGGGAGCTCGAGCGGAAGGTCGGGGAGCGACGGAGGGAGCGGTACCAGGAGGAGCAGCGGCGTACGCTCGAGAAGGCGCGCGGCGCCGCGACGAAGTTCATCATGGTCAAGAAACTCATCGAGGACCTCCGGAAGGCGGACATCGACATCGCCGGTGCGGAGGAGGGCCTCCGGGCCGCGGAGCGGGCGCTCGAGAAACGGAACTTCGACGACGTGGATACGATCCTGACGAGCCTCGACGGGACCGCGAAGGAACTGATGGACGAACTCGTCGCGGCCTCGAGGAACCTCATCAACCGCGCGGAACGGAAGATCCACGACGGCCACGAAGCCGGCATGAGCCTCGAGGAGGCCGTCGCGTTGCTCGACAAAGCGGAGGGACACTTCGAGCGAGGCGAGTATGCGGATGCGGTGGAACACGCGCGCGCGGCCGAGCAGAAGGTCGCGGACGGCCTCCACGCACAGTCGGACGCGAAGGCGGAGGGGCTCCGCAAAGCCCAGGAAGCCGCACGCGCCGAGCTCGTCGCGATCCGGAAGACGATCTTGGACCTGGCCCGCGCGGACATCTCGATCCTCGGCGCGGAGCAGGCGCTCGCCCGGGCCGAGACCGCGTTCGAGGCCGGGCACTACCACGACGTCGGGCCCGCGCTCGCGGAGACGCGCGACATGGCCTCCGGCCTCACGGTCGGCCTCGAAGCGGCCGCGAAAGACCTCGTGCGGTTCGCGCAGTCCGAGGTCGACGAGATGCGCGCCAGCGGCCTCGACCCCGGCCGGGCAGATCTGGTCCTGCTGAACGCGCGCGAGGCGATCAACGACCGTCGGTTCGTCGAGGCGATCGAGTACAAGAAGGTCATCGAGGACATCCTGGACGAGACGCGACGGGTGAAGGAATCCGAAGCGGCTCGCGATGGCCTCGTCGAACTCCGCGCGAAGGTGGACGCCCACGCGAGGCTCGGGGCCGACGTGCGTATGGCCTCGGAACTGTTGTCGAAGGCGCAAGCGAAGATCGACGCCGGCGAGCTCCAGGACATCGGCGGCTTCTCGAAGCGGGTCGCCGAGGAGCTCGACATGGCGCGCAAGGCGCACCTCGGTTCCCTCGTGGATTCGTTCGCCCCGATGGTCGAGGAAGGCGTCTCCCTCGGCTTGCACGAGGAGGAGCTGAACGAGTACCGCGCGCACGCCGCGGACGCTGCAGCGGCGGACGACCTCGAGGCCGTGTACCGCCTGAAAGGGGATCTCCAGGAGCGACTCCTCGACGCGAAGCGACACTCCCTCGAGAAGCGGTCGATGGGCGAGATCCAGTCCCTCGAAGATGTCGTGACGCAGTCGGAGCGGCTCGGCATCCCGGCGGACGATGCGCGGGCCCACCTGGAGAAAGCCCGCAGCGCGATCGGCGAGGGGAACGTGGACGGCTTCCAGGCCGGCCTCGCGAACGCCCGCGCGGCGCTCGACGAGTCGCGCACCCGCCACTTCATGGACAAGTACGAGTCCCGCGTCCACGCAGTCTCGACGATGATCGCGAACGCGAAGCGACTCGGCGCGGAGCTCGGAGACGCCGAGAACTCGCTCGAGCAGGCGGAGGCCGCCCTTCGCGCGAGCGACATGGCGATGGCGGACATCCTGATCAAACAGGCCGAGGTCTCGATCGGCATCCAGATCCAGAACTTCATCAAGAACCGCTACCCCAATCTGGCGCTCCGCCTGCCGACCGCGGGGCTGCAGGCGGGCGAGTGGAACCAGTACCTGCTCGAGGTCGAGAACCGCGGCAAGCTGCCGGCCCGAAACGTGCACATCGAGTTCTCCGGAGACATCGAGTCGAAAGGCGTCCAGACGATCCCCGAGATCGGCGTGGGCGAGTCCGTGCCCGTGCGGGTCGGATTGAAGCCCAAGGGAACCGGCGCGCTCCCGATCGCCGTCGGGATCTCGTACCAGAGGCTGTTCGACGAGAACCGCTACGAGGTCCGCGACACGAAGGAGGTCCGTGTCGAGCCCGAGGCGACGTACCTGGTCGAGGACGTCTTCCTGATCCACTCCGACGGCCGCCTGATCGCGCACCACAGCCGCAAGTTCCGGGAGGAGATCGACGAGGACATCTTCTCCGGCATGCTGACCGTCGTCCAGGACTTCGTGAAGGACTCGTTCAAGTCGCGCACGCGGGTCGGCATGAAGCGACTCGACTTCGGGGACTCGAAGATCCTCATCGAGCGGTCGCCGCACACCTTCATCGCGACGGTCCTCGTCGGGCAGGAGCCGAAGCTCCTCCCGCTCTACATGCTGCAAGTCCTCAAGGAGGTCGAAGACCGCTACGGCCCCGTCCTCGAGAAGTGGACCGGCCTCCTGCACCAGCTCGACGGGATCGAGGCGATCATCAAGAAGCTCCTGTTCGTCGCGAAGGACCCGTCCGCGGACATGGGCGCGCTCTCGGACAGCCCCGTCACGCTGACGGCGCGGGTCATCGAGGCGCTCGGCGCGGAACAGACGATGGAGGCGAACGAGCTCCTGCGGCAGGCGCAGTCCACCCTGGAGAGCGACATCCAGCTCGCGTGGCAGTTCATCGAGAAGGCGAAGGCCCAGGCAGACTCGATCCAGACGCAGCTCCGCGATCGCATGGCGGACGTCCTCACGGCCGCGCGCGACACCGTCGCCGAGATGAAAGGGATCGGCGCGGACACGAGCCAGGCGGAGCTCCTCCTCCGGGAGGCGGAGGAGGCGTTCCACGAGGGCAAGTACGAGCGGGTTCGGGAGATCCAGCAGGGCCTCCACGAGTCCGTCGAACGACAGAAGGGCGAGCTCGCGTCCAAGAAGGTCGAGGTCGAGCTCGCGTCCCTGATCAACGACATCCAGATCGCGAAGAGCCAGAACCTCGACGTCCGCGAGGCGGAGTCGTACCTCACGAAGATCGAGGGGGCCATCCAGAAGAAGAACCCGCGTCAGATGGAGGACTTCCTCCGGCGGGCGAAGGAGTCCCTCGCGCGCCAGCGGCGGCGGACGGTCCTCGAGAAAGGCCGCGCCGACCTCGCGCGGGTGCAGGCGATCGTCGCCCACGCGAACGCCGTCAACGTGGACGTCGCGGACGTCCAAGCGCTGCTCCAGAAGGCCGAGGACGCGTTGCGCACCGAGGACCTGAAGGGACTGGAACCGCTCATCGACCAGGCGGAAGCGACCGCGAAGGCGCGCGTCGGGCAGATCCTGAAGGACCGCTACCCGCGGCTCTTCCTCGAGACGAAGAGCCCGGGCCTCCAGGCGAACCGGTGGAGCCGGTTCGAGATGGCGATCACGAACAAGGGGAACTGGCCCGCCGAGCACGTCACCCCGATCGTCAGCGGGCCCGTCGAGGTGCAGGGCCTCAAGGTGATCGAGAAGATCGAGCCGAACGAAAAGACGACGTTCGAATTCGGTCTCCGGCCGAAAGAAGCCGGGACGATGGACCTCGACTTCGAGGTCCACTACACGCGCCCGCTCGACGAGGGGAAGTACCAGACGACGGACTCCGCCGTCGTCCGCGTCGAAGAAGAAGGCGGCTACGTGATCGACGACGCCCTCCTGTTCCACTCGACCGGGGCGATCGTGTGCCACGAGGCGCGCGCGTACCTCCCGGTGGAGGAGGTCTCCAAGGCGGCAGCGCTCGAGGGACAGGTCAAGACGTTCGTCGCGAAGGCGTTCCCGGAAAGCTCGAAGCCGGTGAAGCGCACGACGATCGCCGGCGTGCCGATCGTCGCCCTGCGGGCGCCGCAGGCGATCCTCGTCGTCTCGCTCCACGGACGCGAGCCGTCGATCCTCCTCCTGTACCTGATGCAGGTCCTCCGCGAGATCCACGACGCCTTCGGGACGCGCCTCGAGGCCTGGACGGGCGATCCCGCCGAACTCGTCGGGATCCGAGACCTCGTGCGGAAGGCGCTCTTCGTGACCGACGTCGAGGGCGTCTCCCTCGGGCCGCTCGAGGACACCGCCGTCAGCAAGATCCCGATGATGGTGGAGCGCGGCCTGCTCATGGGCGAAGGCGATCAGGACTTCGTCGCGTGGGCCCGGTCCGCGATCGAGGCCAGCGGGTACGAGCAGGGGGTGGCGGTCCTGCAACACGTCTCGGACGCGACCGTGGGTCCGACCGAGGAGATCGCGAAGCAGATCCGGCAGGCGATCACCGCCTCGAAGGAGGCGGGCACCCTCCAGATCTCGGACGATCAGGTCAACACGTACGTCGAATTCCTGCGGCTCACGCTCGAAGCGGCGTTCCAAGCGAAGCGGCGCGCAGGCATCGAGCGGTACTGGCCTGTCGCGCGGATCGCCGTGAAGACGGCGGACCAGGCGGGCTACGACGCGGTGAGCGCGTTCCGCAAGGTCATCGTCGGGCAGAGCGGCGCGAAGGAACTCGACCTGGTCCTCCCGACGGACATGTGGCGGGGCATGAAGATCGACGTGCAGGTGCACATGCAGTCCGTGAGCGCGTCGTACCGGCTCTGGGCGAGGAAGATCGAAATCCTCCTGCGTTCGCAGGACGCGTGGAAGATCAAGGCGG
This sequence comes from Thermoplasmata archaeon, assembly GCA_035636315.1. Classification (GTDB taxonomy): domain Archaea; phylum Thermoplasmatota; class Thermoplasmata; order RBG-16-68-12; family RBG-16-68-12; genus RBG-16-68-12. The sequence goes on from DASPZJ010000098.1 coordinate 7,559, forward strand.
GCCTCGACCGCGGCGAGTACTCGGTCGGGATCGAGGGTCAGAAGGTCCGAATCGATCCCTCCATGGTGTCGTTCGTCGAATCGGTGCCGGATCACGTCGTCGAGGAGCCGTTCGAAGGCGGCGTTGTGTTCCTCGACACACGCATGACGAAGGAGCTAATCGCGGAAGGCTACGCGAAGGAGATCGTCACGCTCGTCAAGGATGCCCGCAAGGACATGCACGTCGCGGAGGACCGCGTCGTCGAGATCGAACTGGTCGCGGCGAAAGGCCTTCGGGCGATGTTGCAGCCCTGGAAGGACATGATAGTCCGGGAATCGAACGCGCTCGACGTCGCGTTCGTGCAGGAACCGGCCTCCGACGCGTACGTCATCGAGGCGGGCTTGGGCGAAGAGACGTTCCTCCTCGGCGTCCGCGCCGCGGAGATGTAGACGGCAAAGGATTTACCGGCAGGCAGGCATCGCTCGTTGGATGGGGCTGAATCTCGCGGACCTCGTCACTTCCGAGCCTCGCACCCTCGAGGATTTCTCCGGGAAGATCCTCGCGATCGACGCGTTCAACACGCTCTATCAATTCCTCGCGATCATCCGACAGCCCGACGGTACGCCACTCATGGATCGCCAAGGTCGCGTGACCTCGCATCTCTCCGGACTGATCTACCGCCTCTCGAACTTCGTCGCCGCCGGAATCAAACCCGCGTTTGTCTTCGACGGCGAGCCGCCGCGACTGAAGGCCCGCACGCTCGTGGCCCGTGGCGAGGTCAAGCAACGCGCGGAACGGGAGTGGCGAGAGGCCGTGGAGATCGGAGACCTCGCGACCGCCCGGACGAAAGCGATGCAGACCTCGCGGCTGACGGATGAGATGGTCGAGCAGTCGAAGAAACTCCTCGGCCTCCTCGGGCTGCCTTGGGTCCAAGCGCCGACCGAGGGGGAGGCGCAAGCAAGTGCGATGGCGCGCGCAGGGATCGCGCATGCGGCAGCGTCCCAGGACTTCGACTCCCTTCTCTTCGGCTCGCCGCGGCTCGTGAAGAACCTCGCGATCTCGGGCCGCCGGAAATTGCCCCGCAAGGACGTCTACGTCGACGTGCAGCCCGAAGAGATCGTCCTCGAGTCGACGCTCGCGACCCTCGGGATCACCCGGGACCAACTCGTGGACGTCGGACTGCTGATCGGCACGGACTTCAACGAGGGCGTGAAGGGCATCGGTCCGAAGAAGGCCCTCGCCCTGATCAAGAAGCACGGCGCGCTCGAGCCCGCCCTCGCGGAGCTCGGCGTCGACATCGAATCGAAGGAGGAGGTCCGCCGCATCTTCCTTCACCCGAAAGTCATCGAGGACGTCGAGATCGAGTTCCGCGACCCGGACGCCGACGGCGTGCGGCGGATGCTCTGCGACGAGCACGATTTTTCTCGCGATCGGATCGACGCCGCGCTGGAGAAGTTCGGCAGCGCGCGGTCGGAGCAGAAGCAGCGGTCGCTCGACTCCTGGTTCGCGTAGCGGCGAACTCACGTGACAAAGGCTTTAATGGGTCCCCTCTTTGCGGGCGCATTCATGCCGCTGGACTTCGTGTCTTCCGTCGCCGTCAGCACGCTGTTGACCGGCGTCCTCAGCGCCCTCGCGTACTGGAAAGGCGTCCTGACATGGGACGGCAGCCTCGCGGCCTTCGTCGTCGGCATGGTCATCGGCGTCTTCGGCGACGTGACGTGGCTCTTCCTGCTGCTGTTCTTCCTGCTCTCGAGCTTCCTCGCGACCCGCTATCGATTCGCGCTGAAGGAAGCTCTCGGTGTCCAAGAGGGGACCCGCGGCGAGCGACACGCGACGAACGTCCTCGCGAACGGCGCGGCACCGATGTTCATCGCCGCCGTCTCGATGGTCATGCCGGACGGTTTCCCGAAGATCATCAGCGGGATCATCTTCCTCTCGGCGCTGTCCGTCGCCGGCGCCGACACCCTCGCGAGCGAGATCGGCGTCCTGTCGAAGCACACGTACCTGATCACGAACCGCAAGCCCGTGCCTGCAGGGACGGACGGTGGCGTCTCGAGCCTCGGGCAGCTGTGCGCGATCGGCGCGGCCGCCTACACGTCCTCCGTCGGATGGTTCGTGCTCTCCGTCCTTGCGCGCGGGTACGGATTCGATGCGACGATGCCCGCGAATCCCGCATACCTGCTCATCCCGGCCGCGGTCGGGTTCCTCGGCTGTCAGCTCGACAGCGTGATCGGCGCAACCCTCGAGCAACGGGGCCTGGTCAGCAAGAAGGTGAATAACCTCATCTCGACGAGCGCCGGCGCGATGCTCGCGTACGCCGTGCTGGTCTCACTCGGTTCGCTCCCTGCCGCGTAGAGACTTCTTGATGAGCTCGACTCCTTCGTCGGCGAGGGCATCCGCCCGCTCCGGCGTGCGGCCCTCCGCGTACACGCGGAAGATCGGCTCCGTCCCCGAGGGCCGGACGAGGACCGAGCCGTCCGGTTCGCGGATCTTGACGCCGTCCGTCGTGTCGACGGGACGCCCCCTTGCAAGCCCGACGAGCGCCTTCAGGACCGCCTCGCGCTTCTCGACCGGCACCGCGACGTTCGCCTTCTTGATGTGGTACTGCGGCAATGCCGCGAGGAGCTCGGAGAGGGCCTTGCGTTCCTTCGCAAGGAGCTCGAGCATCTTCGCCAGCGCCATCGCCCCGTCCCGGCAGAACTGGTGATCGGGGAAAATCACCCCGCCGTTCTCTTCGCCGCCGAACGCCGCACCGGTCTCGAACATCGTCCGCGCGACGACCGGCGAGCCGACCCGCGTCCGGACGACCGTGCCTCCCGCCTCCTTGACGACGTCGTCGATGAGGCTCGACGTGCTCACGGGCGTCACGACCGTCCCGCCCCGCACCCGAATCGCGGCGCTCGCGAGCAACGCGAGGCTCTTGTCTCCGTACACGAACGCGCCGCGGTCGTCGACGAAGATCGCTCGGTCCGCGTCGCCGTCGTGGGCCACCCCGAGGTCCGCGTGCGTCTCCGACACGACGCGCATGAGGTGATCCAGATGCTCCGGAATCGGCTCCGGCATCCGGCCCGGGAACGCGCCGTCCGCCTGCCCGTTCAGCGAGATGACGCGGCATCCCAGCGTCCGCACCAGGTACGGCGTCGTGATGCAGCCCGCCCCGTTCCCCGGGTCCACGACGACCGTCAGTCCGCGGTTGCGGATCGACTCGACGTCGACCTTCGCACGGACTCCCTCGAGGTATCGGTGGGCCGCCGAGTCGTCGGTCCGGATCGAGCCGACCTCGGACCACGCGGCGACCCGATAGCGGTTCTCGAACAGGATCGCCTCGATGGATTCCTCGTCCTCGTGTCCCAGCTCCATCCCGCGCGCGTCGATCGCCTTGAGCCCGTTGAACTCCCGCGGGTTGTGCGAGGCCGTCACGACGAGCGCCCCCTTGAGGCCGCCCGACTTCGCGACGTAGTACTGCGCGCACGGCGTCGGGACGATGCCGAGGTCAATCACGTCGCATCCCGCGGACATCATCCCGGACGCGGCGGCGCGGGCGAGCATCGGGCCCGAGAGCCGTGGGTCGCGTGCGAGTGCGACGGAACCGCCTCCGAAGAACGTGCCCGCAGCCCGGCCGACCTTGACCGCGAGGTCCGCGGTCATGTCCTGCCCGACGATCCCGCGAATCCCGTTCGTGCCGAAGAGACGGGTCACGCCGTCACCCGCTCGTCCACGACCGTCGCGTGGGGCGGCACCTGCACGCCATCGTCGAGGATCGAGTCACGCACATGGGCGCCCTCGCCGATCGCCGCGCCCGCTCCCGCGATTGAGTCGACGACCTCCGCCTTGTCGTCCACGCTGACCCCTTCGAAGAGTGCCGCGTTCCGGATGGACCCCCGGCCGATCCGGCACGCCTTGCCAAGGACGACGTACGGGCCGACGCGGCCCTCGATGAAGCACCCCGGGCCGGCATAGACCGGCGGCCGCAACTGCCCCGACGTGACGTCCGCGTCGCCGGAGATCTTCCCGCCGCCCGCCTCGAGCAGGAGGCGCTGCGCGTTCAGGTAGCTGGGGAGCGTGCCCGCGTCGGACCAGAACCCCTCGTACTGGTAGGGCGTGAGCCCGCGCTTGATCAGCCGGGGGAACACCTCCCGCTCCAACGAGACGGCACGGCCCGCCTCGATGAAGTCGAAGACGTCGGGCTCGAACACGTACCGCCCCGCGTTCACGAGATGGCTCGGCGCCTCGCCCTTCGCGGGTTTCTCGACGAAGTCCACGATGCGGCCCTTCTCGATCGCGACGACGCCGTACGCCGATACGTCGTCCACGGGCCATACGGCGATCGTCCCGATCCCGCCGCCCGCCTCGTGGGCCTGGACGAGCCGATCGAAGTCGATCGTGTCGACGACGTCGCCGTTGTAGACGGCGAACGGACCGTGGAGGTGGCGCTGCACGTTCTTGATCGCCCCGGCGGTCCCGAGCGGCTTCGGCTCCTCGACGACGCGCACCTCCACGCCGAACCGGCGCATTCGGAAGAAGTCCCGCACCTGCTCGAACATGTAGTTGACCGCGACGATCACCTCGTCGCACGAGGCCGGAAGCGCGTCCAAGATGTGGGCGATCTGCGGCCGGTCGACGAGCGGAAGAAGCGCCTTCGGCCGATGCAGGGTGAGCGGACGGAGCCGTGTGCCGAGTCCGCCGGCGATGATCACGAGCTGCATCGGACGCTCCGATGCGGCCCGGTCGATATCTATTTTCTGGCCCCGGCTTCACTTCGGAACGATCGTGACGACGTTGTTCCCGCGGAGCACGACGGTCCCGACGCGCCGGACGTTGTCCTCCTTCGTCTCTTCCGTGTCCTCGAGGACCATGTTCATGTAGTCGTCATAGCCGACAAGCTTGCCTTCGAGGATGCGGTTGTCCTTGAGGAGAAGTTGGACCCGCTTGTTGATGGATTTTTCTAGGACGTTGAGTGGCATCACCATAGAAGGACGTTCCCCCCTTCCGATGGCGCGGTATCGTGTGGTCCCACTTAAGACTTTCCGAGATACGACTCGGAGTGTGCGTGCATCCGCACTCCTGCGAACGTTTTTACCGCGTGCCGCGCATTCATCCGCGGTCTCGATGGAACGCAAGAAAGTGGGCGAGGTCTTCCACTTCTACGGGAAGATCGGCGTCGCGGCAATCAAGTTGACGGACAACACGCTCGCGATCGGCGATACGGTGCAGATCCAAGGACCCACGACGAACGTCGAGCAGACGGTCGACACGTTGCAGATCGAACACGCCAACGTCTCGCGCGCGGACGTCGGGCAAGAGGTCGGCATGAAGGTCCGCGAGCGCGTGCGCGAGAAGGACTTCGTGTACAAGATCGTCGCAGAGGGCGCGCCGCGCGAAGCGGCGCCGCTCCGCGCGGCACCGGCCAAAGCCGCCGTCGCGAAAGCGCCTCGGGCCAAGAAAGGGCCTGCGAAGAAGACGCCCGCGAAGAAGAAGCCCGCCAAGAAAGCAAGGGCTAGAAAAGCCAGCCGCGCACCGCGTAGTAAAGCGCGCCGAGGCTCCCGAGGATCGCGACCGCGTTCAAGATGACGTCGAGGGACGCCTGCGCGCCGGGGCTCCTCATGCCGGCGTCGACGAGCATGAATTTGAGCCGGTGCATCCCGTGGAACAGGGAGCCGCCAATCAGCACGAAGAAAAAGAGCCGCACGAGCGGGCCTTGCCACAACATGGAAAATGTGTGATACGACGCGGGATCGGTCGGCCACAATCCGAACGGCGCGGCGAAGAACACCAGGAAGAGGGTCACCGGGAAGAGGAACGCGGTGATGAAGCCCCCGAGGGAGAAGAGGCCCCAGAAGAGCGGTTCCGCGACGACCTCGGGCTCTCCTTCCGGCGCGTCGGCGTGGACGGTGTCGCGGCCGGGGTTCCAGGTGGTCGGGTCTCGCACGGCCGAGATCTCCTCGGCCATCTCAGAAGCCCCCGAAGATCAGGTACACGACGGCCCCGCTCACCCCGAGCCACAGGAGCACGTTGATCGCGAACGCCGTCTTCCAGGGCACCGGCTTCGCGGTGAACTGAATCGGCTGCGCCTTGCCGATCAGCATGAACCAGGTAATCGCGTGCCACATCACGAGGGCGAACAGCACGAGGTTCACGTAGAGGAGCGGGGGCGTGCGCAACAGCTCGAGGAACGACGTGTACGCGGACTCGCCGGAGCGCAGCTGCCGGAGCAGGTTTAGCAGGATGAGGCCGTAGACGGCGCTGATCACGCCACCGAACTCGCGCAGCTGGAAACCGAGGTATCGCGGATTCCGCAGCCACCATCCCGCACGCCGCTTCGCCGGATACGCGTGGGCCGTCGCATCACCTCGAAACCGACTTCGGCATGAGCAGACGCCGCATGTGCCGCGTCGTCGCGAGGAACTTGAGCGTCTGGATCGCGGCCGCGGGATCGACCCCCTTCGGGCAGGCGACGGAGCACTCGCCGACGAACGTGCACTCCCACACGCCCGACTTCGTGTTCAGCCGTGCAAGGCGCTCGTCCGCGCCCTCGTCCCGCGTGTCCCGGATGTACCGCAGCGCGAGCGCCGACGCCGCCGGCCCGACGAATGCGGGGCTCGCGGCGAAGACCGGGCAGGCGGCGTAGCAGAGCATGCAGTTGATGCACAGACTCTGCTGGCGGTACGCCTCGACGTCCTCCGGATACTGGATGTATTCCTGCTTGAGGTCGCCCTCCTCCTTCCGGACGATGTACGGGGTGACGGAGGCGAGCTTGTTGAGGAAGTCGTCGAAATCCACCACGAGGTCCTTGATGATCGGGAAGTTCGCGAGCGGGTCGACGGTCACGACGCCGCGGCGGAACTCGCGGACGTAGGTGCCGCACGTGAGCTTGGGGTGGCCGTTCACGTCCGCACCGCAGGAGCCGCAGATCCCCATCCGGCACGACCACCGGAACGCGAGCGTCGGGTCCACGTGGTCCTTGATGTAGTTCAGCCCATCCAGCACGACCATGTCGTTCCGATACGGGATGCGGTACTCCTGGTATCTCGGCCGGGAATCGGAGCCCGGCCGGTACCGTTTCACGCGGAACAGGACGTCGGCGTCGGGCATGTCAGTACTTCCTTTCGACAGGCTGCCACTTCGTGATCGTCACAGGGGCGTAGTCGATGCGGGGCGCGCCGTCCGTCCGGGAGGCGAGCGTGTGCTTCAGATAGTTCGCATCGTCCCGGGTCGGATAGTCGGAACGGCTGTGCGCGCCCCGCGACTCCCTCCGGTTCCGCGCGCTGTGCGCGATCGTCGCCGCGACGTCGAGCATGAAGTCGAGTTCGAGGACCGCCGTGAGTTCCGTGTTGAACACCCGGTCCTTGTCCGCGAGGCCGACGTGGGCGAAGCGTTCCCGCAGCTTGGCGAGCTTCTCGCACGCCTCGGCGAGGCGGGCCTCCTCCCGGAAGATCCCGACGTCCCGGTCCATGAGCTGCTGCATCTCGACGCGGATCCCGGCGAGTGTCTCCTTCCCGCGCTCCCGCCCCAGGAGGCCGTCGAACACCCGCCCCTCTTCCGCTTTGAGGGCCGCGCGCGCCGTCGCGGTGCTGGGATAGCGGCTGCGCTGCTTCGTGAACTCGGCGACCGCCCGCCCGGTCCACGCGCCGAAGACGAGGCACTCGCTCAGGCTGTTCGAGCCGAGGCGGTTCGCCCCGTTGATCGTGACGCACGCCGTCTCGCCGACCGCGTACAGCCCAGGGACGTTCGTCTCGCCCCGCGTGTTCGTCGACACGCCTCCCATCATGTAGTGCTGGCCCGGCCGGACCGGGATGGGCTCGTGGATCGGGTCGAGGCCCATGTATTTCTCCGCGAGTTCGCGGACCATCGGGAGCTTGGTGTCGATCGTCGCCTCGCCGAGATGGCGGAGGTCGAGGCCGAGGTACTGTCCGTACGGCCCGTCGAACGCCCGGCCGGCCTTCATCTCCTGGATCATCGCGCGCGAGAGGATGTCCCGCGGGCCCAGCTCCATCTTGCCCGGGAGGTAGCGCTCCATGTACCGCTCGCCCGCCTTGTTGATCAGGTAGCCGCCCTCGCCCCGCGCGGCCTCCGTGATCAGGATGCCCGTTCCCGGCAGACACGTCGGATGGAACTGGACCATCTCCATGTCCTTCAGCGGCACGCCGGCGCGGTAGGCGAGGGCCATGCCGTCGCCCGTCTTGATGAACCCGTTCGTCGTGAATTCGTACACGCGGCCGCAGCCGCCTGTGGCGAGGATCGTCGCCTTCGCTCCGATCGCGACCATGCGCCCCCCACGGAGGTCGATCGCCGTGACGCCGACGCACGCTCCGCCGTCGACGATCAGCGACGTCACGAAGTACTCGTCGAACCGCTCGATCTGCGGGAACTTCATCGACGTCTGGAAGAGCGTGTGGAGGATGTGGAATCCGACCTTGTCCGCCGCGAAGACGGTCCTCTTGACGGACATCCCGCCGAACGCCCGCTGGCTCACGCGCCCGTCGGGATCGCGGGACCACGGGCAGCCCCAGTGTTCGAGCCGGATGATCTCCTCGGGGCACTTCGCGACGAAGAACTCGACCGCGTCCTGGTCCGCGAGGAAGTCGGACCCCTTGATCGTGTCCGTCGCGTGGAGCTCGAAGGAGTCGTAGTCCCGCATCGCGGCGGCGGTCCCGCCTTCCGCGGACACGGTGTGGCTCCGCATCGGGTAGACCTTCGACACCAGAGCGATCGAGAGGTCGGAGTTCTCTTCGGCCGCGGCAATCGCCGCGCGCAGGCCCGCCGCGCCACCGCCGACCACGATGATGTCGTAGGTGGTCCGTTCCACGACCCGCGGAACCGAGTCGGAAGAATAAGCTTTTGGCACGTACCGTCGGGACGGCGGGTCTCGGTCTCCTTCATGTCGCGGCGGGGTACAGACCGCCGAACCGCGCGTCCCAGTACCACGTAATCGTGTACCGGACAGGTCCGTCGCCGGCCGCGGTCACGCGGTGCTCACCGGCCGGCCCCCAGCGGAACGTGGATCCCAAGACCGCCGAAACCGTTCCGGCTGGACCCGCATCGATCGAGATTGGCCCGGTTTCATGGTCAAACGATCGGGCGGGCAGGACGAAGTCGGACAGTGTGCGTTCGTACGACCACGGTCCCGCGCTTGTCAGCGAATCCACGATTCCTGTCGGCGTCAGGTCCGAGTCGCCGGGATAGCTCACGTTCGCGTAGGGCATCGGACAGATGCACTCGAGGAGGATACGTGGGACGAAACCGATCTCGATCCACGTCCGCTCGATGAACCCGTCGTACCTCGCGGCCCTCCGTGCGGAGTAGTCCATCACCCACGTGAAAGCCCACACGGAGCCCTCGGCCGGGTTTGGCGAACTCCCGGTCTCCCGACCGTTGATGTAGAAGACGAACGAATCCTCGTCTACGGAGTCGAAGCCGAGCGAGGTCGAGTTCGGATCCGGCCGAAGCGTGAACCGGACGGGGGAGCCATCGGATGCGGTCCCGATCCAATGGAAGTAGAACGGCTCGGTGCCCGAGATTCCGATCGTCGTTTCGACGCTCGCATTCGGCCCCATCTCGGGGAGGGTGTATCGAGTCAGGAGAGGAACGTCGAACACGACCCGTCCCGCGGCGAGGAGCCCCAGATCGCGCGGCGGGAGCGATCCGAGATAGAACCAGGCGCCCGCGATGGAGATGAGCACGACCACGCCGAAGATCATCGCCCAGCGTCGCCGCGAGAATCCCTTGCGCCGATCCGGACTCGCCGCCGGAGGAGGGAGCGTACCTTCCGAGTTCATGTCGGAGCCGCGCGAAGGGCGCCTCCCCCCATGAGCCTTGGCCCTTTGCCGCCCCGCCGCTTCCCCCGAAAGCGGTCGGTGTCTCCCGGAGAGCGGCAGTTGTCGCGCCCCGGCGCGCAGAAGCCTCAAGTAGCACCTATCGTTCGGCGGGCGTTATGGCGGTCATCACGGTCGAGGGCTTGGGGAAGACGTACCCCGGGGGCACGAAGGCCCTCGAGGATGTCTCCTTCACGATCGACAAGGGGGAGATCTTCTGCCTCCTCGGGCGCAACGGGGCGGGCAAGACGACGCTCCTCCGAATCCTCGCGACGCAACTCAAGCCGACCGTCGGCCGTGCGTCGGTCCTGGGCCACGACGTCCTCTCGGACCCGAAGGCGATCCGCCCGCACATCGCCGTCGTGCCGCAGGAGGCGCGGCCGCAGATGCTCCTCTCCGCGTACGACCACATCTATTACATGTGCCTGATCCGAGGCCGCTCCCGAGCAGACGCCCGGCAACGGACGCGCAAGGTGATGGACGACCTCGGCCTGTGGGAGCACCGCGCCAAGCTCAACGCCGAGCTGTCCGGCGGCCTGCGGCAGCGCGTAATCATCGCGATGGCGATGGTCGCCGACCCCGAGGTCTTCTTCCTTGACGAGCCGACCATCGGACTCGATCCCCTCGGCCGGCGGGACGTGTGGGCGATGCTCCGCGACATGACGAAACGCGGCACGACGATCCTCCTGACGACCCACTACCTGGACGAGGCCGAGATGCTCGCGGACCATCTGCTGATCGTGGACAAGGGACGGACCGCGTTCCTCGGGACGGTCGACGAGGCGAAGGGAGACACGGGCATCGGGATGCGCGTCATCGTCGAGCCGGCCGCGGGCAACGGCGGGGAGCGGGAGATTCTCGTCCCGCGATCGGACGAAGAAATCCTGGCCATCGTCGAACGGGGTCTGCGCGAGAAGCGCAAGGTGACGTTCAAGCCCGCGAGCCTCGAGGAAGCATTCATCAAGATCGTGGGGGGATCGATTGAGAGCGAAGATACGTGAGGCGCTCTACATCGGGCTGTTCGACGCGCTGCCGCTCCTCCGGGATCCGATGCTCCTCGTCGTGATCAGCCTGTTCTCGTTCCTGCCCGTGATCTTCATCTTCGTCTTCGCAGATCAGGCGGCCGCGGTGCAGTCGCTCATCGGGGCGATCGTCCTCACGTTCTCCTTCACCGGACTCTTCGCGTCGCAGAGCGTGTACTTCAATAAGCAGTGGTTCCGGTTCCAGGACATGTTCGTCGCCTCGAAGGTCTCGCCGGCGTCGTACGCGCTCGGGCTCTCCGTGAGCGGACTCGTGGTCGCCCTGCCCTCCGTGGTGGTCTCGCTCATCTTCCTGATCTTGTCGGGACGTGGCAACCCCGCTGGAATCGTCCTGGTCATCGCGACCTCCGCCATCCTGTGGATCGGGCTCGTCTTCGTCGGCTTCGCGATCGGCGCGACCACGAAGAACGCGCGCCGGGCGAACTCGATCCCTCAGGTGCTGAGCATCGCCTTGGGCTTCCTCCCGCCGGTCTACTATCCTCTCGACCGACTGCAGGGGTTCCCGATCGCGCAGGCGTTCGCCATGCTCATCCCGACGACCCACGCCGCGCAACTCGCGAAGTACTACTTCGGGCTCATCTCGATCCCGGACTGGCAGGTCTGGCTCGGATGGGGGTACCTCCTTGGCTTCGCAGCCCTGATGGGCGTCGTCGCATCGCGCCGCGCGCACTGGGTCGACCCGTAGGGCGGGGTCGTCGAAGGAATCTGGCGCGACGTCTTTCACGTCGACGCAGCGCAGCGGCGGAAACAGAGAGCGAGAAAGCGGCCCGCAGCGCGCCGGAAGCGCTGACCGCGATCAGGGTCCCTTGCCCTCGATCGCCTCGAGCCACTTCCGGACTTCGTCGACGGCTCCGGGATCCTCGAGCGTGGTCGTGTCGCCGATCTCTTGCCCGCTCACGAGTGACCGGATCACACGGCGCATGATCTTCCCGCTCCGGGTCTTCGGGAGCTTCTCGGTGATGTAGACCTCGTCCGGCACCGCGATCGCACCGATCTCCGAGCGGACGTGCTTCTGCAGGTCGGCACGCAACGCGTCCGACCGCTTGAATCCAGATTTCAGGACAACGTACGCGACGAGCGCCTGGCCCTTCAACGGATGCGGCTTCCCGACGACCGCGGCCTCGGCGACCTTCGGATGGCTCACGAGGGCGGACTCGACCTCCATCGTGCCGATGCGGTGGCCCGCGACGTTGATCACGTCGTCGATGCGGCCCATGAGCCAAAAGTAGCCGTCCTCGTCGATCCGCGCGCCGTCCCCCGTGAAGTACTTCCCGGGGATCTGGGACCAGTACACCTGGCGGTATCGTTCCGGGTCCTTGTAGAGCGTCAGGAGCATGGCGGGCCACGGTTTCGAGATAACAAGGTACCCGCCCTTGTTCATAGCAACGGGCCTCCCCTTCTCGTCGACGACCTCCGCCTCGATCCCGGGGAACGGGTGCGTCGCCGAGCCGGGCTTCGTCGTTGTGACGCCGGGCAGGGGGGTGATGAGGATCATGCCGGTCTCCGTCTGCCACCACGTATCGACGATCGGACACCGGCCTCCGCCGATCGTGCGGTGATACCATCGCCACGCCTCCGGGTTGATCGGCTCGCCGACGGTCCCGAGGAGGCGGAGACTCGAGAGATCGTGCTTCTTTGGCCACTCGTCACCCCATCGCATGAACGCGCGGATCGCCGTCGGCGCGGTGTAGATGATCGTGATCCCGTACTCCTGAATGAGAGACCACCAGCGGTCCGGGTGGGGCCAGTCCGGCGCGCCCTCGTACATGAACGTCGTCGCGCCGTTCGCGAGGGGCCCGTAGACGATGTAAGAATGACCCGTGACCCACCCGATGTCGGCGGTGCACCAGTACAGATCGTCCTCCTTGATGTCGAAGATCAGCCGGTGGGTCGTGGCGACGCCCACGAGGTAGCCGCCGGTTGAGTGCAACACGCCCTTCGGTTTGCCCGTCGTCCCGGAGGTGTACAGGACGAAGAGCGGGTCCGTGGCATCCATCGGTTCGGGATCGCACCGCGGATCCGCCTCCGCCATCGCCGCATCCCAGCCGACGTCCCGGCCCGCCTGCATCGGGACCGTCTCCTTCGTCCGCGCGCATACGACGACGTGGCGCACGACCGGGAGGTCGGCGACCGCCTCGTCCACCGTGCGCTTGAGCGGGACGATTTTGCCACGTCGATAGCCACCGTCCGCCGTCACGATGACCTGGCTCTCCGCGTCCTCGACACGATCGTGGATCGCCTTCGCGCTGAACCCGCCGAAAATGACGCTATGGATCGCACCGATCCTGGCGCACGCCAACATCGCGATCGGGAGCTCGGGGATCATCGGCATGTAAATCGTCACGCGGTCCCCGCGCTTCACACCGAGGGCCTTCAGGACGTTCGCGAAGCGGTTCACCTCGCGCATCAGCATCGCGTACGTCAGGACGCGCTTCTCGCCGGGTTCGCCCTCCCACACGATCGCGGCCTTGTTCCGCCGGGCCGAGGCCGCATGGCGGTCCACGCAGTTCTGTGAGACGTTCATCGTCCCGCCGACGAACCACCGCGCGAACGGCGCCTTCCACTCGAGCAGGGTCGACCAAGGCGTGGACCAATGGAACTCTTTCGCGCGCTCGCTCCAGAACCGCTCCGGATCCTTCGCGGCGTCCCGCGAGAACCGCTCGTCTCGGACCCAGGCGCCCTCGCGGAACGATGCGGGTGGGGCGTACTGTTCCTCTTCCTTCAGCAAGCTGTCGATCGTTGCGCTCGGGACGACCATAGCTCGATCACCCACGGACCGATGCTCGTCCGGCCGATGGGGGCGGTAGACGTTTCCGGTTAAAGAGGGTAATGAATCACCGTGACGGCGTCCACGACCCCGGATCGAATGCCCGTCGGCGACTCACTCGGCCTTAGAACATCCGACGAACACACTTGATATCGCCTGTAAACACCCGCCTCTTAGCATCATGCCAATTTCTCGCACGGCATGGCGATGGAGGTCGGGCAGGTCGCGGGTCCTCAGGCGATCAAGAAGGCGCACGGAATGCCGTTTATCGTCGCTGCCTCCGGCACAGGGACGATGATCGAGTGGTACGACTTCTACATCTTCGGCTCCTTGGCCACGTTGATGGCGGGGATATTCTTCGCGCCCGGGTCCGGGGCGTTTCTTCTGACCCTTGCGACGTTCGCAGCCGGCTTCGCGGTCCGCCCTTTCGGTGCGGTCGTCTTCGGACGAATCGGTGACTTTGTCGGTCGAAAGTACGCCTTCCTCCTCACGATTACGATCATGGGCCTCGGGACGACCCTGATCGGGCTCTTGCCGACGTACGCCCAGGTCGGCGTCATCGTGCCGATCACGCTCCTTGGGTTGCGGGTGATCCAGGGACTCGCCCTCGGAGGCGAATACGGTGGCGCAGTCGTCTACGTCGCCGAACACGCACCCGATGGGAAACGAGGCTATTGGACGAGTTTCATCCAAACGACGGCCACGCTCGGACTGTTTCTCTCCCTCGGAATCGTCCTCATCCTCAAGGCGATCTTGGGCATTCAAGCGTTCAATAGCTGGGGATGGAGAATCCCTTTCCTCCTCTCCTCGGTGCTCGTGGCGGCATCGCTTTTCATCCGTTGGAAACTTCGGGAGACACCACTGTTCGCGCGGCTTAAGGCGGCGGGCCGGACGTCGAAGGCGCCCTTGCGAGAAGCCCTCGCCAGTTGGGCGAACTGGAAACTCATCCTGCTCGCGCTATTTGGGGCCACCGCAGGCCAAGCGGTCGTCTGGTACACGGGCCAGTTCTACGCTCTGTTCTTCATGCAAACGTCGCTGAAGATGGATGCTACGCTTGCCTCCATCATCATCCTCGTCGCCCTGGCCCTCGCGACTCCCTTCTTCATCGTTTTCGGTCGACTATCGGACCGGATTGGACGGAAGAAGATCATCATGGCTGGGTGCCTCCTCGCGGCCGTGACGTACTACCCTATCTTCGCCGGAATCGCGGCATTTGCGAACCCACCGAATGTCCCCATCCTCATCGCGCTGAACTTCGTTTTGGTCTTCTATGTCACGATGGTGTACGCGCCGATCGCCGCCTTCCTCGTCGAGTTCTTCCCGGCACGGATCCGATACACGGCTCTCTCGGTCCCCTACCACCTCGGGAACGGCGAGTTCGGCGGCTTCACACCGGTCATCGCGACGGCCATTGTCGTCTGGACGGGAAACATCTTCTTGTTTCTGATCTGGTGCATCGCGATTCCGGTGATGACGCTGCTCGTTGGTCTGAAATACCTACCCGAGACGAAGGACACCAAGATCTGGGAGGAGGTCACCCCTGCCCCATCAGGCGTGGGAGCCCCAACGCAGGGGGGAGCAGCGGCCGAGCCAGTACGCCGGTGATGCGAGATTCCACGGATTGCCGCCGAGACTCGTCTGCGGGAGCGGCCTTGAGCCTCACGGCCGCAAGATGACCTTGATCGAGTCTAGCGCCCGCGCGACGAGGCGGAAACCCTCCTTGGCGCTGGCCAGCGGGAGGACGTGAGTAATCAAGTCCCCGACTGCGATCCGTTTCCCCGCGAGGAGTTCGATCGCCTCGCGGATGTCTCGGGGGCTTCCGCCGTAGGACGACATGACGGTGACCTCCTCACGCCACAGCGCATTGAACGGAATCTCAATCTTGGCGGCGGGCTCCGCCGGCGCGAAGAGGAGGATGCTCCCGCCACGGTCGACCGATGCGAACCCTTGTGCGATCGCCTTCGCCGCGCCGGTGCACGTGACCACGAGGTCCGCGAGCCGCCCCTCGTTCGTCTCTTTGACTTTCGATGGGACGTCCTCCCGGCCGTCGATCACAAGATCGGCTCCCGCCTTCGTCGCGGCGGCCTTGCGAAATTCGACGACGTCCGTCGCGATGACCGTCGCGGCTCCCGAGGCCTTGGCGAGCTTGACGTGCAGGAGGCCCGCCACGCCGCTCCCGATCACCAGGACCGTCCCGCCCGGACGGAGGCCCGCGAGCCGCTGACCGCGAATCACGCAGCCGAGGGGCTCCACGAACGTCGCCTCCTCGTCGGAGAGCCCGCTCGGAAGCGCGAAGACGCCGTGCTTCACGTTGATCGCCGGCACGCGCACGAACTCTGCGAACCCTCCGGGATCGAAGTTCGTCATCCGCAAGGTGTCGCAAACGGTCTCGTGGCCCGCGAGGCAGTACCGGCACGCGCCGCACGGCACATGATGAGATACGAACACGCGACTTCCAACCTCTATCCGGTCGACGCCAGCCCCGACCTCAACGACCTCGGCGGCGATCTCATGACCAAGGACGACCGGGGCCTTCGGCTTGCGGTACCACTCCATGACGTCGGAACCACAGATGCCGCTCGCGCGCACCTTGACGAGGATCTCACCCGCGCCGATCTTCGGCTTCGGCAGGTCGACGATGCGCACGTCGTCGTTCGCGTAGTACATCGCGGCGCGCATGGGCCGCCTACTTGCGGGCCTTGCCGCCCTTGAGGACGTCGAGGGCTTCCTTCGGCGTCGCCCGCTCATGGACGACCGCCCGGACCCCACGGATCATCCCGACCGGGTTGGAGGACTGCCAGATGTTGCGGCCCATGTCGACGCCGGCCGCTCCCGCTTGGATGGAGTTGTACGCGAGCTCGAGCGCGTCGAGCTCCGTCTCGAGCTTCGGGCCTCCCGCCACGACGAGGGGCACGGGGCACCCCTCGACCACCTTGTCGAACTCCGGGTCGCAGTAGTACGTCTTCACGAAGTGGGCGCCGAACTCCGCGGCGATGCGCGTCGCGAGGCCAAGGTAGCGGGCGTCGCGCTTCTCCAGCTCCTTACCCACTGCCGTCACCGCGAGGACGGGCAGGCCCGCCTCCTCGCCTTCGTCGACAAGATGCCCGAGGTTCACGAGGCTCTCGTGCTCGTGCGGCGCGCCGACGAAGATCGAGAGGGCGACCGCGGACGCGTTCAGGCGGACGGCCTCCCGCATCGATGTCGTGATCTTCTCGTTGGAGAGGTCCTCGTTGAGGACGCTCGCGCCCCCCGACACCCGAAGCACGATGGGGACGTTCGCGCCGGGGTCGATCGAGGTCCGCACGACGCCGCGGGTCACCATCACCGCATCCGCGTAGGGCAGGAGCGGCTCCAGCGTCTTACGCGGGATCTCGATTTTGCGCGTCGGCCCGAGGAAGTATCCGTGGTCCGCGGCGAGCATGACGGTGTGGCCGTCCGTCGGGCGGATGATCCGAGACAGTCGATTTTGAAGTCCCCAGGGCATTGTACTCCCGCATTGCCTCGCGGCGCGCGTCGAATTCGATGCCGGCTTTAAAGTCTTTCCTCCGGTGTCCCCGAATGAATCCGGATCGATAACGACATCTTCTTCCCCGAGCCTCCGATGAGGCAGCCAACAGCTGTGTACGCGCCGAACCTCAGTACGCGGACCCGAATCCTCAGGCCCGTTCACCTTGCGGGGGTCCTCGTCGCGATTGGCGTGCCGACCCTCTCGGCGGCTCTGCTCATCGCAAGTCCGCGCTTTTTCGCGTTTCAGGACGACACGCTCGTCGTGATGCCCGCGGTCTTCGTTGCGAACCTCACAAACCTCGTCCTGTTTCTGGGAATTTCCCGCGCTCGAACGGGGCCCGAGCGGTTTCGGGATTTGCTCTCCATCGGTGCGGTCTTTTCTGGAATATGCCTCTCGGCGGTCGCCGTCCTTGGGGGCATGTTCGCCAGCCTTGGAGGATAGGACGCGGGCCTACGCAGCCCGCAACCGGCTTCGAATCCCAGCAGGCCCGTACCTCGCGCCGGGCCGATGGTTGCCGTCAGGGACGCCGGATTGGCTTGTCGACATAGCAGCGGGCGGGATCCCCCCAGATGTAGACGCGCTGGGCCCGATGCGCGCCAGTCCCCGTGATGACGAACACCCTGCCCATCTTTCGACCGACCGCCGCGAGCTGCTCGCCCGCGACGCCGTCACCAACCCTCCCGAGTTCACTCAACGACCCTTCCCTCCTTGGCGAGGGATCCAACGACCCGGAAAGCGAGATCGAGGTCCATCCCCAACGCCTCCGCGACATCCGTGACATAGGTCGCGCGCCGACCCTTGAGGTACCTGAGGATCGCATTCCGTGCCTTCCCGTCCGTCCAAGACTTGACGACGACGACGCGAGCTTCTCGGAGTTCGTCCACGTACGATTCGACCACGCGCTCGAGGAACTCGGTGCGTGAACGCATCCGTGTCCTCCGAACGAGCTCATCGATTTCGTCGAGGAGGGGTCGAGGCAGGCGCAAGGAAATCGTGGGCTTCCGGGCCGTTGCAGATTGCATGCAATGCATGCATTGCAGGCCTCCTGTATGAAGGCTAGTGCTACGTGTACCCGACATGCCCCGATGAAGACTGGACCTCGGTTGCTATGCGCGGGACAACGGCGCATCCAAGCAACTCCGCATCTCTCGCATGATCTTGGCCGGCGGGGTCGAGGTCCGGTCCGCCGAAACGCTGAAACCGCGAACCGAGTGTACCCCTCGCGGTCCTGTCATGTCCGAACGCAAACGCGCATCCCACATGCCTCCCGGATTCACGGCCGTAACACCCTATCTCACCGTGGACGACCCCGACCGTCTCGTGGCTTTTGTCAAGGAAGCCTTCCGGGCCGAGGAACTGGAGGACCAGCGTGCCGTCGGCTCCGACGGAAAGATAGCGCATGCCGCCCTCCGCGTCGATGGCAGCATCGTGGAGATCGGCCGGGCCGCAGCTCAGTGGAGAGCCCTCCCGTCCGGCATTCATCTCTACGTCCGCGACGTGGACGCCACCTACAAGCGCGCCCTCAGGGCGGGAGGGGTGAGTCTTCATGACGTGCGGGATATGGAATACGGGGAACGCGCGGCCGCCGTTCGCGATCCCGGTGGCAACCACTGGTACATTGCGACGTACACGGGCCCGGTGGCGAAGGAATCCGACTGAGGATTGCCAAGAGTACCTCGCCTGATTGAATCATCCCCGATGGCCGAGACGGCGTGCGCATTCGACGATCGGGCCGGTCACTTGCGCAAGATCAGGTGGCTATCCCCGAATTCGTGCCAGCGGTATCCGTTCGCGATCGCCTCACGGTACGTTTCCATCACGCGCGGCAACCCGATGAACCCTGCCAGCATTGCGAGATGACTCGTGACCGGATCGTGGAAGCCGGTCAGTAGGCCGTCGATCGCGCGGACCGGATTGCCGGGATGGACGAACACGCGCGTGAATCCTTGGCGGGGCCGCATCCCGTCCGGCGTCCACGCCGACTCGAGCGCGCGGACGACCGTCGTGCCGATCGCGACGACGCGATGGCCCGCCCCCCGCGTGGCGTTCACCAGTCCCGCCGTCTCCTCCGATACCTCGAACGGCTCCGGGTAGACGGCTTGCTGTTCGACAGCCTCCGCCTCGATCTCGAGGCTGCTGACGCCTGCATGGAGCAAGATGGACGCGAACCGAACGCCGGCGGCCGCGAGGGATTTCTGGACCCGTGGCGTGATCGGCCGAGCCGCCGATGGCATCTCGGCGCTGCCGGGGATGCGGGAGAAGAGGCTCCGGTACGCGTCGAGAGGCCAGGCCTTCGGGACGTACCCGTAGTGGATCGGGGCTCCCTCCCGCTCCAGGATCGGCTCGAGCGGCCGGTCCGCGTGGATGAACCACAGCCGCGGGATGCCGGGATACGCCGCGACGAACGTCACGGTCGCGTCGCCAACGGCGGCGTCCTCCCCCGCGCGGATCGGCATCGGTCCCGGAAGAGCGGCGTCCCACCGGGGCTCCGCGAGCCAGAGGCGCTCCGCATAACGCGTGCTGAGATTGAGCGTGTACGTTCCTGAGGCGCCGCGGGCCACGAGGCTCGCGGCCAGGGTCGCGCTCTCATTTGCCACGAGGAGATCGCCTGCGGACAGGAACCGAGGCAGGTCCTCGAACGCCGCGTGGGCGGTCCCTTCCGGCGTTGTGACGAGGAGCCGCACCTCGTCACGGGAACCGCGCTTGAGTTCGGCGGGGGTCGATGCGAACAATTCACGAGGCTGTTCGAACGCGAGTTCCTGTCGATTCAAGCAGGTACCTCCCAGACGGCGCCTTGCGCCTCAAATCTCTGGCCCGTAACCCGCGCCGGGTCTTGCCCCTCGAGCCAAGCCCAGAACGGGAGCGTCACCTCCGGCAGAGGTCGGTCCCGGATGTCCTGGCCCGGGAACGCGTCCTGGTGCATCTGGGTCCGGAGGTCGCCCGGGTCCACCGCGACGACGCCGACCCCCGCATCCCGCAACTCGTTCGCCAGGGTCTTCGAAACGAGCTCGAGCGCGGCCTTGCTGGAACCGTACCCGCCCCATCCCGGATAGCCGCCACCCGCCGCATCGCTCGTGACGTTCACGACGAGGCCTCGCGACGACGCAAGGAGCGGGAGACAGGCTCGGACGAGGGCGATTGGCGCGAGCACGTTGACCTCGAAGACCCGCCGCAGGGCGGGGAGGGTGTGTTCCAGGAGGGGTGGGAGCGGAGAGGCCCCGAGCTCCGACGCGTTGTTGACGAGGAGATCCAACCGGCCCACCTGACGCACGGCCGCGGCGATCGAACGGCGATCCCTCGGCCGCGCGACGTCGCCGGGGACGGCCGTCACGATTGCGCCGGCGGCCCGCAGGCGATCCGCGGCCTCGGAGAGCGGGCGCTCATGACGCGCGGTGACGATCAGGCTCCACCGTTGCCGCGCGAGGAATTCGGCCAGCGTGTAACCGAGCCCGCGGCTGGCGCCCGTGATGAGGGCGACCCGTTCGATCGGGCCATGGCTTCGGGGCCCGTTACGATCGAGATTCGATGGACCGTCCATGGGCGACGAACGCCGTCCGCGATTTATCTCAGTTCTGGTTTACAAAATCTACAAACGAGGAAGCTTCCCGGACGATCGTGATCACGGTGCCATGGACCGGGTGCCGCGAAGGTTTCGCGCAGGACTGCGGTCCTCGTGCTGCAAGCGGGCGTATCTCGCTAGGTTCTTGTCTCGGCTCGAGCTGACGGGATCGGTCATGACGGAGACGACGTCGTCGGACCGCCTGAATCGTCGGCGGGTGCTCAGCGTCCTCCTCGTCCTCGCGGGAGCGGTCGGCTTGGTTTCCGGGCAGCCGTACACAGGCCTCTGCGTCAGCGCCTGCACTGGGCCTCCTCCTCCGTCACCCGCGTTCCTCTTCGGGTGGGATGTGTCGTTTCTCGCGGTCCTGATCCTTGGCATCGCGATCGGGCTCCGAGAAGTCCTGCGACATGCCGAACCCGACCCATCGTTTCCCCGGATCAAACCGTAGGCTTATAGGCCGGACGGTCTCTCGGCCTGCTGTAAGGAGCCGCAGCGAGTTCGATGGCGGAACCGATTCTCGTCCAAGAGAAGGCGCTCCGGCAATTCTGCGAGCGAGTCCTCACGAAGCTCGATGTGCCTCCGGAGGACGCGCGCGTCACGACCGACGTCCTCGTCCTCGCGGACCTGCGCGGCATCGACTCGCACGGCGTCGCGCGACTCGGCCGCTACGTCGGCGGGTTGAAGGCCGGCTACATGAAGCCGCACGACGAGAGCCGCATCCTCAAGGAGACGAAGGCGACCGCGCTCATCGACGGCGGCCAGAGCCTCGGCCAGGTCGTCGGCAAGAAGGGGATGGACGTCGCGATCCGGAAGGCGAAGGACACCGCGGTCGGCATCGTCACGGTGCGGAACTCGAATCACTACGGGATCGCGGGGTACTACACGCTCATGGCGCTCGAGCACGACTTGATCGGCGTGAGCATGACGAACGCCGCGCCGCTCGTCGTTCCGACGTTCGGCCGCATCTCCGTGCTCGGGACGAACCCGATCTCCCTGACGGCGCCGGCGATGAAGGAGAAGGCGTTCGTCCTCGACATGGCGACCTCGACCGTGCCGCGCGGCAAGGTGGAAGTCTACAACCGCCTCGGCAAGCCGATCCCGCCCGGTTGGGCCGTCGATGAGACCGGACGGAGTTCGACGGACCCCACGCGGGTGCTGAAGGCGCTCGCGACCCGACTCGGCGGCGGCCTCCTCCCGCTCGGAGGCGAGGGCGAGGACCTCGGTGGGCACAAGGGCTACGGGCTCGCCCTCATGGTCGACGTCCTGTGCGGCGTGCTGAGCGGCGCGGCGACGGGCCTGCAGGTCTACGCCGACGAGAAGCGGCCCGACGTCGGGCATTTCTTCATGGCCCTCGACCCCGCGGCCTTCCGGCCGCTCGACGAGTTCCGGCGGGACATGGATCGACTCGCGCGCGAGCTCAAGGACAGCCCGAAGGCCCAGGGACAGGACCGCATCTATGTGCACGGGGAGAAGAGCTACGCACGCACCGAGGCACATGGGAAGGAAGGCATCCCCCTCGGTCCGAAGGTGGCGGAGGAGCTGAAGAAAATCGGGAACGACCTGGGCGTCCCCTGGCCCGGGTGAATGCCCCGTCGGGTTGTCGAGGGGTCCGCACGGGCGACACGACGCGGCGGCTGAACACCTTCGACGTGACGAACCTCGTCGTCGGGGCGATCATCGGCGCGGACGTGTACGTGGCCACGGCGATCGGCGCGCGGCTGATCGGCCCCGCGTCCCTCGTCGTCTGGGTCCTCGCCGGTCTCATGGCGGGCGTCATCGCGCTCTCGTTCGCGTACTGCGTCATGTTCCTCCCGAAAGTCGGCGGGCCCTACGCCTACGTCAAGGCGGTCTCCGGCCCGTTCCCCGGATTCATGGTGGGCTGGGGCCTCTTGCTCGCGGAGTGGTTCTCCCTCGCGGTGTTCCCGGTCGCGTTCACCCAGTATTTCGTGGCCCTCGTCCCGGGGATCGACGATCTCGGACGCGCGCTGCTCAAGGCGGTGTTCATCGCGATCGTCCTCGGGACGAACGTCGTCGGGGTCAAGATGGCGGGCCGGGTGAACGACCTCCTCACGATCGCAAAGCTCAGTCCGCTCGTCCTCGTGATCCTCGGAGGGCTCGTCTTCGTCGGCCTCCGGCCCGACACGGTCGTGTCGAACCTCACGCCGTTCTTCGCCGGCGACGTCCGCGCGTTCGGGCAGGCGCTCGTGCTGATCTTCTGGGCGTACGCGGGCTTCGAGCAATCCACGCTTCCCGCGGACGAGATCGAGCGGCCCGCGCGGACGATCCCCAAGGCGATCATGTTCGGCATGCTGATCGTCACGGCGTTCTACCTCCTCACGAACTTCGTCGTGATCGGCGCGGTCCCCCGGGGCACGCTCGCGTCATCGAGCAGCCCCTTGATCGACGCGACGGCCGCGATCTTCGGGTCGTCGGGGATGCTGATGGCCGTCGCGATCGGCGTGGTCGGCGTCGGCGCACTCCTGTCGATCACCGGCGCGGACGAGTCCGGTACGATCGGCACGTCGCGGCTCGCGTACGCGATGTCCTTGGATGGATTCCTGCCGAAGGCGTTCAGTCGGCGTCACGGGAAGTTCCGCACGCCCTACGTTGGCTTGACGGTCCTCTGCGCCGCGGCGTACGTCGCGAGCCTCGTCGGCGGGTTGGCGGCGTTGATCAACGCGTCTGTCTTCCTCCTCGCGGTCGCGTATCTGGCGACGTGCCTCTCGGCGATGCGCCTGGCGAAACGGCATCCGAGGATCGCCTCGGAGCTGCGCGGGAAGATCGTCGTCCCCTTGTTGGGGGCGGCGTTCTCCGTCCTCCTCATCGTCCTCGTGGATCCGCTGCAGATCGCGGTCTCCCTGGCCCTCTTCGCCGCCGGGATACCCGTGTACGTGTTCTTCGCCCCGAAGGTCGAGATCCCGGAATTGAAGGAGGTGTTCCTGTCGGCGGATGAGATTCGCCGGCGGGCGCTCCGCCAAGCGACGAGGTTCCTGGCGTACCCATTGCACGTCCTGCGGTCGGCCCTCCGCCGCGTGCGTACGCAGGGATAATAACCCGGGGCATCTTCCGCTCCAACGGACCATGGAGCCGTGGGACGTCACGGTCATCGGGGGCGGAATCCTCGGCACGTCGTTCGCGTACTGGCTCGCCCACCGCTACGAGGGCCGGATCGCGGTCCTGGAGAAGGAATCCCAGGTCGCGCAGCACACGTCCCGACGGAACACGGGCGTCGTGCACCGGCCATTCTACCTCGATCCCGTCGAGCGAAAGGTGTTCGCGCGGTCGTCGCAAGTGGCGTATCGCATGTGGAAGGAGTACGCGGCCCGCCGCGGGCTCCCGTGGATGTCCGTCTCCACGTTCGAGGTCGCGACCCGCGAGGATGCGGTCCCTCGGCTCGACAAGTACCTCCAATGGGGCCTCGCGAACGGGATGGGCGAGGACGAGCTCGAAGTGCTGACGCCGGCCGAGGTGCGGCGGCACGAGCCGAACATCCGCTGCCACGGCGCGATCTGGTCCAAGACGGACACCGGCGTGGACTATCCCGCCTTCACGGAAGCGATGCGCGACGAGGCCGAGCAAGCGGGGGCGCGATTCCTGCTCCGAGCCGAGGTCGACTCGATCGAGGTCGCGGGGGACGCCCTGGAAATCCGCCTCGCCGAACTCGGAGGCGGCGCGACCTACCTGGACCCACGCTCCCGGATCCGCGTCCGCGCCGGCCGGAGCTCCGCGCCGATCCGCACGCGCTTCCTCATCAACTGCGCGGGCGGCAACTCGATCGACATCGCGCACATGCTCGGCGTCGGACGGGAGTACACGGACTTGCACTTCAGGGGGGAGTATTGGGAAATCGACCCGGCGTGGCACTCCCTCTCGAGCCGTAACATCTACACGGTGCCGAAACACCCGGAGCTCCCGTTCCTCGACCCGCACTGGATCGTCCGCGCGGACGGCCGGCGCGAGATCGGGCCGAACGC
>DASPZJ010000099.1:0-4594 GCA_035636315.1 Thermoplasmata archaeon
CGCTCCGCATGGATGCCGCCCCCGTACACGGCACGCCAGATCCGGTCCGTCGAGAAAGGCACGATCGGGGCGAGGAGCCGCAGGAGGTCGCGCAGGCACGCGTGGAGCGTCCATCGCGCCCCCGTGTCGCCTTCGTAGGCGCGGGCCTTCACCATCTCGACGTAGTGCGGGGCGAAGAGGTTCCAGAGGAAGTCCCGGCCGCGGTTCGCCGGCAGGAAGAGGTTCAGGTCCTCGTACGCGCCGCGAGACGACTCGATGAGCCGGTTCAGCTCCGCGAGGATCCACTCGTCCGTCGGCTGCAACTTGCCGGCGTCCGGCTCCTCGAACGACGAGATGAATCGGGCGACGTTCCACAGCTTCGTGACGAACTTCGCGGCCCCGCCGATCTTTTGCTCCGAGATCCGGAAGTCGTCTCCCGGGTTCGTCTCGCCCGCGACGAACGCCCGGATCGCGTCCGCGCCGTACTTCCGGATCAGGGGCCACGGGTCGATGACGTTGCCGAGGGTCCGGTGCATCGCGCGTCCGCGGGCGTCGAGGCCGAGTCCGTGGATGAACACCCGGTGGAACGGCTTCGAGCGCCGGACGACCCAGGATTTCAGCGTCGTATAGTAGAGCCAGGTCCGGACGATCTCCCGGCCTTGCGGCCGCAGGGAGACGGGGAACGTCGCGGCGAAGAACGCCGGGTCCTTGCCGTAGCGCGTGAGGAAGAGGTTCGAGACGCTCGAGTCCATCCACGTGTCGAAGACGCGGTCCTCGCCGACGAACGCGTTCGAGCCGCACTTCGGGCATTTCTCGAACGGAGCGGGGTCCTTCCACGGACGGTAGTACTTGCCTGGAGGGGGCGCGAGCGTCTCGCCACACTTCTTGCAGTACCATAGCGGGATCTCCGTGTGGTAGTACCGCCGTCGGGAGATCGGCCAGTCGATCGTCAGGCTGTCCATCCAATCCAAGAGGAGCTGCCGGTGACGCGTCGGCCGGAACTCCATCTCGTGCGCGAGGCGCCGCAGGTCGTCGCGGAACTCGAGCTGCTTCATGTACCACGCGTCCGAGGAGATGAACTCGATCGGGTTCAGGGAGCGCGAGCACATCGGGGTCATGTGCTGGATCGGTTCGACTTTCTCCAGCGCGTCCGCGGCGCGGAGTTCGTCGATCGCCTTCTTGCGCGCGGCCTCGACCTTCAGGCCCTTCAGCGAGCCGGCGGCTGGCGTCATGCGGCCCGACTCGTCGATCGCCTTGACCGGCTCGAGGCGGAGTTCGCGGAACAGCGCGAGGTCGACCATGTCGCCGTACGAGCAGATCATCGCCGCGCCGCTGCCGAACTCCGGCTTCGCCATCGCGTGTGGGACGATCGGCACCTCGTGGCCGTAGAGCGGCACGCGCGCCCGCTTCCCATGGAGGCCCGCGAAGCGAGCGTCGTCGGGATGGACGATGATCGCGCGGCATGCGGCGAGCAGCTCCGGCCGGGTCGTGGCGATCCGGATCTCCCCGACCGACGTCAGAGGGAACCGAATGGACACGAGGCTCGACGGCCGCTCCTCGTACTCGATGTCCGCCTCGGCGAGGGGCGTCTCGCACACGGGGCACCAGAACGTCGGGCGCTCGCCCCGATAGAAGAGGCCTTTCGGCCAGAGTTCGAGGAAGATCGACTGGCTGTACGCCCGGTACTCGTCGGAGTCCGTGTAGTACGTGTGTGCGAAGTCCGCGGACATCCCGACGCGCGTCGCGAGCTCGAGCAGGCCACTACCGATCGACTCGATCTCCTTGCGGCACTCCGCGATGAACGCCTCGCGGTCCCATTTGTGGAGCGGCTTGCCGGTCTTCTTCTCGACCGTGCGCTCGATGTTGATTCCGTTCCGGTCGAGGCCGAACGGGAACAGGACGGCGCGGCCGAGCATGCGCTGCGCGCGGGCGATCATGTCGATCAGGGAGTAGGCCATGACCGCGCCGACGTGCCACGAGCCGCTCGGATACGGCGGCGGCGTGTCGATCACGTAGATTGGCTGGCCCGGCTGGGGGTCGAAGCGATACGAATCCGGCTCCCGTTTCCAGAGGTCGAGGACCTCTTCTTCGATGGAAGGCTCCCAAGCTTTCTCCGGGAGTTTCGCGTCGGCCATGCGCGTCTCCGCGGACAGCCCCGGAGCGCATAAAAGGATTGTTCCGGGGGCGACGCGAGAGTTGTTTCGCCCACCCCACCGGAAGCCTGAGGCCCTCTACGGATATACCTCTACTTAGAGGTATGAACGATGGAGATCGGATGCGGCGCGCGGGTCCGCGACTTCGATGGACGGCGGTGCTTCTACTTCTGGCACTACGAACGGACGAACGGTCGGTCCGCGCGGAGAGAGGACTACGTCGGCCGCGTCGGATCGGATCGAGCGAAGCAGGAGCTGCTCCGCCGGATCGCGGCGTACCATCGCCGGGCCGAGCAAGAATTCGCGCGACGCCGGGCCAAAATCGAGCAGGCCATCGCATCCGCGACCGCGGACGGGCGGCATACCGACACTTAGAGGTATGTTCCTGTGGACACGCTCGACGCGCGGCTCACTCGATGTACCGCAGCGCCTCGGCGGGCGGGAGGCGGGACGCGCGGACGGCGGGCTGCGCGGTGCACGCGACCGTCGCGGCGGACGCCCCGCCGATGATCGCGAGCAGGTGCGTCCATGGCACGCTGAAGACGATGATGTCCGCGAAGTACACGACGTAGATCTTGTACGCGAACACGATCCCGAGGGCCACCCCGATCCCCACGCCCAGCACGGCGATGAGGGCGATCTCAACGAGGAACATGGAGAGCACCATCCGTTGGGTGAAGCCGATCGCCCGGAGCGCGCCGATCTGCGTGCGCCGCTCGACGACCGCTCGGATCGTGATGACGGCGAGGCCGACGATCCCGACGAGCAGTCCCATCGCCAGGTAGGCCTCCATGAGCGTGAGGACCTGCTGCGACGCGTCGAACGCCTGGCCGATCGCCTCGCGGATGTCGATCGTCTGCAATCCGTACGCGAAGAACGCCCGCTCGAGGTCGGCCCGGAACGTGGGGACATCGGCCCCGGGTGCCATCTGGAAGAAGTACGCCGTGTACCGCTCCTCCGCCGGGAACACGGCGCGGACCACCCCCTGGTCCACGAAGACACCGGACGTGAACTGCAAAGCTTGCTCGAGCACGCCGACGACCGTCAGGTTGACGCCGCGGCCGGCCGCGTCAAACACTCGGATGGTGTTGCCGGGGACGACGCGCAGGCGGCTCTCGTCCGGGACGAACTGATTCTGCCCCGCCGCGCTCCGGTCGACGATCGCCAGGGTGTGGTTGTTTCGGAGGGAGAGCCAGACGTCCTGGCGGGTCGTCAGCGGCACGACCTTTCCGTCCGTCTCGTTGACGTACGAGGACATCTTGCTGTAGAATCCGTACTGGTTGCTTTGGATGAGGAAGTTGTCGACGCCCCAGAGCGTATAGTCGAACGACCGATTCCCGCCGATCGCCTGCACGCGCGCGGGCAAGACGCTCGCGCTCGCCGTCCCGTTCCAGCCGCCAGCGAAGAGGTCCTCGCTAAAGTTCCCCTGGAGGCGCTGCCGGAAGTCCGGTATCTCGCCGTACGTGGTCGTGTACGCGATCACGTCGTAGCCGCCGGACTGCTGTTGCACGAACGTGTCGAGGCTCGATTCCTGCAGCCCTTGGATCATCGAGATCAGTGTGACCATGAACAGGATGAGCGCGAACATCGCCACGGTCATCCCGGTCCGGAACCGCTTCTCCATCGGATACGACACCGCCGTCCGGAGGACGGGCCGACCGGCGCCGCGGTTCGCTCGCCGGAGCAGCGCCCGCAGGACCTCGCTGACGTTGAACACGGCGATCAGGATGCCCGAGCCTACGAGGATGAGTCCTGTCATCACGAAGGCGATCGAGACGCTGTCCGTCGCCTCGTTCAGCAGCCCGACGGGCATGAGGATCCAGCCGAGGTTGAACAGGGACGCCATAGAGAGCGCGGGCCGTGCCCATCCCTTCGAGGACGCGGCAATCCCCACGCCGATCGCGAGGATCGGAGGGCCGGGGATCTTGCCCAACCCCGTGTTCGCGGCGAAGCCCCATGCCGTCAGGATGACGCCTCCGAGGGCAACGACCGCACCGACGAGCGTGACCTCGCGCGACCGCTCCCGGGTCCCGGGCTCCGGCAGATCGCGGATCGCGCGGACGATGTTCAGCCGGCTCACGCGCCACGACGCGAGGAGGATCGTCGCCCACGTCAGCGTGGCGCCCGCGACGAACGCGGTGACGACCGACGCCGGGTCGAAGTGGAACGTCACGACGACG
This sequence comes from Thermoplasmata archaeon, assembly GCA_035636315.1. Lineage (GTDB taxonomy): Archaea > Thermoplasmatota > Thermoplasmata > RBG-16-68-12 > RBG-16-68-12 > RBG-16-68-12. The sequence goes on from DASPZJ010000099.1 coordinate 4,313, forward strand.
TCGCCGTGGGGCACGACCTTGTCGAAGAAGTACACCATGACGTAGCCGAGGCCCAGCCCGGCGACGGCGCCGAGCGCCGCCGCGACGACGGCGTAGAACGTCCCCTCGAGGGCGAACGTCGCCAGGAGGTCCCGCCGCAGAAACCCGACCGCCCGCGTGATGCCGAGCTCCGGCTTCCGCTCCTCCGCGAGCATGACGAAGATGTTCACGATCAGCAGGACGCCCGCCAGGATGCCGAAGGCGCCCATGACGAGGAACAGCTCCGTCGCGTCCCGGCCGACT
>DASPZJ010000100.1:0-31978 GCA_035636315.1 Thermoplasmata archaeon
GTGCGATCCCGTACGACAGCCCGGGCGCCGAGCTATTCCATTACAAGGAGGGCGGCGACGAGCGTTGTAGCTTCGACGCGATCATTAAGAAGTACAAGCTCGCGGACCCGGCGCTCCTCGACATGGCGGAAATCGTGCGCACGGCTGATGCGGCCCCGCGAGCGCGGCGTGCCGAGGGTGCGGGGCTCGAGGCGATGGCTCTCGGGTTCCGGACGAATGCGAAGGACGATTTCGAGAACATGCGGCTCCAGTTTCCCGCGTACGATGCGCTCTATGCGTATTGCAAACTCAAGGTCGAGGGGAAGGCCAAGCTGGAGCACACGAGTTGATGAGCCTCCGTCTTCTGGGCTACGTCGAGCTTCCCGCGCATGCGAAGGATGGCGGTTTCGATCATGCCGCGGTCCATCGTGCCTCCTCTAGGCTGTACGTCGCCCACACTTCGAACGATTGTCTCGATGTCGTGGACTCGCTCTCCGATCGATTCCTCCGGTCGATCCCCGGACTCAAGGGGGTCGCGGGCGTCCTCGTATCCGACGAACGCAGACTCATGTTCACTGCAAATCGTGGGGAGAACACGGTTAGCACTTTCGCCGCGGGCAGCGAGGAAGAACTGATGAGGCTTTCCGTTGGCATTCGTCCCAATGGGCTCGCCTTCGATCCCTCGGGTGGTCTGTTACTCGTCGCGAATGTTGGCGATCCCGGCGTCCGGAACTCCTCGACCGTTTCGCTGGTCGATGTCGGCCAGAAGGCAGTCACCCGTACCGTGGAGCTTCCGGGGCGCCCTCGGTGGGCTGTGCACGACGGCCCGACGGCTGCTTTCTACGTGAATATCGCAGAACCGCCGCTCATCGTGCGAATCGATGCGAAGAATCCCTCAGGAATTCGGGAGGCCTACGACATTCCAGCTAAGGGACCCCATGGCCTCGACCTTGACCCGCGTGGGAGACACCTCTTCTGCGCCTGTGACGGAGGAAAGCTCGTTTCGGTCGACGTAGACTCGAGCAAGGTCCGGTTGGTCGGGGAGCTCAGCGGTCCGCCGGACGTTGTTTTCTTCAACGCCGCGCTGAGCCATGTCTACGTCGCCGTCGGCGTCCCTGGAGTGATCGATGTCTTCGACGCGAAGCGCATGAAGCTCCTCGAAACCGTACCGACGGAGAGAGGAGCCCACACCTTGGCAATCGACCAACAGAACAACAAGGTTTACGCATTCCTGCCTGCCACCCACCGGGCGGCGGTATATCAAGACGAGTGATCGAGGGAGATGCGACGGATGGACCCGAAAGAGATGTTCACGGAAGTCGTAGAAAACGTCGCGAAGATGTGCGCCGTCAGCGCGATGACCGCTCCGAAGAGCGGAGGGCAGTTGTTCCTCAAAGGATCCAAGCCTTTCATTGAGACCACGATTGTCAAGGACCAGGAAACGCTCCACCGCCTCGCGGAATGGCTTCGGGCTCGGGGGACGAAACTGAAGAACCCGATCTTCTTCCGTGACGCCGACACCACGGAGAAGGTCGATCTGATTTTGTTCATCGGACTCGAGAAGTGGTATCCGCCGATGTACGACTGCGGCGCGTGCGGTTACGGCACATGCAACGAATTCCTGCGGGCGACTCCGGCCCATCATACCCAGGAGTCCGAGGATTGGGAGTTCCTCGGACCCATTTGCCAGCTTCGCTGCGTGGACCTAGGGATTGCAGTGGGATCCGCGGCGAAACTCGCGAGCATGAACAACGTGGACACCCGTTGCCAGACCCGAGTCGCCGCCGCCGCGAGGCACCTCGGGGTCATTCACGCGGACCTAGCGGTCGCGCTTTCGATGAGCGTGTCCCACAAGAGCATTTTCTTCGACAAGAAGATTCCCCAAGTCGATTTCGAAGCTGTCCCATCTTCGTGACCCAATTAGGCCGGCTCGAACCATTCGTATCGCCGCGACCGCCAGAGAGATGGGTCTCTTGCGAGCTAACGCCCGCCCTCATGGGCGGGCACCTTACCCTCTTAGGGGAAAGCCACGGGCCCAGATTTCAATCCGGCGATTGACCGTCATTCTGAAGGGAGGTTCGAATCCCTCCATGCTCCCGCTCCGCTCCGTGCAAAGTTGACCCGATCAGCCGGAATCGGTTCCGAAACATCCAGAGGCGAATGGAAGGCCAGAGGCCAAGCTAGGCCTCCATCTGTCCTGACGGATTCCCGGGTCGAGCTCACTTCTGAGCAAAGATCTTGGCGACAAACTCGCCCGTGGACAAGTCGTAGGTCCCTTCGAACCGCCCTTTCGCCGAATTCAGCCACTCGAGCTTCTTGGACAGGGTCTGGTAGGTCGCTTCGCCTTCCGCGTGAACCGAGGTCGGGCTGACCGTCTTCCCGATGCCCTTCGCCCGGGTGAGGACCATGTCGCCGTCGTTCGTCTGGTCGATCCCCCGCGCCTCGAACTCGTAGGTGCCGTCCGGTTTGAACATAGCGTCCACGGTCTCCATGTGGGCGGCTTCGTACTGGCCCTTAACTTGTCCCTGGAGATTGTAGGAGATCAAGACGCCTTCCGGCGTGAACTCCTTGATGGTCACCGATGTGGTCTTCTCCGCAAGCTCACCGAGAAACTCCTCTTCTGGCATATTCCTGAGAACCTCCCCTCCGACGCCTCATGGAGTGCTGTATGTAATAGACTTTCCGGGGAGGAGCGACCTTGGGAGCCGCGCGACGTCCTCCCACGATTGCACATCACTTGGCCACTCGCACCGCCTTCCGGAGGTTCTCGAGGCCCTGCCGCAATTCGTCCGTGTCGCCGCCCAGCCCGAGGCGGAAGTGGTCGTCCAGCCCGAAGAACCGACCTTGTGCGATCACGGTCTTGAACTTCTTCTGGAGCGTTTCGGTGAGGACCGGAACATCGACCGTGCTGTGAGGGAAGAGGACGGTTCCCCCGGGCGGCACGTCGCCGCGGAGAGCCGGAATCGCGGCCAGCGCCTCCCGCACAATCGTGCGGTTTCGGGTCAAGATGTGCTTCGCCCGATCGAGGAAGAAGTCCCACCGTTCGAGCGCCCAGCTCGCGATCAGCTGACCGAGCGCCGAGTTCCCGCCCGAGGTGTAGTCCTTCAGGCGCCCGAAGCGCTCCAATAGGTCTGCATCCGCGACGACCCACCCCGATCGAAGGGTCCCGAGTCCGCATACCTTGGTCAGAGTCGAGAGAGCAATCATCCGAGGACCGAACGTGGCGGCGCTCGGGGGCCGCGTGTCAAATGCGAGTTCTCGGAACGTCTCGTCCACGAGCACATGTCCGCCGCAATCCTGGGCGATGTCCGCGATTTCCTGGATCTCTGATTTCGAGAGGGCGGTCGAGGTCGGGTTGCCCAGATTGGCGAAGACGAGGAGCCGGGCCCCTCGCTTCGCTTCCTTCCGCCATAGGTCGAGGTCGAGCCGCCATCCATCGTCGCAGCTCCGCGGGATCTGGATCAGTTCCGCCCCGAGGCCCGCTGGCACGTCCCGCAAAGGCGAGTACGTTGGAGAGTCCACGAGGACGCGGTCGCCCGGTCGCACTAGCGACGCGTTCACGAGGAAGTTGCCCTCGGTCGCGCCGGTCGTCATGAGGACGCGATCGGCATGCGTCCCGTGGCGGCCCGCGATCATCTTCCGGAGCGCCTCCGGGCCGTTCGTGTTCGTCCAGTTCAGGTCGAGGTCCTTCGGCAGCTCCCGTCCGAATTCCCCGAAGGTGAATTGCTGGACGTTCGAGTAGGAGATGTTCAGACGGACGTCCCGCACCCGGTCGTAGTAGTGCAGGTGCTCGAAGGTCGGGAAGTCCACGGGCGGGCGAAGGCCCTTCGGGTCATCAACTTTCGGCTCGACTTCCATCTCGATTGAAAAATAAAAGTGGGCCGCCGACGCTCACAGCGGCCCGCAGGTGTACGTGGGGTGGCCGGGGATGCCGAGCCCATCCGGCCGCTCAGCCCAGAACTTGAACTGGAAGCTGCCGCGGGACTGCGGGTGGACCTCCACGAGGAAGCCATTCTGCGGCGCGCCGCCGAACGCGACGAAGCGATCGGAGAAGGCCGTCGTGAGAGTCCAGTCCGCGAGGTTCGAGCTGTCGCCGTTGGCCGAGGTCGCCATCGCGTAGTAGTACAGGACCTTCAGGACCGCCGAATCGGAGTTCCGCACGCCCGCGGAGGCGTTCAGCCCGGGGTCGATCAGGGACGCGTACCCGGCCGGGTCCCGATCCTCGATCTCGTGGAGGACCGCTGGCCAGTAGTCGGCCGCGCCGATCGACGCAGCGACGTCCGCGAGGCTCGTCCCCGCCGCGAAGGAGACTCCCTTCGGCGCGAGCAACGGCCCATGCCAGCCGATGTAATAGATCAGCCGCGTGCCCGAGACGATCTCTTCCGCACCGCACCCCGCGTAGACGGTCAGTTCGTCCGGCGTCGTCGAGTTCGGGTTCCGGACCTCCACGCGCAAGATCGCCGGCACCGGCCGGTTCGCGTTGTTCGCCATCGTCGCCATGACGCGGAACAAGCTTCCCGGCGAGACGGAATCCGGCACGCCGTCCACCGTCAGGGTGACGGCGAAGCCGGTCACCTGCACGTCCTTCGACACCGTGTTGCTCAAGGTGGGCGTCAGGATGCCCACCGCGCTCGCCGCCAGCAAGATCGCGACGAACATCGTCGCGCGCGGCCCCAGTTTGATTCCGCTTGCCATCGTTCGCACCTCGCCCGCCCCACCGAGACGGGTCGGATGGCTCACCCGGGCAGGCAGGGATAACCCGCCCGCGTGCATGCATCGTGCACGTAGGCGGGTTGAGTCAGCCTTATGTGTCGGCGGGCGTGTCGGCTTCGACGTGCGCGTGGCCGTCCTCGGGGCGAGAGGATCCATCGGCAGTGCGGTCGTCCGCCGAGCCCGTCTCGCGGGCCACCAGGTCCGCGCGGTGGTCCGACCGTCGTCGGGAACGGAGCGGTTTCCCGCCGGGACGGAGGTCGTCCACGCCGATCTCTATGCCAAAGAATCCGTCATCGAGGCGGCCCGGGGTGTCGACGTCGTCGTGCATGCCGCGAACGTCCCTTACCCGGACTGGCCTCGGCTCGTGCCGCGGCTCGCGGAGAACGCCCTCGCGGCAGCGGAGGCCGCGGGCGCCACGCTAGCGTTCCCGGGCAACGTGTACGTGTACGGCCGCCCCCAAACGCGGCCGGTGACGGAAGACCATCCGCAGGCGCCGCAGACGCAAAAGGGAAGGTTGCGGGTCGCCGTGGAGCGGACGTTCCTGCAAGCCCATCGTGACGGGCGGATTCGGCTCGTCTTGCCGCGGTATCCCGAGTTCTACGGTCCGGGGGTCATGCACGAACTCTATCGGCCCGTCTTCGAGGGAGCGCTGGCGGGAGGGCGTTGCCGATGGCCGCTGGATGCCGACGCTCCTCACGAGTTCATCCTAATCGACGACGCGGCGGAGGCGATGCTGACGCTCATCCGCACGCCGGCGGCCCATGGCCGCGCGGTCCACGTTCCGGGGCCACGCCCGATTACCCCACGGGAGTTCATCCGCCTCGTCTACGCGGCGGCCGGATCCCACGAGCCAAGGGTCCGCGTCTTCGGCCGCGGGTCGTTCCGGCTCGTCGGCCTGTTCAACCCCCTGGCCCGTTCCGCGTACGAGATGGGGTACCTGTTCGACGACCCCGTGCTGCTCGATGGGTCCCTCTACCGCCAGCTGACGAGCGGCCCCTACCCCGCGACTCCGTACGAGGAAGGCGTGCGGCGGACGGTAGACTGGTTCCGCTCCCATCGGACAACATCTTAATACCGTTCCGTTCGTTCGTCGAAGTCGCGGAGGTTCCTGCACTGACGGACGTCGTGATTGCGGGCGCGTGCCGGACGCCCGTCGGCAAGTACGGGCGGGCCTTCCGGAACGTCGAGGCGGTCAAGCTCGGGAGCACGGTCGTCGCCGAGGCGGTGAACCGCACCGGGCTCGTGCCCGCGGACATCGAAGAGGTCCTCATGGGCAACGTGATCGCCGCAGGCCTGGGTCAGAATCCCGCACGGCAGGCGGCGCTGTTCGGCGGTTTGCCAGACCGCGTCGGAGCGGTGACGATCAACAAGGTCTGCGGCTCCGGACTGCAGGCGGTCATGTTCGCCTCGGACATGATCCGCGCGGGCTCAGCGGAGATCCTCCTGGCGGGCGGGATGGAGTCGATGAGTCGGGCGCCGTACCTCGTGAAGGAGGCCCGCTGGGGAGTCGGGATCAACAACGTGCCGTTCGTCGACGCGATGGTGAGCGACGGCCTCTGGGACGCCTACAACCAGTTCCACATGGGCATCACGGGCGAGATCGTCGCGGAGAAGTTCCACGTGGCCCGGGAGGACATGGACCGCTTCGCGCTCGAGAGCCAGCGGCGGGCCGCCAGCGCGACCCAGGAGGGCCGGTTCAAGGAGCAGGTCGTCCCCGTCGAGGTCCCCGGCGCGAGCCGCGTCGAGGTCGACGAAGGCATCCGCACGGACACCTCCCTCGAGAAGCTGGCGAGGCTCCCGCCCGTGTTCCGGGAGGGCGGTCAGGTGACGGCCGGGAACGCGTCGCAGCTGAGCGACGGCGCGGCGGCGATGGTCGTGATGTCCGAGGACGCCGCGGAGCGCCACGGCGTGAAGCCGCTCGCCCGTGTCATCGCGTACAACACCGTCGGCGTGAAGCCGGAGTCGGTCATGGAGGCGCCGGTCCCCGGCGTCCGGAAGCTCCTGAAGAAGACGGGCTTCGGGGTCGAGGATATCGACTTGTTCGAGCACAACGAGGCGTACGCGGCCGCGAGCCTCGTGGTGATGCGCGAGCTCGGGATCCCGCACGAGAAGTTCAACGTGAACGGCGGCGCGGTCGCGCTCGGCCATCCGATTGGCTGCAGTGGCGCCCGCGTGCTCACGACTCTTTTGTATGCGATGAAGGACCGCAACGCGAAGCGAGGCCTCACGACTCTGTGTCTCGGCGGCGGCAATGCGGTCTCCATGATTGTCGAGCGACCCTGACATCGTCTAGGTTTCATTCGATTCAGCGACCCATCCCACAAACTCTTTTGCGTGCCGGATTTCCGGTACTAAATCGATTAGGGCTCGATCGCGTTGTTTGGCCGCGAGATCGTTTCAAGCCGCACGGCCTCAGCCGGATCGCGAACTCCATGGTGCCGCACACGCCCGCCAAGTACTCTTTCAGTAGGGCGCCGGCCATTGGCGGAATCCCGCCAAACCAGCTTTACCTCGGGTGGCTCCAACAAGCCGAGCGGGCCGCGGGGCAATCGTTCGGCTTGCACCATGAACACGCTCTCCCCAACGAATGCCGCCTGAGTCCGGCCATCGCCCCCCGAATGTGCAGAGGCCGGGTCGGTGGAGACAACCGGATCGCCCGGCCGCGGTCCGCCATCGGTCATCGTGACGGTGCCCCCGGCCCGGTGAAGCGGTGTGCGAGAAACGGGTAATTCTCTGACGGAAGGGCTTTGCCGGAACGAGGGCTTAGGGGCTTCGGCCGACTCATGGCGCGAAAGGTTCCGAAGACGGTCTCTCCTCAGTTCGCCGGAATCCTCACCCTGGTCCAAGTGATGGTCGTTTTGTCGGTCTACTATCTTGTCGACTGGTATTACTTTCAGCGGCCCATGCAAAGCTGGGTTCTCGAGTTGGCCTGGAGCGCATTCGTCGCGGGCATCGTCTTCGCAATCGCCTTGCGCATCGTGCCACGCTTGCGACGCCAAGTTACGATTCTTCGATTTCAATTCAGAGCCCTGCCCCCCTCCAGACAAAGCGTGGCAAAAATGTTCAGCGCCCTGATAGGCACCTGCGGGTTCACCGGGCCTGAACTGATTTGGTACCTCATTCCGCAAGGCGCCGACCACAGCCGCCCGCCGGGCTACGATCTAGCGGTCTTCGCCTTCGCTGCAGTCGAGGCTGCCCTCTTTCTCGCGTTCATCAGATCCATTTCGCGGGCTTGAGCCTGGCGAAACATCGACTGCGCTTGGACCAATTGATTCCTCTCCGGGACGGCTTGACGATACGACGGGTTTCCGGCGGAAGGGCTTTGCCGCAACGGAGAGATGGCGGTTTCCGCATCCAATGTGGTTCGACGCATTCAACGAGCGCGGCAGGCTCAAACTCAGTTTTGTGGCGCTCTTCGTCGGCAGCACCGCAGGCTTCGTCGGCCTTGCGATGTTTCAGACGGCCTATGGCGGCTACGTGTCCCCTTGGTGGCTCATCGCGGGATTCTTCCTCTGGCTGATCGTCATGATGCTCGCAACCTTCGGAATGGCACGATTGCAGAGGCGGGCGGACACCGAGAACAAAGAGTTCGTCCCGGTAGGACGGCGGTATGTCGGGTCGATCCTCCTCGTGGGCGCGCTGCTGCTGGTCCTTGGGCTCGTTGGCGTCCTCCTGGACTTCTCCATCGGGATGTGCGTTGCCGAGGGTGGCTGTGGGTCTCTGCCTCCGGCGGAGATGGCGGCCTTCCTGGCGTCCTTGGTGGCTGGCGTTGCCCTCTTGGCCCTCGTCTTCGGCCTTGCCATTCGCGGACTCGTGCGGGGTGGCGGTGCAGGAACCGAGTGATTTTCCACCGGAAGGGCTTTCCCGAATCTGGATGATGGGGAGTTCGGCATGGAACCGATCGCCGGGAAGTGTGGCAGCACCGGCCCGAACGACCGTGGCCCCTCTGGGTGTATCTGCTCGACGCGGTACTGATTGGAATCGTTGCTTATTCCTGGACTGTTTACCCCGGGGTGGTCGGTTTCATCGTCGGCCTCGCGGTGTCTTTGCTTGGCGCCTGCGTTTTCTTCGCGTGGCAATGGTTTACGTCGAAAGAGTTGCGCGCCAGTCGTTGACAACCGGGTCTGGTCGCAGAATTTTGTGCGCCGGATTTCTGCCCCGCAAACTCTTTTAGGACCAGGTCCTATGCCCCGTGATTTCCGACTATCCGCGAGGCAGTATACTTGCTACATAGAGTGCGCACGGCGTCCACGAAGGACGAGGTCCTCGGCCTGATGGAGCCGCTGATCGGGGACTGGTTCCGGTCCAAATTCAAGGGCCTGACGGAGCCGCAAGCATATGCCGTGCCGCTCATCCACGGAGGCAAGAACGTCCTCGTGTCGTCGCCGACGGGCAGCGGCAAGACCCTCACGGCGTTCCTGTCGATCATCAACGAGCTGTACGCGAAGCAGCTGCGCGGGGAGCTGGAGGACCGGATCTACTGCCTCTACGTGTCCCCGCTCAAGGCCCTCGCGAACGACATCAACCGCAACCTGGAGGAACCGCTCCGCGAGCTCACAGCCCTCGCGGCGAAAGAGGGCAAGCCGGAACCCGCGATCCGCGTCGGGGTGCGGTCCGGCGATACGTCGTCGCAGGAGCGGCAGAAGCAGGCCCGGACGCCGCCGCACATCTTCATAACGACCCCGGAGAGCCTCGCAATCATCCTCAGCACGCCGAAGTTCCGCGAGGCCTTCGCGAGCGTGGACTGGGTCATCCTAGACGAGATCCACGAGGTCTGCTCCTCGAAGCGCGGTTCCCTCCTGGCCATCTGCCTCGAGCGTCTGCGGGAACAGACGGGCCGCGACTTCGTGCGGATCGGCCTGAGCGCGACGATCGCGCCGATCGAGGAGGAGGCGAAGTTCCTCGCCGGCTACGAGGACGGCAAGGTTCGGGACATGCACATCGTCGAGGTCGACACGCGCAAGGACCTCGACCTCGCGGTCCTCTGTCCGGTCAAAGACATTACCGCTGTGCCGATGGAAGTCGCGAACGCGCGGATGTACGACCTCCTGAGCGGGCTCATCGACGAGCATCGCACGACCTTGATCTTCACGAACACCCGGAGCGGGACGGAACACGTGTCGTTCCGCCTGAAGGAGCGTGGCGTGGAGGACCTCGAAGCGCATCACGGCTCCCTGTCGAAGGTCACTCGCCTCGACGTCGAGCAGAAGCTGAAGGACGGGCGGCTCAAGGCGGCCGTCTCGTCGACCTCGCTCGAGTTGGGGATCGACATCGGTTACATCGACCTCGTCGTGCAGATCGGCTCGCCGAAGTCCGTGGCCAAGGGCCTGCAGCGGATCGGCCGCGCCGGCCATGCCTACGGCGAGACGGCGGTCGGCCGGATGATCGCCTTCGAGCCGTGGGACCTCATGGAGTGCGCGACCCTCGCCAAGGCGGCGTACGACGCGCGGATCGACCGCGTGGACATCCCGGCGAACCCGCTCGATGTCCTCGCGCAGGCGCTCGTCGCGATGTCTCTCGAGAAGCGGTGGGACGTCGACGAGGCGTTCGAGCTCGCCCGCCGCTCGTATCCGTTCCACGACCTCCCGAAGAAGGACTTCCTCGCCGTCCTCGACTACCTGTCTTCCCGCAACCCGGACATCAAGGTCTTCGCGAAGGTCTGGTTCGACGAGGAGGAGGGCCGCTTTGGGAAGAAGAAAGGCACCCGGATGATCTACTACACGAACGTCGGCACGATCCCGGAGGAGGGCACGTACCACGTCTTCTCGGAGCGCGGCTCGCCGCTCGGCGAACTGAGCGAGAAGTTCGTGGAGTACCTGAGCCCGAGCGACATCTTCGTGCTCGGCGGGAGGACGTACCAGTTCGTCCGCGCCCGCGGGACCTCCGTGTACGTGAAGGACGCCTCCGGCCGACGGCCGACCGTCCCTTCGTGGACCGGGGAGATGCTCCCGCGGTCGTTCGACCTCTCGATCGCGGTCGGCGAGTTCCGCCGCGACCTCGCGGCGAAGATCGCGAAGGACGGCGACGCCGCGTCCCGCGAGTGGCTCATGCGCGAGTACCGCGTCGACTCGGGCTCCGCGCGGTCGCTCGTCTCGTACGTGCAGGAGCAGGAGGCGCTCATCAAGGACCTCCCGACGGACCGTCAGGTCCTAATCGAAGGCTACATCGACGTCAAGGGGAACCGGAACCTCATCTTCCATTTCCCGTTCGGCCGGCGGGTGAATGACGCCCTCAGCCGCGCGTACGCCTTCGCGATCACGGAGGCGCACCACACGAACGTCCGGGTGAGCGTGACGGACGACAACTTCATGCTCACGGTCCCGAAGCGGATCGAGCTCGACGGCGTCGCGAAGCTCGTCACGAGCAAGACCCTCGAGGACCTCTTGCGCCGCGCGATCCGCAACACGGAGCTGTTCAAGCAGCGGTTCCGGCACTGCGCCACGCGGTCGTTCATGATCCTCCGGAACTACAAGGGCCGCGAGGTCTCCATCGGCCGTCAGCAGCTGCGGTCACAGCGGGTGCTCGACTGGCTGCACGAGATCAGCGACTTCCCCGTGGTCAAGGAGACGTACAACGAGATCCTGAATATGGTCATGGACCTCGACCACGCGCGGGAGGTCCTGGGGCGGATCGAGGCGGGCGAAATCGCGGTGCGACAGAGCGACTTCGCCCACCTGCCGTCGCCGTTCGCGCACAACGTCGTGCTGCAAGGCGTCTCCGACCTCGTCCTCATGGAGGACCGTTCCGCGCTCCTGCGGGAACTGCACCGCAAGGTCCTCGAGCGCGTCATGCCGACGGATCAGATCAGCTCGATCCAGTTCCAGCCCGCGGAGATCGCCGAGTATTTCCGCCGCAAGATCCCCAAGGTCGCCCGCCGGGAGGACCTCCTGGCGTACCTCGACCGCGTCGGCGACGCGAACGTGCTCCAGCAAAAAGGCCGCAACGCGTTCGAGGTCGCGACCGCATCCTTCGCCGACGTCCGGAAGTGGGCCGGCCTGCTCATGGACGAAGGCCTGATCGAGAGCATCTGGACGCCGCAGGGCATCCACTGGACGCTCAAGGACCACGTCCCGACGTACGTCGCGGTGTACGCGCAACGGTCCCGGCTGAAGCCGCCGGAGGAAAAGCTCCTCGCCCTGATCCACGAGAAGCCAAGGTTCCACAAGGAGCTCCTCCGCGCGACCAAGATGGCGAAGGACCCGCTGAACGAGGCGCTCCGGAAGCTCGAGCGGGCGTACGTGATTGGCCGAAGAGGCGTCGAGGAGACCGTGTACTTCGCGCGCGAGCCGACGCGCGGCAGCTTCGAGGAGGCGCTCGACAAGGTCCTCACGAAACGGCTCGAGGTGGACGGCCCGGCCTCCGCGCAAGAGCTCGCGGTGGTCCTGGGCCTCGAGCCCGAGCTCGTCGAGGAAGTCCTGCGGGACCTCGAGTCCGAGGGCACGGTGTCGTCCGGCCACTTCCTCGTCGACAAGGAGTTCCAGTTCATGCTCACGCGGGACCTCCAGCGCCTCCAGCGGAAAGGCGAGACCCGAGAGGTCTTCGAGGAGACCCAGCTCAAGGCCTTTCTCCTCGACAAGCAGTTCCGTTCGATCGAGACGCTCGACGACTATTTCGACCGGTTCCTCGAGGGCGGCATGGTCCTCGACATCTACAATCACGCCACCGGCTTCGATTACAAGGAGTGGTTCCGGCGGCGGGAGTCCGGCGACATCCTCGAAGGCCGCTTCCTGAACGGCCGCGTCCGCTACGTGCGCTCGAAGGACGTCCCCCTGTTCCTGTCCGCCTTCCCGCGGAGCCCTCTGACGGACTTCGAGGCGAAGGTCCTCGACGTGATCCGCGGAGCGGACGGGATCGACCTCTGGGCCATCACCTCGAAGCTCCGCGCGGAGCGGGAACAGGTGAAGGAAGCCCTGGAGAAGCTCGACTACGACGTCTACGTGATCCGGAAATTCCAGGGCGACGGATGGACGGCCCGCAACCTCTACGTCGCCTTCGACCCGCCGCACGCGAAAGCCGCGGACGCCTTCGAGACGCTCGTGAGGCGCTTCTTGGCCGCGTACGGCCCGGTGCCGTTCTCCGGGATCCGGGAGTGGGCGCGGTTCGAGTGGGACGACCTCGAGCGGCTCCTGGACCGCCTCGAGGAGGACGGCGTCGTCACGCGCATCCTGGTGACGGGCAAGGCGGAGTCGGAGATGTACGTCCTCGCGGAGGACCTGCCGGCGCTCCGGAAGGCTGCGGGCCAGCCCGCCTCGGATCCGATGCGGGTCCTCTCCCTCCTCGACCCGTGGACGCAGCCCCTCTGGGCGCAGGTCGCGAGCCGCTACGGCGAAGGCTGGTTCTTCCCGCTCGTGAAGGACGGTGACCTCGTCGGCATGGCGGAGGTCTGGGAGATGAGCGGGTGCATCGAGGTGCGGGAGCTGGACATCGGGTCGCCGGACCTGCTGGAGGAGGCGATCGGCGCCCTGAGGCGCATGATGGCGTTCTACGCGATGCGCGGCGTTGACGTATTGCGCGTGACGAGGTTCCAGGCGAAGGACGTCCCGGAGGTCGAGGACCTGTCCCCGTGGACGCGCGCGGGGTTCGTCCGCTTCTCCGACTTCCTCGCCCTCGGCCCGATCGTGCCGCGGGATTTCGAGAAACGTGACCTGCTCGCGTGCGTCCTCCACCGGCAAGGGATCGCCCCGGAAGCCCGGTTCCTCGATCCGATCGCCGCGGCGAAGGCGCTCGGCGGCCTGCGCTCGGATTTCGCGGCCCGCCTGCGCGTGCGGGAGTTCCGCCCCCTCGAGCGGCTCCACCGGAACGGGCTGCTCGCCAAAGGCCTCGCGATCCCGGAGTACTGGACGTACTGCTCGGAGGAGGACCTCGGCCTCTTCAAGGCCGCGAAAGGCACCCGGGTCACGAAGGACATGAAGGCCGTCCTCAAGCTCATCGAGGAGGAGGCCCCGATCTCCCGCCAGCGGCTCCTCGTCCTCTCGGACCTCAGCCGACCCTCGACCGCCGCGGCGCTGCGCAAGCTCTACGAAGGCCTGCACGTCACCCGCGACGCGACGAACCGCTATCGTCCGGTCCCGGATTCCAAGATCGGCCGGGACGACGCGCGCCGGGAGGTCCTCCGCCGGATCCTGAGGAGCCTCGGGGTCACGTCGGCGGAGGCCCTCGCCGCCTACACCCGGTTCGAGTACAACATGGGCGAGATCCGCCAGCGACTTCGGGAATTCGAGCGGGAAGGATGGCTGACAAAAGGCTTCCTCGCCCGCGGCGAGCGGACCGTGATGTGGATCGTGAAGGAAGACCTCGAGCGGATCGGCCGCCTCGAGTTCCAGCGCAAGTTCGTCCTCACGCCGCAGGACAACCTCTTCCTGTACGTCCGCGACGCGGTGAGCGAGAAGTTCCACATGGGCTCGTGCTACGTGGTCTTCGACGGAACCGAGATCGTGGCGGCCTTCAAGGCCCGACGGCGGAAGTGGCAGCTCGTGGTGACGGAGTTCGAAGGCGACGCCTCGGCCCGGCGTACCGTCGAGGCGTGGGAGGCCGAGAACGACCTCGCCGTCGAGGAGGAGGTCGATCGGATCTCCGATCACGAGGTCATGGAGTGGTACGCGAAGATGTACGGCCACGGCGCCGCGGACCGCTGACGCCGCGCGGCAGATTCTTGTCGCGCGTCGGGATGCCTCCCCGGGAGATCCATGGCCATCCTCGGCATCGACACGGTCGCGATCGTCGTCTCCGATCGGCGCAAGGCGATTCGCTGGTATCGCGACGTCCTCGGGCTCGACATCGCGTACATCGGACCGAGCGAGCCGCACGCCGACGGCTCGGTCCAAGGCACGCCGGACCGGGCGGGGCACTGGATCGAGATGGGCCCGCTCCGTCCGCGGTCCCGGGTCCATCTCTGCGAGATGAAGCCGACGGAGCCCGGGCCCACGGGCATCACGTTCCTCACGGACGACATCCTCTCCGATTACGAGCGGATGCGGGCGAAAGGCGCGGAATTCCTGGACCCCCCGGAGAAGATGGAATGGGGCGAGTGGTTGAGTCGGTTCGTCGATCCGGATGGAAACGAATTCGACCTCAAGCAGCCGAGCTCGGCGGACGAATAACCCGCCTGAAGTGCGGATTAGAGGTCCTCGGGCGGCAGCGTCTCTTTGATGACGACCAAGCTGACGCTGTCGAGGAGTATGTGGGCCTCGCACTTCGAGCAATCGATGCCGTTCCAGCTGTCCATCGTCTGCGTCGCCGTGAGCGTGATCCGGGTCGATTTGCAGTACGGGCAGAGAAGGCTCACCTTGAGGTCGCGGTCCATCAGGCGGTCCAGGGAGATCTTGTCGACGACCCGGTGCACGTGGCGCCTCCCGAAGTCTTGGAGGAAGCTGCGCACAGGTGCCATATTAACGAACCGGCCAAATTGCGGCAAACGCCAATTGTTTCCGTGGGCGCGTGGCTCTCACGCCGGCTCCGGCCTGCGACCGGCCTCGAGATGTAAGGCGCGGTCGGCACAGGAGGCGGCCTCGTCGAACCGTCCCAGCTTCGTGAGGACGAATCCCTTGTTGACCCATGCGCCGCGATACGTTGCGTCGATCTCCAGCGCCCGCTCGTAGGACTGCAACGCCTCCTCGTACTTCCCGAGGCGCGCGAGCGCGTTTCCCTTGTTGTTCCACGCGACCTCGTAGTTCGGATGGACCTTGATGGCGGCGTTGAAGCATCGCAGTGCGTCGACGAGGCGCCCCATCTTCGTCAACGCGTTGCCCTTGTTCACCCACGCGACCTCGTTGCGCGGGTTGATGTCCAGCGCCATGTCGATGGCCCGCAGCGCTTCCTCGTACCGGCCGAGGAGGATGAGGGTCGCGCCCTTCCCGTACCAGGGGATCTCCGCGCCCGGGACGCCCACCCGAGTCGCGGCGATGGCGCGGTCGTACTCTTGGAGGGACCGCTCGTAGTTCCGGCGCGCCATGTCGCGTTCCGCGAGGACCAGTTCCCGCCGCAAGATCGACGTCGCATGCCGCCTTCGGATCTCGGAGATCGTGAGGGCCGCGGGCCACGGGACGGCCGAGCCGATCCCGACGAACCACGGGACGGTCCCGGCGGTGCCCGGTCCGGACGCCGTGGCGAGGGCCAAGCCCGCCAGGGGGATCGCGCCCGCAACCGCGAGGACGACCCGCCAGCGGCCGACCGCGAGGCGTTTGGTCGACCAGGCGAGAGGAAAGGTCGAAGCGACCGCAAGTCCGACGGCGATCGCCGCGGCCCCCGGGTCGCCTCCGATGGAGGCCCCGCCGAGCTGAAGGGCGATGCCCGCGAGCAGCGGGAGTCCGTCGGGCAACGGCAGGCCGCGGATGCCATCCCGGAGGAGTTGCAGGACGAGGACCGCGCCCACCGCAAGGAGGATCGCCCCGACGCCGGCCGCCGCGAAGGGCTGCCGCATGACTCCGGACACCGCGAGGCTCGCGGCGCCTGCCAGGACGACGCCGCCCGCGATTTCCGGTGAGAGGCGGAGGTCCAATCGGCGCGATCGCGCCGCTCGGCGGATGATGCGCGGGATTGCCAAGGTGGCCCGGACCTGTTTGGTCGGGAGGACCGGAGCCGAAGGGGCCTTCGGTGTGACATCCGGAACGCGAACCGGAGCGGGCGTCGGAGGCTCGGGCTTGGCGACCGGCGTGGGTTTGACCGCCAGCCTCGGTCGGACCGTGAGCTTCGGTTTGGGCCTCGGGACCGTCACGGGGACCGGCTTGAGGGGAACCGGGGCAGGTGCCGGAGCGGCCGGGGGAGCTGCAGGCGCGACCTCGCGTTTCGGCGGCGGAGCGGCTGGTTCCACCGCAGGCTTCGGGTGCGGGGGCGGCGCAGCCTCCGGAGGCGGCGGTTCGACATGTCCAAGGAAGTCGTCGACCCGGGCGAGTATGTCCTCCATCGGTACTGCATCGGGCGCCTTGGCGGGTCCCGGTGACGGCCGTGACGCGATCAGCTCCTTCAGAGGCTCCCCGCAGATTTCGCATTCGGGTGCGTCCGAATCGTTGTCGGCACCGCAGATCGGGCAGAGGACGATGTCGAGGATGTCTTCCTCGGCCGGACCGACCTCTTCCGTCTCCGGCTCGAACTCCGCCGCGCATCGTGGACACTTCGAGTCGCCGGACCCCACGAAGCCCCCGCAGTTCGTGCAGATGAACAGGAGTCCGACCTCGCCTTTCTCCAGGACCGCGTCGGGGTCGCGGTCTTTCAGCTGCGTCGGATGACGGAACCCCTGCTCGAACAGCCTCAGCGCCTTTTCGCGGTCGAGCCCCAGGGCTCGGCTGAGCCGTACGACCGCTTCGTCGATGACGAAGGCCCCGCAGTTCTCGCACTCCGTCTCGTCGGGAGGGATGGGCTCCTGGCAGACGGGACACAGGACCCGGGGCTGTTTCCCGGGCATCGGTGCGGGCGATTCGACCTGTCGGGAAGCGCATAAACCATCGCGTCTTGTTGTCACGGCCGATAAGGGCGGGTCCGCGCGCTTAAGTAGCCGGGTCGGCTTCCATTCGCTCTCCATGGTCTCGCGCGTGGACTTCCTCGTCGCCCTCGCGCTTGGCATCGCTCCCGCGCTCGTCGTCCTCTGGTTTTCCCTCCGGCGGTTCGACCGGCCGTACGTGGATCGCACCCTCTTCGACGATCGCCGGGTGTTCGGCGGGCTCGCGGTGGGGATGGTGTTCGGGATCGTCGCGAGCGTGCTCAACCTCTCGATTGGCTCCGGATACGTGACCGATCTGGCCGGCTCCGTCATCCTCCTCGCGGGAATCCTGTTCTTCGAGGAGCTGTTCAAGGTCGTGTACATGAACCGCCGCGGATACCGCGAACGGTTCGATACGACGTTCTACGGGGTTCCGATCGGTGTGGGCGTCGCCGCCACGTCCGTCGTCGCGACCGTCACGTGGGTGGTGGGCGACTCTCTGTACTCCGGCGTCGTGCTCCCGCTCATGGTGCTGCTCTCCGTCAGTCTCAGTTTCGTGCATGCGGATTCCGGCGCCTTGATCGGGTTCGGTGCATCCCGCGGCGATCTCTGGGGCGGCTTTCGGAAGGGGCTCGCGGTCCGGTACGCCCACATCGCGCTGATGTCGCCGTTCATCCTCCTTTCCGGCCAAGCGGCGAGCCCGGAGATTTTGATCCCCGCGCTCCTCGGCCTGCTGTCGTCGATCGCATTCGCCGTGATCGTCTTCGATTACGTCTATCGCGTCGTCCTGCCCGGGACCTTGCCCGAGGACCTCCGACGCGAGCTGCGCCGCGAGAAGCGTGCGCGGCCGGTCAGGCCGTGAGCCCGATCGTTCGGTAGAAGCCGGCCTTCGGCTCGAACACCGCGTTCGCCCGCATCAGCGCGTCGAGGGCCGCCCGGGGGTCCGGGATGCCGAGTCCGGTGAGGACGCGGCTCCAGTCGTCGAACGTGAAGAGCTCGAGCTCCCGCGTGAGCTCGACGGCGGCCGTCCGGACCCGGACGGACCGATCGCCGGTCCGAGGGACGGCCGCGACGACCCGCGCGTGCACGTCCTGACTGCGCCTCCGTTTGCGCGGCGCGAGCGCCCGTTCGTACGCCTGCAGACCGCCGGCCACCTCTGCGTTGATGCGCCCCACGAGCGGAGCGAGTTCCCTCGCCGATTCCGCCCGCCCGCGGACCCTCGTCGGCGTCACGCGGATTTCGAATCCGCACGAGCAGGTGGTGGTCTTCTGTTTCAGGTCCACGCCCTTCGCGCGCTTGCAGCGCGGGCAGACAACGACGCCGTACATGCTCATGCGAGGAACACGAGGCCGGCGAGACAGACCCCGTAGTGGTCCATCGGGATGCTCAGCTCTTCGATCCGGTAGTCGATGGCCCGGAACTTGATCCCTCGCAGTTTCGCCATGCTTCCCATCTTCCATTCCATGACCTCTCGGAGGGAGTTCTTCGTGCCGTGCATGTGTCCCTCGGCGACGTACCCGCCGAACCCGTCGTCCCGGAAACCATAGGCGATCCCGGCGGAGATCGTCTCGCCCTCTCCGCCGCGCTGCTGCGCCAGGACGCAGAACGTGATCGCGCCCATCGGGAGATCTCTCTTGCGGACGGGTTTGATGCCGACCGGGAGGACGGAGGAGACGGACACGATGTTCTGTTCCGAGAGGCCGGCGTTCTGGAGCGCCTCATCGAACGCGTTCAGGTCGGATACCTTGGAGACGGCCTTGCCCGACGTGACGAAAAACTTCGTGGGAATCGGAAGCATGGGGGTCGGTGAGGAGCGCGCATTGTACGTCGGGACTTAAGGGTTTGCAGACGTCACACACGGAGTGGACTCGCTAATATTCACGTATTTCTATTTATTACGGAAGATGAATCCTGGGCGTCGGCGGACCGCGACGGGCTCCGCGGTCAGAATCGTCTTCCGCATGCTGTAGGCGTCCTCGCCCCAGGAGTAGTACCCGTACAGCACGCCATCCGTCCGGTACCCGAGCCTCCGGTAGAACTCGATGGCTCCCAGGTTTTCCGTGCTGACCTCGAGACGGATCGTCGACACGTGTCGCTCGCCGCAGATCGCCTCGGCGGCGTGCATCATCGCCGTGCCGGTCCCACGACGGCGGGCGTCCGGGGCGACCGCAATCGAGAGGATTCGGCACACGACGCCCTCGAACAGGAGCATCATCGCCGCTTCGACACCCTCGGGGCCATCCTCGACGAGGGTGAGCGCCTGCCTGTTTCTCAGGATCCAGTCGACGTGGTCGCGACGGAACCGATGCTCTTGGAAGCAGAGGATCTCGAACCGGTAGAGCGCTTCGAGATCGTTGGGGTCGGCGGTGCGCAGCACGGCGGCGTCGCACCGCACTGGGGGTAGTTGTGCTTTTCGACGTCAGATTGCGGCGGCCAACGTAATGGCACTTCGGCGGTCCGTTAGGAATCTGGCGGATCGCGGTGCGCCTTTGGCCCCATGGGATTCCGTCCTGAACCCGAACCGCGAAAGGGTAATCTAGCCCGTGGGGAATGGGAGCGGGTTCATGGTCTCGATCGGAGACATCCTGAAGGGACGCCATGTCGGCGAGACGGTCGCGCTGCGCGGCTGGATCTACCGCACGCGGACCGTCGGAGGCAAAGCCTTCGTGGTCGTCCGGGACTCGACCGGGATCATCCAGGCGACCATCTCCAAGGATGCCGTCCCGCCGGAGGCGTTCGCCGCGGCGGAGAAGGCGCTGATCGAGTCCGCCGTCGAGGTCGAGGGGACCGTGACGGTGGACAAGCGCGCTCCGGGCGGCTACGAGCTCCGGGTGACCGGTCTCCACGTCGTGCACTTCGCGGAGAAGTTCCCGATCCAGGAGGACCCGAGCGAGGAGTTCCTCCTCGACGTCCGTCACCTCTGGGTCCGGTCGCAGCGGATGACGGCGATCTTCCGCATCCGCCACACGACGTTCGCTGCGGTCCACGAGTACTTCCGCGGGCAGGGGTTCTGGGAGGTCCACCCCCCGATGATCACGTCCGCGGGGAGCGAAGGCGGCACGACCCTGTTCGAGCTGGAGTACTTCGGCCGCAAGGCCCACCTCACGCAATCGTGGCAGCTCTACGCCGAGGCGCTCGTCCTCGCGATGGAGAGGATCTACTACATCGGACCGTCGTTCCGCGCGGAGAAATCCCGGACGACCCGCCATCTCACGGAGTACTGGCATGCGGAGATGGAGCAGGCGTGGGCGGGGATGGACGAGGTCATCAAACACGCGGAGGGCGTGATCTCGCATGCGTGCCAGCGCGTCGCGGAGGAACGGCCGGAGGACGTCGTCGCCCTCGGTCGGACTCCGGAATTTCTGAAGGCCGTGAAGCCTCCGTTCGAGCGGCTAACGTACGACGAGGCCCTCAAGCGGCTCAAGGCGAAGGGCGTGGACCTCGAGTGGGGCAAAGACCTCCGGACGCTTGAGGAACGTGCGCTCACGGAAGGCAAGGCGAAGCCGATCGTCGTCACGCATTACCCCCGCATCACGCAGGCGTTCTACAAGGCACGGGACCCGGAGCATCCGGACCTGGTGCTCGCGTTCGACGTGATCGGCGGCGACGGCGTCGGCGAGCTGGTCGGCGGGAGCGAACGAGAAACGGATCTCGAGACGATCAAGAAGGCGCTCGTAGAGCAGGGCGAAGACCCGAAAGCGTACGCATGGTACCTCGACTCCCGCCGATACGGGAGCGTCCAGCACGCGGGATTCGGGATGGGGATGGAGCGTCTCCTCCAGTGGATCTGCAAACTCGACCATATCCGCGACGCGGTGCCGTTCCCGAGGACGCCCGGGCGGTTCGCGCCGTAGAGCGCATCCTTTTACGCCGGAAGTCGGCTAGCCTCGGTCGATGGGGGACGTCCCGGACGACGATCCGTTCTCCGCGGTCCTCGCGGACCACGCGGACTTCGTCGACAAGCTCACGGAGCTCGAGGCGACCCTCGACGAGATGATGGCGACGCGGGACGCCAGCGAAGAGAACGGCATCATCCTCGACGAAGCGATCCGGTTCTTCGACGACGAGCTGCTGCCGTTCCTCGCGGCCGAGGACGAGGCGATCCTCCCCAGTCTGGAAGCGGCGATCGGTCGGTACGGGACGCTCGTGAACGTCGTCGGGTATGAGCACGCTGAAATTCGCCGAGGCGTCGAGAAATTCAAGGACGCCCGGCGGGCCTTGGGCCGACAACCCTCTTGGTCGGCGATCCAGGAGGCGAACCGCCACGGGATCTTCCTCGTGCAGTTCCTCTGGGACCACTTCCGCAAGGAGAGGACGAGCCTTTACCCCACGGCGCGCCAGCGGCTGACGGCATCCGACCTCGAAGCGATCCGGAAGCGCTTCGCTCACTGAGTCTCGATGGCCCCGCGGATTTTCGCAGCGATGCCGTCGAGCTCTTCGCGTCCCGCGATTCGTCCGTAGCCCGGCGCGGTCCGCAATCCGAACCCGTCTCCGCGCCACCGCGGGATGAGGTGGAGATGCGCGTGGCGCACCTCCTGTCCCGCCTCGCCCCCGTTCGCCAGGTAGAAGCTCACGGCGTCGCATCGAATCCCGCTCGAGCGCAACGCACGCGAGACCTCCTTGGCGGCTTCGAGGATCGGCCCCGCGCCTCCTGGCGGAAGGTCCTCGACGTACACGGCATGGGCTTTCGGGATCACGAGCACGTGCCCCGGGTTCATCGGGCGGATGTCTAGGAACGCAAGCGTGGAGTCGTCCTCTCGGACGACGCTCGCGGGCATTTCGCGGCGGACGATCTTGCAGAAAATGCAATCTCGGGCCGAGGCGGCCATCCGTCGGACCTCACTGCTTCGACGCTGAACCGAGGATTCGCTCTGCGATGATGAGTTTCTGGATCTCGTTCGTCCCCTCGTAGAGGCCGAGAATGCGCGCGTCCCGGTAGAATCGCTCAACGTCGAATTCGCCGCTGAAACCATACCCGCCGTGCACCTGGACGGCCCAGTCGGTCACGCGTTGCGCCATCTGCGCGCCGAACAACTTCGCCATCGAGACCTCGAGCGTGTTGTCGAGGCCCTGGTCGCGCATGTGCGCCGCCCGGAGCGTGAGCAGCCGGGCGGCATCGATCTCGACCGCGGATTGCGCGATCATCTCGCGGATGAGCTGAAAGTCCCCGATCGGCCGGCCGAACGCCTTGCGATCCTTCACATATTTCGTCGCCGCCTCGAGGGCTGCGCGCGCCACCCCAACGGCTCCCGCCGCGATTCCCATCCGGCCGCTGTTGAGGGTCTTCATTGCCTCCGTCCAACCGTCCCCTTTCTTCCCGATCAGGTTCTCTTCCGGGATGCGGCAGTCCTCGAAGGCGAGGTCCGCGGTCGGGCTCGCCCGCAGGCCCAGCTTCGATTTCGTCTCGACGTGGGTGACCTTGAATCCGGGGGCGTCTTTCGGGACGAGGAAGAGGGAGATCCCTTCGTGCCGTTTCGAGCCCGGCTCGCGGGCGTAGACCTGGATGAGGTCCGCGATGCTCCCGTTCGAGATGAACCGCTTCTGGCCGTTCAGGACCCACTCGCCTCGCTCGTGGCGGGCGGTCGTCTGCAGATTCCCCGCATCGCTGCCCGCTTCCGGCTCCGTCAGCGCCCATGCACCCAGCCGATCGCCCTTCGCGAGCGGCACGAGCCAACGCTGCTTCTGCTCCTCGCTCGCGAACCACATGAGCGACGTCTCGGACAGCGACGTCTGCACGGAGACCGTCGTGCGGACGGAGGAGGATCCGCGGCTGAGCTCCTCGACGAGGAGCATGAACGAGACGTAGTCCATTCCCGCGCCGCCGTACTTCTCCGGCACGGGCGCGCCGAGGAAGCCCAGGCCCGCCATCTTGGCGTAGAAGGACCGCGGGACCTCGCCTTTCTCCTCCCATGCGCGCACGTGAGGGATCAGCTCCCGGTCCACGAAATCGCGGGCGGTCTCCTGGACGAGCCTCTGCTCATCCGTCAACCGGAAGTCCATCGGGCCATCTCGGGCGACCTAACTTGCGCAGGTCGCATAAACCTTCGGAACGGACGCGCGGGCAGTGAGGATGGGCGGGCCGCGTTCGCTCGTCACTCCGGCGAAGGACTCGACTGTCGTCGCGAACGAAGCCCTTATCCTGCGCGCTCAGATGCCAGCGGAGTGGGCGTCCTCTCGGATGCGGACGTGCGTCAATATCTCGCGAAAGGGGAGATTCAGATTGATCCCTTCGCGGAGAAGAACCTGACGCCAAACGGGTACGATGTGTCCGTCGAGGAGGTGGTCGTGCCCTCGACCGGCGCACGGACGACGGAAGGCACGGCGCGCATCCCGCCGACGACCCGGTTCGCGGTGAGCACGCAGGAAAAGGTCCGGCTCGGCCGGCACGTCGTGGCCCAGATCTGGCTCCGGACCACGTGGGCGAGGCGCGGGGTGATCGCGTCCTTCGGGATGATCGACGCGGGCTTCTCCGGCACCCTCACGTTCGGCGCGTTCAACGGCGCGGCCGACGTCCTCGAGCTCCCGATCGGCGAGCGGTTCGCCCAGATCGTCTTCCTGACGCTCGACTCGCCCGCATCCGAGACGTACGAGCGCCGCTCCGGGACGTATCAGGGCCAGAAGGGCGTGACCCTCGAGCGACCGTGACGTCGAATGCGGTATGGTGTTGCGTCGGCGAATACGCGCGGACGTGACGCCGCCGAAGGTCCACGACCCGGAACCCCGCGGCGCGGGCAAGGGAACGGATCTGCCGTTCCGCATCCGTCTCCTCCCCCTGCTCGAGGATCCGGTACAGGTGGATTGTGCCGCTGCTCCCGCACGCCGCGAGCGCGTCGGGGAGGAACTGCAACGCGGAATGGGGGAGGTCCAGGATGACTCGATCGACCGCGCCGACCTCTCGGAGCACCGTGTGGGCGTCTCCCTCCCGGACCTCGACATGCTCCGCCCGGTTCGCCGCGACGTTCGTCCGGAGCAACTCGACTGCAACCGGATTTGCGTCCGATGCAAGGACCCGCCGCGGCCTTCGTCGTTTCGCGATCAAGACCGCATACGGCCCGACGCCTGCAAACGGGTCGGCGACGACTTCCCCTTCGCGCACGAGGTCTGCGATTCGCCCTCGCTCGGAGGCGAGCCTCGGGCTGAAGTACGCCGCCGCGAGGTCGACCCGGTATCGCAGCCCGTGCTCCACGTGGACCGTCGTGGTCCGTCGCTCTCCGGCGATGATCCCAATCTGGCGGACGCGTCGCTCCCCCTTGACCCCGCGGTCCTCCGCGGCGACCCGGATCTTCGGGTTCCATCGGAGGATGGCGTGGCCGATCGCCTCCCGATGCGGCCGAAGACCCTCCGGGATTTTGATGACCGCGATATCGCCGACGACGTCGAACGAACTCGGCAGGGATCGTCGGAGGGAGGGCGGCACGTCGGCCACGTCCTTGTAGCTCCGGACCGCCACGAATTCCTCGGAGAACTCTCGCTGGTCGACCGGGAAGCCGAGGTCCACGCGCCGCGCCGTGGGCAGCAGGAGGAGATTGCCTTCCCGTACGATACGGAGATGCTTCAAGAGGAGGCCGCTCTCGAGGAGCTGCTTCCGGGTCGACTCGCCTTGCCCCTTCGGGACTGCGACGCACCAGGCCCTCACGACGCGGCGATGCCGCGTCCGGCCGTTAAGCGTTTTCGTGTATCGAGAAAACGTTCATGAAGGCGGTTCGCTTCGCTCCGCCCGTGCGGCGGTGGGTGGCGTTCTCCCTCGCCGCGCTGGCGCTGTTCCTGGCCGCCGGGGTCGGTGCGGCGCTGGACGAGGACTTCTTCAACTCCGCCGATTTCTTTGACGCGACGAGCCTGCACCACGAACACCTCGTGGTCCTCGTCGCCGCGGTCGGCGTCGTGATGGTCGTCCTGGCGGTCCGCGCGTTTTCCCTGGAGGTCCGCGCGGCTCGCGCCGGCGTCTCCCCCGACAAGATCGAGGAAAAGGTATAGCCGAGGAAGCTTGCTCCGGGCCTCGATGGGGGAACTCGTCTTCATCGGCCTCGGGCTGCACGACGAGAAGGGCATCACCATCCGCGGGCTGGAGGAGGCCCGGTCCGTGGATGTCGTGTTCGTGGAGCTCTACACATCCGGGCTGGCGGGAGCGTCGCTCGAAGCGGTCGAGCGGCTCGTCGGCCGGCTGATTCGAAAGGTCACGCGTGCGGAGGTCGAAGATGGGGTGCTCATCCTCGAGGCCGCGACGACCCGGCGGGTCGCGTTCCTCGTCGTCGGAGATCCGATGGCGGCGACGACCCACGTGGACTTGCGGCTTCGCGCCGCAAAGGCCGGCATCCCGACGCGGATCGTCCATGGTGTCTCAATCCTGACGGCGGCCTCGGGGGCGCTCGGACTCCAGGCGTACAAGTTCGGCCGCACGACGACCGTGCCGTGGCCGGGGTCCGGGTTCGCGCCGACGAGCCCCCTCGAGGCGATCCTGGAGAACCTACGCGGGGGCCTCCACACGCTCGTCCTGCTCGACGTCCGCGAGGACGGGACGTTCCTCCCGCCGCACGACGCGATCGCGTCCCTCCTGCGGATGGCCGCGGACCTTCGCACGGATGCGTTCGGACCGAAGACCATCGGCTGCGTCCTCGGTCGGGTCGGCTCGCCCGGCGCCGTCGCCTTCGCAGGCCCGCTCGAATCGCTGCTCTCGCGGGACCCGGGACCGGCGCCGCACTGCCTCGTGATTCCCGGAGCGTTACACTTCCTCGAGAAGGAAGCACTCGCCGTCTTCGCGGGGACTCAGGTGGCCTGACCGCCCTCCGCCGCGGCGAGTTCCGGGAGGCGGGAGACGTCCCAGGAGGTGATCTCGTACGTCGTGGACCACGAGAGTTCTTTCGCGCCCCACCGCTCCCGCAGCGCGCGCACGGCGTTGCGGTGCATCTCCTCCGGGACTTCCCACTGGGACGTGTAGTCCCGTCGCTCGATCTCCGCGATGGCGCGGTCCGCCGGGAGGATCTCCGGGAACGGTCCGACCGGCATCACGAGGTCGGGCTTGAGGAGCTCGGAGAGCTTGCGTTCGTGGAGCCCCGGAGGCTGCCAGTGAAACCCGCCTTGCTCGACGAGGGCGTGGTACTCCCGGTTCAGGTCGGGACCGTTGGAGCGGCCGATGACGCTGAAGTACGTCTCTGCCGTGACGCGCGCGATCTCGCGGAGGGCATCCCTCCAGTCGGGGACGAGATGGAGGACGTGATTCGACGTCGTGACGTCGAACGCCCTCGCGGGGAAGGGAAGCCGGACCGCGTCCGCGAAGACGACGTTCCGCAAGCCTTTCGCGAGGCCCAGCTCGACCATCGCGTGGGAGATGTCGATGCCGACGACGTCGATGCCGCTCTTCTGGAGCGGCACCGCAAACCGGCCGGTCCCCACGCCGACCTCCAGGACGCGCTTGCCACGGAGCTCATCGACGAGGACGCCGAGGACCCGCGACAGGATCCGAGGCGGCAGGCCCCGCGTCTCATCGTAGATCGGGGCGACGCGGTCGAACGAGAGGCGGTCCGGCATCCGGTCGGAGGATGGCGTTGCGGTGCAAAAATGTGTTCGCCTCGACTTGAGGTGCGACCGCAAGCATTATGTGGGATTCCGCGAATCGGTTCGCGGAGTGGAGGGACGCTTTTGAGACGGGCGTTCATCGGCCTAGTCATCGCTATCGCCGTGGTGTCATCCGCCATCGTACCGGTCCTTGCCGCCATCGGCACCTCGTCCTCGGACGTGTCCTTCATCTTGACGGGCTCGGCGCCTCACAAGCCGAGTCCGCCGGTGATCCTGTCCCTCCAGAGAAGTCCGAACGGGACGGTCTATGCCGGCGACTACGTGTACTTCTCCGCGAACGCATCGGATCCGGATGGGGGGACGATCGTCTCGTACGAGTGGTCGTTCGGGGACGGTTTCGTGGATACGACATCCTACGCCAGCGACTATCACGTCTACTCGTCGGCGGGGAACTACACGATGACGCTCACGGTCACGGACAGCGATCAAGGACTGACCGCGTCCAAGTCGATCCTCGTGACGGTCGTCGAGAGGCCCGACGTGCCGCCCGTCGCGAGCTTCTACTGGTACCCCTTCCAGCCGACCGTCGGCACGTACACGTCGTTCGTCGGCTACTACTCCTACGACCCCGACGGGTACATCACAGATTACGCGTGGGACTTCGGGGATGGCTCGTCGACGAACTCGAGCGATTGCTGTCCCTCTCACGTCTACAATGCGACCGGGAACTACCTCGTCACGCTCACGGTGACGGACAACGCGGGCCTCACGGGGACGGCCTCCGCGAACATCACGGTCGTGTCGGACGTGCCGCCGATCGCGAGTTTCTTCTGGTACCCGTACCAGCCCACGGTCGGCACGTACGCCTCGTTCTACGGCTACTACTCCTACGACCCCGATGGCTACATCACGAGCTTCGCATGGGATTTCGGCGATGGCTCGGCGACGAACGCGAGCGGCTGCTGTGTCTCCCACATCTACGAGGCGACCGGGAACTACACCGTCACGCTGACGGTGACGGACAACGCCGGCCTCACGGGGACGACCTCTGCGAACATCACCGTCGTGCCGGACCTGCCGCCGGTGGCGAACTTCACTTGGTACCCGCAGGTGCCCTCCGTGAATCAGACCGTGTTCTTCAACGCCGGCTTTTACTCCTACGATCCGGACGGATACATCGTGTCGTGGAACTGGTCCTTCGGAGACGGCACGGGCGGAGGCGGGGG
The DNA here is from genome assembly GCA_035636315.1 of Thermoplasmata archaeon. Classification (GTDB taxonomy): domain Archaea; phylum Thermoplasmatota; class Thermoplasmata; order RBG-16-68-12; family RBG-16-68-12; genus RBG-16-68-12. The sequence continues at coordinate 27,847 of DASPZJ010000100.1, forward strand.
CGGCAACCGGTCCGGGAACTCCTCCGGTCCAGGGCCGTATCCGACCCATGTCTATTCGACCTTCGGCTTCTTCGTCGTCACCTTGAACGTCACGGACAACGCGGGCCTGTCGACCTCCGTTTCGAAGACGATCTACGTGAACGCGCTTCCCGTCGCGGCCTTCACGACGTCGACAGAAATCGGGAAGATTGGCACGCCCGTCCTCTTCGACGCAAGCGCATCAACGGACCCGGACGGCGATCCGCTGAACTACTCGTGGTCCTTCGGTGACGGATCGTACGCGGCCGGGAAGATCGTGAGTCACGTGTTCGCGACGCAGGGACAGTATCTCATCGTGCTCGACGTCTCAGATCCTTATGGAGATGGCTTGACCTCGAGGTACCTTGCCGTCGTGCCGCCGAAGAGCCCGACGGCCATCATCGCTTGGACGCCCCCGCGCCCGATTGCCGGGCAGACGAATGTGGAGTTCAACGGGTCAAATTCGTTTGATCCGGACGGGGTGATCTCCCGATACATCTGGGAGTTCGGGGACGGCGTCGTGGGTTCCGGTCTCACCGCGACCCATATCTACGCGGACGCAGGCACGTACACGGTCGAACTCATCGTCGTCGACGAAGACGGGGTCGCGAACCGCGACACGCAGACGATTACGGTCCTTGCTCGGTCGAAAGCAACCGTGGCCGCGGCGGACCTGCAAACGCCCATCGCGGGCGCGCAGGTGAGCCTGAGCCAAGGCGGTAGCGTCGTCCTGGACATCCTCACAGCCTCGGACGGAGGCTTCTCCCTCGGGGACCTCGCGCCCGGAACGTACGCGATCGCGATTTCGAAAGCGGGTTTCGAGACATATAGCGGGACGCTCGCCTGGGATGGACTGAACGGCGATCTCGGGACGTTTGTGCTCGCGCCGCTTTCGACGCCGGGCGGACCGGTTGGCGTCCTGCCGAGCGCCGGGCTGGCAGCTATCTCGCTGGGCGCCGGGGCGGGAATCGGAGTCGCCTTGTATCTGTTCCGGAAGCGGCGGCCTCGAGCTCCTCGGAACCGAGCGGATTAGCGGCACGGGCGGCGTAGTCTCCCACGTCGGACGCGAGACGCAATGTAAGGTGGCAACTCGCTCGGGGGGGCTCTCACGCGGGATTCGCCGGGTTCCCGCAGAGGGAAAACGATAGTTTCACACACCCCCCTGTGTTACCGCCTTAAGCATGGCCAGGGATGACAAGAAGGGTGAAAAGGTGGCCATTACGGTCAAGGCGGTCAAGTCGATCGAGGAACTCGCTGGCGTGGGCCCCGCGACGGCGGAGAAGCTGCGCGAGGCCGGGTTCACGGACCTCATGGGGCTGGCCGTGGCCTCCCCGACCATGGTCGCGGACGCTGCAGAAATCGGCACGAATGTCGCTCAGAAGATCATCATCGCGGCGCGCGAGGCGGTCGACATTGGAGGCTTCGAGACTGGGGACGTGATTCTCGAGCGACGCAAGTCAGTCGCGAAGCTCACGACGTGCTCGAAGGCCCTCGACGAGCTGCTCGGCGGCGGCCTCGAGACGCAGGCAATCACCGAAATGTATGGTGAATTTGGCAGTGGAAAGTCTCAACTCGGCCACCAGCTCGCGGTCAACGTCACGCGATCCGAGGACGATGGCGGCCTCGACGGGGATACCGTCTGGATCGACACGGAGCAGACGTTCCGACCGGAGCGGATCCGCCATATGGCCGACGCCCTCGAGCTTGACGCGGACGCGATCCTCAAGCGCATCCACGTGGCCCGGGCGTTCAACAGTCATCACCAGATGCTCTTGGTCGAGAAGGCCCAGGAGTTGACCCAGGACTTTCCGGTCCGTCTCATTGTCATCGATTCCCTGACCGCGCACTTCCGTGCCGAGTACATCGGCCGCGGCGTCCTCGCGGAACGCCAACAGCTCCTGAACAAGCACATCCACGAGCTGATGCGGTTCGGGGACATCCACAACGCCGTGGTCTACGTCACGAATCAAGTCCACTCGAAGCCGGACGCGTTCTTCGGAGACCCGACGCGACCGGTCGGCGGTCACATCGTCGGCCACAGCGCGACGTTCCGTGTCTACCTCCGCAAGTCCAAGGGCGGCAAGCGGATCGCCCGTCTGATCGACTCCCCGAGCCTTCCCGAGGCCGAGGCGGTCTTCAGCGTCTCGGAGGACGGAATCCGGGACTGATCCGGCGGCGACGCGTGACACGATGTGTCGGGACAGATTGAAGTAGCGTCGAACCCATAATTGGCGCGGTTCCAATGGATCCGGGTCTCCTATTGATTCCGGGTCCCGTGCCGCTGCATCCCCGGGTCCTCGAAGAGTTCGCCAAGCCGGCGCTGCCGCATTACGGCGACGCGTGGGTCCAGGCGTTCACCGAGACCGTCTCCCTGATGCGGTATCTCTGGTCCGCCCCGGAGCACCGCGTCTTCCCGCTCGCCGGACCCGGCCACACGGGCCTCGAGTCGCTCGCCTACACGTTCCTGCGTCCGGGCGATCGGGTCGTGGTCATCTCGAACGGGTTCTTCGGGGACCGAATCCGGGAGGTCCTCTTGACGCATCGACTCAAGACGGACGTCGTCGCATCGCCGTGGGGCGCCGGGCCGGACCTCGACGGCCTCCGGAACGCGCTGAAGCGGCCGACCAAGGCCGTCGCGGTCGTCCACAACGAGACCTCGACCGGAGTCACGAATCCGCTCGAGCCGATTGTCGAGGCCGCGCACGCCATCGGAGCGTTCGTCGTCGTCGACGCGGTCTCATCGCTGGGAGGCATTCGCCTTCCCGCGGCCGCGATTGGAATCGACGCGGCCTTCGGCGCGTCCCAGAAATGCCTCGCGGCGCCGGCGGGCGTCACCCCGGTCGCCGTCGCCCCCTCGCTCTGGGGGGCGACCGATCCCAAGGGCGCGGAAGGCTGGTACCTGAACCTCTTCACCTGGGAACGGTACGCCCGCGAGTGGGGCGAGTGGCACCCGACGCCGACGACGATCTCCTCGAACCTGTTCTACGCGTTCCACCGCGCGCTCCTACTGGTCAAGGAGGAAGGCCTCGAAGCCCGCTACGTCCGCCACGCGAAGGCGTCCGCCCGACTCCGCGACGGCCTCGCGGGTCTCGGGTTCACGGCGCTCGCGGCGCCGGACCTCGTCTCGAATACCGTCACGTGCATGTCACCTCCCCAGGGAATCGACGCGAATACGCTGGTGAAGCGCCTCCGGCTGGAGCACAACATCACGATCTCCGGCGGGCTCGGCCCGCTTCGCGGCCGGACGATCCGGATTGGCACGATGGGCACGCAGGCGGAGCCGGATGTCGTCGACCGGCTGCTCGATGCCATGCGGTCCATCGTGTGATCGAGTCACGCATCCGGCAGATACCGCGTCAGCCAATCGATCGCGCGTTCGTAGAGCACGATCTGGTTCGAGACCTTGCGGGGCGCGTGTCCCTCGTCGGGGAACTCGAGATAATCGACGACTTTGCCCATCCGGCGCATCGCCTCGACCATCGCTCTCGCCTCCGTCACGGGACAGCGGGGGTCGTGCGCGCCGCCGGTGAAGAGCACGGGCACACGGATCCGGTCCAGGTAGAAGATTGGCGAGAGCTTGCGAAAGAGGTCCGCGTCCTTGTCCGGGTGGCCCATCTTCTGTCGGTCATACCGCTGGAGGTACCCTCGCTCGTTCGTCGTCGCGGTGGTCCAGTTGAAGTAGCCGACGATGCTGACGCCGACCCGCCAGAGCTCGGGGGCCTGCTCGAGGCAATGGGCGACCGCGTATCCGCCGTAGCTCCCCCCGATGATCCCGAGTCGGTTCGGAGGACAGTATCCGTTCTTCACGAGCCACCGGCCTCCGGCGATGATGTCCTGCATGTCGCCGCCGCCGAGATCCCGGTCGCTGGTCCGACGCCACGCGCGTCCGTAGCCCGTGCCGCCGCGGTAGTTCGGGGCGAGGATCGTGAAGCCTTGGGCGACGAGGAGCTGCGGCCGGACGTACCATTCGTTCACGGTCTGGGATTCCGGGCCGCCGTGCGGCCACACGAGGGCCGCGTGGCGGGAGCGGTTCTTCGCCGGCACGAACAGCCACGCGGGGATGTTGCGACCGTCGAAGGTGGGGTACCGCACGAGTTTCCCGTCCGCGAGTTCT
>DASPZJ010000101.1:0-32573 GCA_035636315.1 Thermoplasmata archaeon
CACGGCAATCGACGCCGCCGGCGCCGCGGGACGCGACGTCGGTCAGGCGACGCAGCTCCTCGACGCCGCGAGGACCCGCTTCGACGCGAAAGATTACACCGGGTCCCTTGGCCTCGCCCGACAATCGAAGCGCGCGGCCGATGGCGAATCCGTGGATGTCGCGGCAGCGCTGACCGCACCGCCGACTTCGCAGAACGCGACGACCGCGTGTCCGAATTGCGGAGCGCTACTCCAAGGTGACGATGCATTTTGTCGGAAGTGTGGGACTCGGCTCGTCGCGAGCGCGTGCGCGTCGTGCGGTGCGAGCCTTCTCGCGGACGACGTATTTTGCCGGAAGTGCGGCACGCCTGTTTCTCGATGAGAGAACGAGCGGATAAACCTTAATTACCGATGCCCGCCATCCCTCGCGTGATGGCGATCGGAAGCGACATGGAGCAAGCCCTCACCGCTCTCTACGGCGAGGACCAAGTCGCCGCCGTCATCACGCTCAAGGTAGACACGAAAGAGGCGGACCGCATCGCGACCGAGATCTCGAAGTTCGAGGTGATTCAGGACGTCTTCCTGGTCACGGGCGACACGGACATCATCGCGAAAGCCCGCTTCAAGAACTACAAAGGGCTGAAGGATTTCGTGCTTTCGAGCCTCGCTCCGATTTCAGGGATCAAGGACACAAAGACCTTGATGGTCGTCACGACCTACAAGGAAGCCGGACTGCCGAGGGCACCAAGTTGAGGACGACGCTCACAACCGCGAGATGGTCAGATGGACACCGAGGCGAAGCTGAAGCAAATCATGGACGTCCTCGATCAGATCGCGGAGGACACGTCCGTCCCTAGGAACATCCGGCGTGGCGCGTCCGAGGCGAAGGCGCGACTCGCGAAAAAGAGCGAGGCGCTCGACCTGCGCGTGACGAGCGCGATCATGATCATGGACGACTTGGCGAACGATCCGAACATCCCGCTCCACGGTCGCACGCTGATTTGGAACGTAATCTCGCAGCTCGAGACCGTGAGATAGATTACGCCAAGTCGGCATGTCGGAGACCGTGCCATCGCTTGAGCTTACGCTCCTTCTCATCGGAGTGCCCGCCGTTTCGTGGGCCGTGGGAGCCTTCGTGATCCTTGAGGGCGTTTCCGACATCCGAGCGCGGGATCCAATCGCGATCCCCGCGGGGGCGACGGCTCGACTCGTTCAATACTTCGCCATCACGGCCACCGCGCCGATCTTCGGACTAATTCCGTGGCTCATGGTGTCCGGGATCGAGGACAATTTCGGGTCCCCCTCGGCGCCCGTCGCAGCGCTGCTTGATGCACTTGGCGTCGCCTTTGCTTGGACGGCAGTGGTTGCCACCGGAACGCAAGCGTGGATCACGCGGGTGCGACTTCGCTTGTTCGTTGGCCTTGACTTCGGTCGTGTCCTGCCGCTCGTCGTAGTCCCGAGCACGGTCGTCATCTTCGGACTCGTCTTGTCCTTCCTCGTTCTGGGTCGCGTCGAAGATTCGGCGGGTTGGGCACCGCTTACCGTCGAAGGGGCGACACGGATGGGCACGGCGCTGCTCGTCTATTCGGCGAGCACGACTGCCGTGGCCGTCAGCTCGTTCGTCGCCGGCCGCGTCCGCGACCTGAGGCAAATGCGCAATTTCGTCCGAGCGGTGTCGATGACGGACTCAGGCGTGTTGATTTCCATCTTGGCGCTCGCTTGGGCATTCTCCCAAATCACTTCCGTCTGAAGCAGGAACCGAAAAATACCACGGGGCATGTTTCAGCGGCCGCGCGGGGCTAGTCTAATGGTAGGACAGAAGCTTCCCAAGGCCTGTGACCGGCAAATCCGGGCCGGAACGAGCTTCTAACGCGGGTTCGATTCCCGCGCCCCGCACTCCCATCGAATCTCCATCGATTCCGAGTTACCGCAGCGCCGGGATGACTTCCGCGAGACGCTCACTGCGGATGGATGTCGAGCCCGACCCCCCACGTGGTCTTGCACCCGGGGCAGTGGATCTCCCGAGTCATCGAGTCTCCTTGGTCGGCCAACCGGAACGTGAAGAACAGAGGGTTGTTGCACCGGGGACAGCTGAAATTGAGGCCACCGACCGTCATGCAAACCCTCGATGTGTGGGGCCGACTTAAGGTTGCGCTCCTCCTCGGATCCGGGTTGGCGGCAAGGACTCCAGCGGCCGCTCGCGACGATTCGGCGGCAAGTTTATGAAAGCTCCCCGGGTTGCCCGCCGTGCGATGCTGGTCGAGAAGGTCGTCGCCCCACCGCTCGACAACAACGCCTACCTTATCGTGGATGAAACGAGCAAGCAAGCCGCCGTCGTGGACCCGGCCTTGGGTGGCCAACAACTTCTGGCGAAGGCCGACGAAGTAGGCGCCAAGGTTGTCTTGATCCTGAACACGCACGGCCACGTGGACGCGACGGCGGACGACGGGTCGATTCGAACCGCCACGGGCGCGAAGATTGCGATCTTCGAGCTGGACGGAGCTCGACTTGAGAAGAACGCGCGGGACACCCGCTGGTTCCTCCCGGCTCCGCCGCCTCCGGTCAAGGCGGACGTCCAGCTGAAGGAAGGATCCGAGCTCAAGTTAGGCGACATCGTGATCCGCACGCTCCACACGCCGGGCCACACGGAGGGCAGCGCCTGCTTCTACGTCGAATCCGCCGGAGCTCTCTTCACGGGAGACACGCTCTACGCAGGATCCTGCGGCCGCACGGACGTCTTCGGCGGGAGCCCCGCAAAGATGATCTTCAGCCTACGGAGGCTCAAGGAACTGCCGCCGGAGACGCACGTCTACCCCGGCCATGGACCCGAGACGGACCTCGGGGACGAAACGTGGATCCGCGATCTCACCTATCCGATCGTCTGACTCAACGACGGCCGCTCGCGGCCCGCCAACTGCGCGCCGCTGGCATGTGCCGCACGAGTCGAATCGCTGTGGGCCGACGACCGACTCCGAGGCCGAGACGCCGGTACACCACCTTCATACTGAAGATGACGACGAGGAAGTACGTGTACAGGATGACGAGAGTCGACGGCCAGTAGTACTGCCATACGATGGCGACCAGCCCGACGACGGCGAGCGCCCCGACCACGATTCGGAGGACGAACGCTTCGATCGCGGATCGGCTGAACGGCCCGGTGTCCACGCCGTAGTTCGTGTGCCGCACCGGATCGCGGAACGCGTGTCGGGTCGACGCCCACACCGCGAACACGAGGACCGGCGTGAAGATCGACATCGCCAGGTGCGCCATCCCGGTTGTGACCGTCAAGTCGATGATCCACGCGGCGTACAAGACGATCGATGCCTGGAACAGTCGCTTCCGCCGGTAGATCGGAAGGAAATTGGGCATGATGACCGTCTTGAGCGTCCTCTTGACGAGTTCCGCACCGAACGTGATCGACTTCGGCAGGTGCCGCGTGAAGAAGTCCGCAATCCGGTTGGACTGGGTCATGAGGATCGGAGCGAGAGAGCTCATCACGATGCAGAGGATCCCCGCGAACGGCGTCAGGTACCGACCGGCATAATCGTTCGGCAGTTGGTCGTTCGCTCGAATCGCGCGTGCGCCCACCGTCGCGTATAGGATCGCTTCCTCGTTGCGGGCCACCAGGCTGGTCCCGATGGCGGTCGAGGCCCGCCCGGAAAATCCGATGAAGTAGGCCAGCGACGCGGTCAGAAAGAGGTCATTCAGCAGGATGAGCGGGACCGCGATGGCCAGCATCGGAAGGACCGAACCGAGCGATGCGGGGTCGATGAGCATGCCAAAACTCAGGAAGAAGATGGCGACGAACGCGTCGCGGATGGACTCCATCTTCACCTTCAACCGTCCCGCGATCCGCGTGTCGGCGAAGACCATGCCCATGAAGAACGCGCCCACGATGGCGGGAATGCGGAAAGCCTCCGCCAAGGCGCCGGCGAGGAACACGGTGCCGAGGGCAAACAGGACGAAAAGCTCCTCGCTCCGGATGCGCTCGAACACCGCAGCGGTCCGCGGCACGACGACCGCCGCGAGTAGGGCGAAGAACCCGATGAAGATGCCCACCCCCGCGAAGAGCGCCGGCACGTTTACCGGCGTCTCCGACGGCACGATCATCCCATTGACGATCGTCAGGAGGAACATGGACAGGAACGATTCTAGGATGACCATCCCCAGGAGAAACTCCGACTCCCTGTTGCCGAGCCGCTTGAGGTCGATTAGCGACTTCGCCGTGATCGCGGAGCTCGACATGCTGATCACACCCGCCATGAAGATCGTATCGATCAGGGGCCATCCCAGCCAGGCCCCGATCACGAAGCCCGCGAACATGTTCACGGCGAGGTTCGTGACAGCGAGGATCGCCGCGGCCTCCTTCGTCTTCATCAGCTTCGTGATGCTGAACTCGAGCCCGACGAAGAACAGCAGGAGAACGAGCCCGAGCTGGGAGATGTTCTGGAGGAACGCGCTATCCTGCAAGACGCCGTCGTACGACCACCCGAAGATTCGGAGGTGGATGTTCGGCCCGATCAGGATGCCCGCGATGATGTAGCCGATGACCACGGGGAGCCGGGCTCGCGTGGCGAACGCGGCCCCGAGAAAACCGACGGTGGCGATGACCCCGATGTCGAACATGATCGACGCGGTCTCGACCAGGCCTCATCCCCCCTGAGGCGTGGGCGGAGCGAGCGCCCGCGCTGACGTCCGTCGTCCGAGAACCGACGTTCCCATCCCGACGCGGCGCATCGCGGCGCCGTCTACAAATAGCTACTGTCAAGGCGACACTCCGAGCGATTCGATGGTCGGAGGGTTGCCCGAGAAGAGCTTTATTACGAGTCCGAATGTTCGGCGCGCGATGGCGGGCGACTGGCACGCCCTCCGGGCGGAGGCCGTCCTCCAGCGGTTGGCTGCATCTCCCCTCGGCCTGTCGAGCCGTGAGGCCCGCGAGCGGCTCGCGCGGGTCGGTCCCAACGAACTCGTCCAGACCGCGAGGATCAGCCCACTCCGCATCCTCCTGAGCCAGTTCACCGACGTCCTCGTGATCGTTCTGATCGCCGCCGCCTTGATATCGGCGGCCCTCGGGCTGTCCCAGGATGAGACGGCCGACCTCTACGACGCGTTGCTCATCATCGTGATTGTCGTCATGAACGCGATCCTCGGTTTCGTCCAGGAGTATCGGGCCGAGCGCTCGCTCGAGGCACTCAAAACCCTCGCCGCGCCGAAAGCCCACGTGCTGCGGGAGGGCGAGGTCGTCTCGATCCCGTCCCGGGAGCTCGTCCCCGGGGAGATCGTCGTCCTCGCGGCGGGCGACCGGGTCCCCGCCGACGCGCGGCTGCTCGAGGTCGCGAGCTTGCGGGTGAACGAAGCCTCGCTCACGGGGGAATCGCTCCCCGTCAGCAAGGCGGTCGAACCGCTGCCGCGGGACGCGTTCCTGGGCGACCGCCGGAACATGGTGTTCATGGGGACCACGGTCGACGGCGGCCGGGGCAAGGCGGTCGTCGTGGAGACCGGGATGGGCACGGAGCTCGGAAAGATCGCCGGCCTCGTGCAGCAAGAGGCGAAGGAGGAGACGCCGCTCCAACGCCAACTCGATCGCCTCGGACGGCAGATCGGAATCGCGGTCTTGGCGGCGGCGGGCCTCATCTTCCTGATCGGCATCTTGCGCGAGCCGGATCCGAGCCACATCGAGCTCCTCTTCCTGACGGCCGTGGGGCTGGCGGTCGCCGCGATCCCCGAAGGGCTGCCGGCCATCGTGACGATCAGCCTGGCCATCGGACTCCAGCGCATGATTCGTCGGCACGCTTTGGTCCGAAAGCTCCCGGCGGTCGAGGCCCTCGGCGCCGCGTCGGTCATCTGCTCCGACAAAACGGGCACGCTGACGAAAGGGGAGATGAACGTCCGAACCCTCGTCGCAGGGTCGCGCGAATACGAGGTCCGCGGCGAAGGATTCGATCCCCGGGGAGAAGTACGGGCCGGGGGCGCGGCCGTCCGGGGGGACGATCAACTCGGTCTCCGGCGGCTCCTCGAGTGCGCGGTGCTCTGCAACGACGCCGCCCTGAAACGGGAGAAGGATCACTGGGTCGTCGAGGGCGACCCGACGGAAGGCGCGCTCCTGGTGACGGCCCTTCGCGCGGGCATCGATCCCGAGGCGGCGCGATCCGAAAGCCCCCGCGTCGCGGAGATCGCGTTCACGTCCGAGCGAAAGAAGATGTCGACTCTTCATGCCCCGCTGTCGGAGCTCGACCTCCGGGAGGTGCTCGGCGTCCCCGAAGGCGAACGGCACCGCCGGCTCGAAGGCATCGGGGTCACGTTGTATGTCAAAGGCGCCCCGGAACGGATCCTCGCTGCATGCACGCACCATCTGGTGGACGGAGACCGCCGACCTCTCACCGAGTACGATCGCAAGCAGTACCTGTTCCAGAACCAGGAAATGGCCACGCGCGCCCTCCGCGTGCTCGGCTTCGCGTACCGCGAGTTCCCCCAGGAGCTCCCTCCGTTGCGCGAGGAAGAGCTCGAGAAGGGACTCACGTTCCTCGGCCTCGCGGGCATGATGGACGCGCCCCGCGCCGACGCGTTGGAGGCCGTCGTCCGGTGCAAGAAGGCGGGCATCCGCGTCGTCATGATCACCGGGGACCACAAGCTCACCGCGATGGCGGTCGCCCGCGAGATGGGGATCCTCGGGGAAGGCGACCGCGCGTTGACCGGCGAGGAGCTGGAGAAGATTTCCGAGGAGGAACTCGTTCGGGACGTCGATCGGATCCGCGTCTACGCCCGTGTCTCGCCGGAACACAAGATGCGCATCGTCGACGCGTGGAAGAAGGCCGGGCATATCGTCACCATGACGGGCGATGGGGTGAACGACGCGCCCGCCCTGAAGCGCTCGGACCTGGGCGTCGCCATGGGCATCACCGGCACCGATGTCGCGAAGGAGAGCGCGGACATGGTCCTCACCGACGACAACTTCGCGTCGATCGTCGCCGCGGTTGAGGAGGGCCGCGGGATCTACGAGAACATCCGCAAGTTCGTCGCCTTCCTGCTCTCGGCGAACGCCGGCGAGGTGCTCATCATGTTCATCGCGACGGTGGCGATCCTCGACCCGAAGTATCTGCCGTTCTTCGTCCCCGTGCAGCTGCTCTGGATCAACCTCGTGACGGACGGCCTGCCCGCGCTGGCGCTCGGGGTCGACCCATACCCGACCGACATCATGGACCGACGGCCCCGCAATCCCAAGGAAGGAGTCCTCTCTCGCGACATCCTCTTCCTCATCATCGTCGTCGCGGCGATCCTCACGGTCGGGACGCTCGGCGTCTTCAAGCTCGAGCTCGACGCCGGGGCTGACTCCATCCGCGCCCGCACGGTCGCCTTCACCACGATCGTCTTCTTCGAGCTGTTCCTCGTCTTCGCGATGCGCTCTCCGAGGCAGACAATCTGGCAGATTGGGCTCTTCACGAACACGAAGCTCATCGTGGCGGTCCTTGGCTCGATGGCCTTGCAGGCTATGGTCATCTACACTCCCTTCCTCCAAGGCGTCTTCCAGACGGAACCGCTCACTGCCGGCGACTGGCTGGAGACCCTCCTTATCTCCTTCACGGCGTTCGCGTTCGTGGAGGCGCTCAAGGTCGTCCGACGGCGAATGAGGGCCTAGCCTCATGCTGGAAATCGACGGGGCCCATGGGGAGGGAGGTGGCCAGCTCCTCCGGATGGCAGTCGCCCTCAGCGCGACCCAATCGGTGCCCGTGCGGGTTGTGCGGATTCGTGCGGGTCGGCCGACGCCGGGCCTCGCAGCGCAGCATGTCGCCGCCCTCGGAGCGGCGGCGGTCCTCTGTAACGGCGAGATCGACGGGCTTGCGGCGGGGTCGAAGGAGATCGCGTTTCGGCCCGGCGAGATCACCGGCGGCCGCCACACGTTCGACGTCGGCACGGCGGGGAGCGTGACCCTCGTCCTCCAAGCCTGTCTCCCCGTCGCAGCCGCGGCGCGCGAGACGGTCCGCCTACGAATCCACGGCGGGACCGACGTTCGATGGTCTCCCCCGGTCGACTATCTTGCGCGCGTCTTTCTCCCGCTCCTGCGGCGGATCGGCGGACGGGTAGAAATCGAAGTCCTCCGTCGGGGCTACTACCCGCGCGGAGGCGGGACCGTCGAGGTCGTGATCGAGCCGACGCGCACCTGGGCTCCGTTCGATTTCGCCTCGCCTCCGGACATCCACTCGGTCCGAGGCATCGCGCACGTCTCGAATCTCGGGGAGGACATTCCGAAGCGCATGAAGCACGCCGCGATGCGCCGGCTCCACGGCGTCGCCGATGTCAAGATCGAGGAGCGAGTGTATCGCGGCGTCGAGGCCGTCGGACAGGGCGGTGCCCTCGTCCTCTGGGCCGAAACGGGTCCAACGGTCCTCGGCGCGAGCTCCCTCGCAGAGAGGGGCAAGAGCTCCGAACGGGTGGGGGAGGAGGCGGCGGCCGCTCTCGTCGCTGAAATCAAGTCAGGGGCCACCCTCGACGTCCACGGCGCCGACCAGCTCTTCCCATACCTCGCCCGGGCCGATCGACCGTCCCACTTTCTCGTGCGGGAAGTCTCCGGCCATCTGGAGACGATGGCGTGGCTCGTGCCTCAGTTCGTACCGTCCAAGATCGAATTCGCTTCGGTCGGTGCCTTGCACAAGGTGTCCGTCGAGCCCGGTGCCTAGCCGTACATGCTCGGCCGCGGCGGCTCGCTCGGTTTCTTTGCGACCTCGGTCTGGTGATGGATGTTCTTGAGCTGCATCTCGATTCGCTCGGCCTCCTCGTACAGCGGACGCGCATCGAGTTCCGTGTGGAGGAGCAGCTTGTCGATGACCTCGATCGCCCGCGCGGCCGCCCGTGCGTCCGGGTAGTCCGGGTGGGCCTCGCTCAGGAGCGTGATGACATCGAAATCGCGCTTCCGGCCCTCGTTCAGGAGGACCCCGGCGACGCCCGTGATCACACCCTCCTCGAAGACCGTGATGCCATTCTTCCGGATCATGTCCATCGCCTTGTCCGTCGAGCCGATGCCGTAGACTTCCACCGAGCGGTCCGCGTCCTCCTCGCGAGCGTCGACGATCAGGCCCTCCGGGCACACGAGCAGGTTGCACCGGGCATCCTGCGCCCAGTCGAGGACCGTCGCGGCGATCGCCTTGATCAGGTTCGGCGGCGGTTGGAATTCGGAGATGAATACGACGACCTGGTCTCGGTCGTCGACCTTCGGTCCCGCGTAGATCCGAACGGGGTTCATCGGCTGCCCGTCCCGGACGAGGGCGACGGTCGGGAAGTAGATCGAATCCATGATCCCGATCTGCGTGAGGTTGAGCGCGTTGATGAGGTAGTTCGCCACGATCGAGCTCACGAGTCCCACGCTCGGGAACCCGTCGATCACGGTCGCGCCGCGAAGGTCCATCCGTTTCAGTTCGTAAATCTGGATGCCTTCCATGGTTCCGCGGTCCATCCCGAATAGGTTACTTAAAGATGCGCGACTCGAGTCTGTCCGCTGAGAACACGTCAACCGGGAGGGAGGATTTCGTGCGTGTTGACAAACTCGACACCGCCCCGCCGCAGCATGACGCCCACGGAGCAGTATTTCTCGGACGAGAGGTCAATGGCCCGCCTCACCGCGGATTCTCGGATACCATCGCCTCGGATCCGGTAGTGCAGATGGATTTTCGTGAAGACCCGCGGCGGATTCTTCGCCCGCTCGGCTTCCGCATCGATTTCCAGGGATGTGAACGCCACGCGTTCCTTCCGAAGGATTTCCACGACGTCGGACGCAGTGCACGCCATCGCCGCGAGGAGCGCACCCTGCATCGGACTCGGTCCGCGGCGGGTCGCTGCATCCCCCGCGTCGAAGAGGATCTCCGCACCACCGTCCGCGATTGCTCGGAATCGCATGCCCTCGGCGTGCTCGAGATGGGCTTTCATCCACACCACCTGCCGGTGGAAGATGGCCCACGTAGAAGAAGATTCCACTCGCGCCCGCAAAGTTGTTATGCGCCCTTTCCTTCGGTTCCATCGTGCGGCCCCGGGTGATCGTCAATGCGGCGATGAGCGTCGACGGGAAGATCGCTCTCCGTGACGGCCAACGGGCTCGTCTGAGCAACGAGGACGATGTGCAACGGGTGCTTGGTCTCCGGGGTCGGGTCGACGCGATCCTCGTCGGCGTGGGTACGGTCCTCAAGGACGACCCGAAGCTCACCGTCAAGGCCGAGACCGCGACGGATCGCCGCCCGGTGCGAATCGTCCTCGATTCGGACGGCCGCACACCGGAGCACGCCCGCGTCCTCGATGGCCGGGCCCCTACGCTCATCGTGACGTCGGAGGCCTCTGAACGGACGTTCGCCCACGCGGACGTCCTCCGATGCGGGAAGGAGGAGGTGGACCTCGCTGCCCTCCTGGACCAACTCGGCGGCCGAGGGATCCGGACCCTCCTGGTCGAGGGCGGGAGCACGGTGATCTGGTCGTTCCTACGGTCAGGCCTCGTGGACGAGCTGAAGGTCTTCGTCGGGAGCCTCGTCCTCGGCGGACGCTCCGCCCCGACCCTCGCGGGCGGCGAAGGCGCCGCCTCGCTATCGGAATCGATCCGGCTGGCGCTCGAGCGTTCGGAGCGTCTCGGCGACGGCGTCTTGCTCGAGTACTCGGTGGTGCGGTGAAACTGCTCTGCGACCACATGCTGGGAAGCCTCGCCCGGTGGTTGCGGTTCATGGGGTACGACACGGCGTATCCGGAACCGGGTCCGGATCGAACGCTGATTGAGCGAGCCCGCGCGGAGGACCGCATCCTGCTCACGAGAGACAAGGAGCTTGCAGGACGCGTCCCTGGGACCGTTGCGGTTCGGTCGGACGTCCTCGAGGAGCAGATTCGCGAGGTCGCCTCCAGCCTCTCCCTACGTCTCGTCGATCCGCTCTCGAGGTGCTCGCTCTGCAACGAACGCCTGGTGCAGGTCCCCATCGAGGAGGTGGATGGACTCGTGCCGGAAGGCGTGCGCTCCCGTCATCGCGAATTCTGGAAGTGTCCCGCGTGTCGCCGCGTCTACTGGCAAGGCAGTCACTGGGACAAGATGGTGGAGCGGTTGGATCACCTGGATCTCCCGCGCGCGGAAGGGCCGTGACGGTCGCCGCGTCGCCCGCGAAGCAAACCCTCATATGTCGAATCGAAAATGGGGTGGGGGTCTAGCGAATGGATGGCGCCCTCGTCCTCGAGGACGGAACGGCGGTTCGAGGGGCCTTTTTCGGCGCACGTCGGTCGATCTTCGGGGAACTCGTCTTCAACACGAACATGACGGGGTACACTGAAGCCCTCACGGATCCGTCGTACCGCGGCCAGATCCTCATGATGACCTACCCGCTGATCGGGAACTACGGGGTCGACCCGGGCGCGATGGAATCCGACACGATCCAGCCGACCGGGTTTGTCGTCAAAGAGGCGTGCGCGACCCCGAGCCATCCGAAGAGCGCGATGTCGCTCGCCGAGTTCCTCCGGGGCCAGGCGACGCCCGCCCTGGAGGGAGCCGACACGCGAGCCCTGACGATCCGAATCCGTTCCCAGGGGACGATGAAAGCGGCCCTGGTCCCAGCGATCGAGGACACCGCGAACGTCGCGCGGACCGTGCGCGCCACGCCCCATCCGGATACCCGCAACCTCGTCGCGGAGGTCAGTGCTCCGTCGATCCAGCGCTATCCCGGTGCCGGCGGACGCACGATCGTCGTCGTGGACTGCGGCGTCAAGCGGAACATCCTCCGGGAAGCCCAGCGCTACGCCGACGTCGTGCGGGTCCCGTACAGTGCGACCGCGGACGAGATCCTCGCCCTCCGGCCGGACGGCGTGATCCTCTCGAACGGCCCCGGCGATCCCGCGCATCCGGACATCCTCGCGACGACCGTCGCCGCGACGAAGGAATTGGTGGGCCGCGTCCCGATCCTGGGCATCTGCCTGGGTCACCAGCTCCTCGCCCTCGCCTTCGGCGCTCGGACCTTCAAACTGAAGTTCGGCCACCGGGGGGGAAACCAGCCGGTGAAAGACCTCAAGTCGGGACGCGTCTACATCACCTCGCAGAACCACGGTTTCGCGGTCGATCCGGACTCTCTGCCTTCGTCCGAGTTCGAGGTGACCCATCGGAACCTGAACGACGGCACCGTGGAAGGGATGGCGCACCGGGGGCTCCCGATCTTCTCCGTCCAGTACCATCCGGAGGCCCATCCCGGGCCGTGGGACAACGCGTACATCTTCCGGGAGTTCGTCGCGGCGCTCAAGGGGGCCTAGCGACAACCGCGGGAGGTGTCCGGATTGCCCAAGCGGGTGGACCTGCGGACCGCGATGGTCATCGGCTCCGGTCCCATCGTGATCGGCCAGGCCGCGGAGTTCGACTACTCCGGATCCCAGGCGTGCCGGTCCCTCCGCGAGGAAGGAGTCCGCGTAATCCTCGTGAACAGCAACCCGGCGACGATCCAGACGGATCCGGACACGGCGGACGCGGTGTACGTCGAGCCCCTGACCGTCGAGTTCCTTGAGAAGATCATCGCGAAGGAGCGGCCCCAGGGGATCCTCAGCGGGATGGGCGGCCAGACCGCCCTGAACCTCTGCAGCGAACTCGCGGAGGCCGGCGTCCTCGCGCGATACGGCGTCGAGCTGCTCGGCACGAGGCTGGAGGCGATCACGGCCGGGGAGGACCGCGAGCGATTCGCCGCCCTGATGCGGTCGATTGGCGAGCCGATCCCTCGGAGTCGCGGGGCCTCCGACGTCGAATCGGCGCGGGCGTTCGCGGAGGACATCGGGTACCCCGTCATCGTGCGGGCGGCCTACACCCTCGGCGGCAGCGGGAGCGGCGTCGCACACACACCGCAGGAACTGGAGTCGATCGTTGGTTTGGGCATCGCCTATTCGCGGATCAAGCAGGTTCTCGTCGAGGAGTCCGTCCTCGGATGGAAGGAGTTCGAGTACGAGGTGATGCGGGACGGCGCGGACAACTGCATCACGATTTGCAGCATGGAGAACCTCGATCCGATGGGGATCCATACCGGAGAATCGATCGTCGTCGCGCCGGCGCAGACCCTGAGCGACGTCGACCACCAGACCCTCCGGTCCGCGGCCCTGCGGATCATCCGCGCACTCGGGGTCGAGGGAGGATGCAACATCCAGTTCGCCGTCCATCCGAAGACGGGGGAGTATCGGGTGATCGAGGTGAACCCTCGCGTCTCTCGGTCCTCCGCCCTCGCCTCCAAGGCGACGGGCTACCCGATCGCGCGCATCGCCGCGAAGATCGCGATCGGGCTCCGCCTCGACGAGATCCCCAACCCGGTGACGGGCAAGACGCTCGCCTCTTTTGAGCCGACCCTCGACTACGTCGTCACGAAGATCCCGCGGTGGCCGTTCGACAAGTTCCCGACCGTCGACCGCCGCATCGGGACGTCGATGAAGAGCACCGGGGAGGTGATGGCGATCGGACGGACGTTCGAGGAATCCCTCCTGAAGGCCGTGCGATCTCTCGAGATCGACCGCGTGGGCTTGGAGCCGCTGCCTTGGACGGACGACGCCTTGCTCGATGAACTCCGCGAGCCGACGGACCAGCGGCTCTTCGCGATCGCGGAAGCGTTCCGGCGTGGCATCCCCCTTGAGAAGGTCGCGACCCTGACGGACTGGGACCCGTTCTTCCTCGAAAAGATCCGGTCGCTCGTCGATTTCGAATCCCGGCTCCGAGGCCGTCGTCGTTCGCGTGCGCTCCTGGCGGAGGCGAAGCGGTTGGGCTTCGCGGACGAGGGGATCGCCGCGTTCGGGACCGGCACGGACGAAACGGTCCGCCGGGCGAGGCCCCGGGTCGCGTACAAGATGGTCGACACGTGCGGAGGGGAGTTCGAGGCCCAGACGCCGTACTACTACTCGACGTACGAACCGACCGGCGAATCGCGGAGGATCGCGGGCCGAAAGGTCCTGATCGTGGGTGGCGGCCCGATCCGGATTGGCCAGGGCGTCGAGTTCGACTACTGCTGCGTCCAAGGCATCTTCGCCCTCCGCGAGGAGGGCGTTGGCGCAATCATCGCGAACAACAACCCGGAGACGGTCTCGACGGACTTCGACATCTCCAGCCGCCTCTACTTCGAGCCGCTGATCCTCGAGGACGTCCTCAACATCATCGAAGAGGAGAGACCCGAGGGCGTGATCCTCCAGTTCGGTGGGCAGACGTCGATCAACCTCGCCGTGCCTCTCGCGAAGGCGCTCGCCCGACGGAAATCCCGCACGCGGATCCTCGGGACGCCGCCGGCCTCGATCGACCTCGCGGAGGACCGACGGAAGTTCGCGGCCCTGATGCGCCGCCTGCGGATCCTCCAGCCTGATGCGGCCTCGGGCTACAGCTTCGAGGAGGTGCGCCAGCTCGCCGGCCGAATCGGGTATCCGGTGCTCGTCCGGCCGTCGTATGTGCTCGGCGGACGTGGGATGGAGATCGTTCACTCGGAGGATGATCTCGCCCGTTTCATGGAGGCCGCGACGCGCGTCTCGAAGGACCATCCCGTCCTCGTGGATCGATACCTCGCGCACGCAACGGAGATCGACGTGGACGTCGTCGGCGACGGGCGGGACGTCCTTATCGGGGGAATCCAAGAACATATCGAGGAAGCGGGCATCCACTCGGGCGACGCGGCGTGTGTCTTGCCCGCGCAGACGCTCCCCGATCCGATCCTCGCGGACATCCGGTCCGTCACGCGACGGGTCTGCAAGGCGCTCGACGTCATCGGGCTCATGAACCTCCAGCTCGCGGTAAAGGACGCCGCCGTCTATGTCCTCGAAGCGAACCCGCGCGCGAGCCGGACCGTCCCGTATGTCTCGAAGGCGATTGGGATTTCGTTGGCGAAGGTCGCGACGAAGGTGATGCTCGGTCACTCCCTCCGGAGCCTGCATCTGGTGGGCGAGCCGACGATCGACCACGTCGCGGTCAAGGCGCCCGTGTTCCCGTTCCAGCGCCTCCCGGGCGTGGACGCGATCCTCGGGCCCGAGATGAAGAGCACGGG
Organism: Thermoplasmata archaeon; assembly: GCA_035636315.1. GTDB lineage: Archaea > Thermoplasmatota > Thermoplasmata > RBG-16-68-12 > RBG-16-68-12 > RBG-16-68-12. Next base: position 14,976 of record DASPZJ010000101.1, read on the forward strand.
AGAGGTCATGGGGATCGATCGATCCCTCGGCCGGGCGTACTACAAGGCGATGGTCGCTGCGGGAAATCCCCTTCCGACGAGCGGGGCGGTGTACATGACCGTGCGCGACGAGGACAAGCCGGCGATCCTGGGAGTCGCTTCGCGGTTCGTGCGGCTCGGCCTGCAGATCTACGCGACCCGCGGCACGGCCCAGTTCCTCCGGGAACACGGCGTGGAGGCAACGACCGTCTATCGGATCAGCGAGAACCAATCGCCCGACGCCCTCGGACTGATGCGTCGCGGCGAGATCCGGCTCGTGATCAACACGCCCACCAATTCGACGGGGGCTCGGCGAGACGGCTACATGATGCGCCGCCTCGCGGTCGATCTGAACATCCCGTTCATCTCGACGATCCAGGCCGCCGAGGCCGCGGCCGAGGCGATCGAGGAATTCCGTTCCGGGGCACTCGATGTGGTCCCCTTGGGAACGTTCGCCTCGACGATGCGCGTTGCGGCGGCAAGGCTTTAGGACCTGTCGTGAATCGACTCTTCGTGCAGCCGACTCGGCTCCTCGGACCGGCGATGCTCGTGGCCGGACTCGTATGCATCGGTGTTGCCGTGGCCCGAGGGGAGGCGACAGCGTTCCTGGTCCTCGTCTTCCCGGCGGTGACCGGGAACGGCCCCCTTATCCTGGCGGGCATCCTGTTCACGTTCTTGGGATTCTTGGCGACGTTCACGTTCTGGCCCGGGCGACCGATCGGAGTCGCGGCCTCGGAGGGATCGGCTCCCGCCACGGACACGACCGGCCCCGCTCCGACCCGCCGATGGGGTGGCGTCGTTTTCCTAGGGCCGTTCCCGATCGTCTTCGGGTCGGACCCGAGGATGACTCGAATGATGCTGCTCGTAGGGGTCGTGCTGTTCGTCGCTCTCCTTGCCCTGACTCTCTTCTCCCTCCTGGCCTGACGGCTATTTATTGCGATGCGTCGTTCGGCCGGTCGCATGAATATCCTCGTCGCCGATGGGCTCGATGCCGAGGCGTTGGCGTTCCTCCGCAAGGTTCACGACGTCCACGTGCAGGAGGTGGACGCCGCCCGGTTGCTCACTGCGATCCCGTCGTTCCACGCGCTGATCGTCCGGGGTCGCACGAAGGTCACGAAGGAGGTCCTCGGCCGCGGTTCGAATCTGAAAGTGGTCGGTCGCGCTGGCGTTGGCGTGGACAACATCGACGTCGAAACCGCGACGGCGCGCAAGATCGTCGTCGTCAACGCACCGACCGCGAGCACGGTGAGCGTCGCCGAACTCGCGATCGGGCACATGATTTCCCTCGCGCGGCACCTTCCGATGGCGGACCGATCCGTGAAGGAGGGGCGATGGGAGAAGAAAGGACTCGAAGGCCGCGAGCTGTCCAGCAAGGTGCTGGGCCTCCTCGGGTCAGGACGGATCGGGGGAGAGGTCGCGAAGCGAGCGCGCGCCTTCGGGATGGAGGTCATCGCGTTCGATCCGTATCTCTCCCTGCCGACCGCGGACAGCTTGGGCATCCGGCTCGTCGACAAAGAGTCCTTGTTCCGCGACGCCGATTTCGTGAGCGTCCATGCGGCGTTGACGCCCGAGACGAAAGGCCTCGTGGGGCGAGAGGAGCTCGCGCTCATGAAGCGAACGGCGGTCCTGGTGAACTGTGCCCGGGGCGAGATCGTCCAGGAAGGCCCCCTCGCCGACGCGCTCCGGTCCGGGACGATCGCCGGGGCCGCGATCGACGTCTTCGAGAAGGAGCCCCCGAGCGAAAGCCCGCTCCTCGCCGCTCCGCACGTCGTCTTCTCGCCGCATCTCGGCGCGTCAACGGAAGAGGCGCAGGCGCGGGCGGGAGCGATCATCGCGGACCAGGTGCTCAAGGCCTTGGAAGGCAAGCGTCCGGAGTTCTGCGTGAACCCGAAGGTCTACGGCTGAATGGCAAGCGCGCGAGCCGCATCTCGGAGATCGGTCCCGTGCACGCGGCCGTATTCGCGAACCTCAGCGATGATCGCGACGTACCGGGCGTAGTCGCCGCCCAGGTGACGCACCGCACGACCGAGCGCCTTTTCGAAAGGCTCCTCGTGGCGAGTCTTCAGCGCCTCCTTGAGAAAGCGCGGTCGATCCGGGAGGTTCATCGCACCGGCGCTCACAGCACGCGGGGATAAAGCCCGCGCGGTCCCGCTCTCAGCGGGGATTCTCACACACCTTCAGGAAGTTCCGGAAAATCTCCCCGCCGAACTGCGTGTGCTCCACTTCCGGGTGGAACTGAAGGCCGAATATGGGCTCGGACCCATGTCGCATCGCCTGAACGGAGCAGTTGGGAGAGCTCGCGAGTCCGACGAACCCCGGTGGCAAGACCGTCACCTCGTCGTTGTGGGACTCCCACACCTCGAAGCGATCCGGGAGGCCTTCGAAGAGCACGTCGGGCTCGCGGACGTTCAGGAGGGACTTCCCGAACTCCGGCACCTTGGCCGGAGCCGCCTCGCCGCCGAAGTGCTTTGCCATGAACTGGTGTCCCGCGCAGATGCCCAGGATCGGCCCATCGAACGCGTCGAGATACTCCCCGTTGCGCCCCATCTTGGAAGGATCGACGCCGACGCGCGGCGCGCCTCCGGAAAGGACGAGCCCGTCGAGATCCTGGAGGCCGCCGACGGGTGTGTCATTCGGGACGATTTTCGTCTCGACCCCGAGGTACTTCAGGACCCGCCATTCGCGGTGGGTCCACTGACCTCCGTTGTCGACGACGAAGACGCGCATGGGATACCGAAAGGATGCGGCGAGAAAAAGGTTTCCATCGATCGCAGCCCTATTCCCATTCGATTGTGGCCGGGGGCTTGTTCGAGATGTCATACACGACCCGGTTGACTCCCTGGACCTCGTTCGTGATGCGGGTCGAGATTCGGTCGAGCACGTCGTGCGGGATCTTCGAGTACGTCGCGCTCATGCCATCGATCGATTCGACCGCTCGCACCGCGACCGTGTGTCCGTAGACGCGAAGGTCGCCATGGACGCCGACGGTCTGCACCGGCACGAGGACGGCGAAGTACTGCCAGGGCAGCGGCATGAGCCCCCGTGACGCGGCCGCCTGGATTTCGTCCTCCACGATCGCCGAGGCCTCTCGGACGAGCGCCACCCGCTCCGGCGTAACTTCGCCGACGACTCGCACGGCGAGGGCGGGTCCCGGAAACGGCTGACGTTCGGCGACGCGAACCCCGAGGGCGCGAGCGACCGCCCGGACCTCGTCCTTGTACAGGTCCCGCAACGGCTCGACGAGCTTGAGCTTCATGTCGGCCGGCAGACCCGCGACGTTGTGATGCGTCTTGATCCGGTCCCGCAGCTGCCCGCCGCTCTCGATCCAGTCGGGAGCGATCGTCCCTTGGACGAGATGCTCCGCGCCGAACGTCTTCGCCTCCCGCTCGAACAGCTCGATGAACTTCCGACCGATGATCATCCGCTTCTTCTCGGGATCGCTCACGCCACGGAGCCCCGCGAAGTATTCGTCGGCGGCACGGAGGATCCGGTGATTCACTCCGAGGGCCTGGAGCGTGCGTTCGACGTCTTCGGTCTCGTCCTTGCGCATGAGACCCGTGTCCACGTACACGGCGAGGAGCCGATCTTCCAGCGCCCGGCCAGCCAGGACGGCGGCCGTGGTGCTGTCGACGCCTCCGGAGCATGCGCTGATCGCTCGGTCCGGCACGGCGTTCCGGATGAGTTCCACTTGCTCGCGGATGAACGCCTCTGCGTCGAACTTCATTCTCCCAGCGTCCGCGAGTCCTCGAGCACCCATTTCTTCAACGCCTCGCGGTGGTCCCGGAGCTTCTCGGCGAGCCGCTCGTCCTTCACGGCGAGGATCTCGACCGCGAGGATCGCCGCGTTCTCCCCCCGATCCAAGCCGACCGCGGCGACGGGCACCCCCGGAGGCATCTGGGACACGCTGAGGACCGCGTCGAGGTTCAGCTTGCCGCTAACCGGCACACCGATGACCGGTTTCGTCGTGTGGGACGCGATCGTGCCCGGTAGGGCCGCCGAGAGTCCCGCCACCGCGATGAACACCTTGGCCGTCGTGTTCCGGATCAGGTCGCGCAGCAGGTCCGGAGTCCGGTGCGCGGAGGCGACGACGATTTCGTACGCGACACCGAATTCGTCGAGCATCGAGCCTGCCTTTCTTCCGACCTCGGCGTCGGTCTTGGAACCCAAAACGACGAGGACCTCGACGGCCATCGAGTAGGACAAAGAGGGCTCGGGAAATAAAGGCTTCCCACTAAGGGCGCGAAGCGCTCGCAGGACGCCGTCTTTGCTTCAGCTCTTCATGATCGCGAGCAGGAAGAGGCCGATCGCCGCGGCGGCGCCGATGATGGCTGCGAGGATCACGCCGATCGACTGGACGATGATTCCGACGAGATCCACGCCCGCGCTGTACGGTCCCGTATACCACGCCCACAAGATCCCGACGATCAGACCACCCACAAGAAGGCCCACGCCGATCTTCCGGCTCTTGCCGCTTCCGAAATACGCCGTGAAGGCGCCCGTGATTACGAGGAAGAGGCTGAACGTCAAGAGGAGGATGGTCACGAATGTCCAAGCTTCAAACGCGGCAAAAGCGCTCATATGGCTCCCTCAGAACTTGATTCCCGTCAAAGTTTTCGTGTCGATGACTCCCGCGATGGATCGGATTTTGTCGACGACGACCTGACCGAGGACATTGAAGTCCTCCGCTTCGATCTTCGCAATCAGATCGTACTCCCCGAACAAGGGATGGAGTTCCACGATTTCCTTGACCTTGAGGAGCTCGTTATACACCTCGTGCTCCTTAGCGGGAGCGGTGCTAATGAGCACGAACCCGATGGCCATCCCTGGTCACCTCGCCCGGAACCTACTGACGCAATATAACCCTTTCGTACCTTAGCGGCGGATTTGCGTCCTCTTGTCTCTCCATTAGAATGACGTGTGTCTCCGCGCCCGACCCAGCGCCTTCGTCCACGTGGGCAAGTTCGTCTGAGTCCCCGTCGACTCGACGACACAGCTCGCGACCGCGGAGCCGAGGATCCCGCAGCGCCGCACGTCGTATCCTCGCGAAAGTCCCGCGTAGAATCCCGCCCGGTACGCATCGCCCGCCCCGGTCACGTCGACGACTCGGGTTGGCGGAACCCGTGGAATTCGGATTCGTCCTTCGCGCGTGTACACGGTGCTCCCTCGCGCGCCCATCGTCACGACGACGACAGGAGCGAACCTCACCAAGCCGGCCGTCGAGGTGACGCGGACGAATCTCCTGGCACGCGCGATCTCCGCTTCGTTTCCGAAGAAATAGGCGGAGCGGCGGATGAGTTCGCGGAATAGATGGGCCGTGTACACGTAGTGGATCTCCTGGGACGGGTCGAACGCGATCGTGCGGCCGAGGTCCTCCGCGAGTTTCGCGATTCGCAGGTAGTACAGCGGGCGGCCTGTGCCCAGATGCACCAGGTCGACGTCTTTAACGGAGTGCCGGAGTACGGGGAGTCGTGCGGCCTCTCTCATGGGCCCCTGATCGATAATCGCCATCTGGTTTCCCCTGGGATCCGAGAAGATCCAGGCCGTCGGTGTCCTCGCCCCGGGGATCGCGCGGAGGTCCGTGAGGTCGACGCCGTCCGCGACGAGCGCAGCGCGGTAGTCCGGAGGAAAATCGGCTCCGACGAAGGAGGCGAGGCTCGTCTTGACGCCGAGCCGTGCGGCCGACCGCGCCAGATTCCCAGCGGTACCCCCGAAATATCGGCTCCGACCCAGGACTTCAATCGACGTATTCGGTCGGGGCAGGCGGCGCACGCGGACGATGTGATCCAAGGCGACGTGGCCGAACGCGCCCAGAAAGCTCTTCATGTGAATCCCGCCAAGCCCCGTTGCACGTCGGCGAATCGTTCGAAGTGGGTATAGGGGATTTCCTCTTCGTCGCACAGGCGGGCCAACTCCTCCTTCGCGAAGACGATGTCCGCTTCCAGGGCGGGACACAGGTCCGAATGCCCATCTCCGACATAGGCCGTCCGGTACCCTTCGGTTCGCAGTTCGAAGAGACGAAGGAGTTTGCAGGTCCCGCAGAGCGTGCAAGTCGCATCGGCCCACGGGTACTCGATCCGCACGATCCCGCCCTCGAAGATCGCCCGGTTGGTGCGAACGGGGACACGGATGTCCCACTTGCCCAGGAGATGGCGCACGTAGAAGTCAAGGCCTTCGCTCACGATTTCAAGGAGGATTCCGCCGGACTCGCAGAAACGAACGAAATCGAGGAAAGTCTCATCTATCGCGACGTGCGAGTCGATGAACCCTACGAGGTCGTCCTGTTTCGCGTGGAGCAACGCGAACTGCCGCGCCATCGCTTCCCGCGTGCCGATTGCTCGCGCGCGGTGGAGCTCCTCGATTTCCCACCACCCCGGCGGCGCGAATTCGTCCAAGATCGCCTCAGCGACGTCGGTCCGGGTGATCGTGCCGTCGAAGTCGGTCAGGACCGCTCGTTTCGCCGGCAATTCGCATCCCTGCCTTCCGCGCGATGGTACATCAGGTCCCTTCGCGCCACGAATCGAGGTATGCGCGTTGCTCTTTCGTGAGCCGATCAATTCGGATTCCCGACGTGCGGAGTTTGAGTCGAGCGACCTTGAGGTCGAGGTCCGATGGGACCGCGTACACCCGTGGTTTCAGGCTCCTGGCGTGTTCCGCGAGATAGCCCGCGGCGCCCGCTTGGATGGCGAAGCTCATGTCCATGATCTCGACGGGATGGCCCTGCCCGGCCGCGATGTTCACGAGCCTGCCTTCGGCCAGGAGGTAGACCCGCTTCCCGCCCGGCAGCGTGTATTCGTCGACGAATTCGCGGACGCGACGCTTCCCCTTCGAGTGACGCTCGAGGTCGGCCTTTGAGATCTCGTTGTCGAAGTGGCCGGCGTTCGCGAGGACGACTTGGTCCTTGAGCCCGGGGAAGTGCGCTGCAGTGATGATGTCCTTGCATCCGGTCGCGGAGACGATGAAGTCCGCCACCTTGACGGCGGCCCGCATCGGCAGGACGTCGAACCCGTCCATCGAGGCCTCGAGCGCCTTGACCGGATCTACCTCCGTCACGACGATGCGAGCGCCCAGACCTTTGGCCCGCATCGCGATCCCGCGGCCCGTCCACCCGTACCCCGCGACGACGAAGGTCTTACCGGCGATGACGAGATTCGTCGCGGTCATCAGGCCGTCGATCGTGCTCTGGCCGGTCCCGTAGCGGTTGTCGAACAGATGCTTCATCTGGGCGTCGTTCACGTCGATGATCGGGAACCGCAGCGCGCCGTCGCGCTCCATGGCGCGGAGGCGAATGACGCCCGTCGTCGTCTCCTCGTTCCCCCCTCGGACGCCGGGCAGCAGCTCCGTCCTCTTCGTGTGCAGGAGGAAGACGAGGTCCGCGCCGTCGTCGATCACGAGTTCCGGCTTCAGATCGAGGACTTTGTGCAGGTTCTCGTAGTATTCCTCGTTGGACTGCCACTTGCGTGCGTACACCTCGAGGCCGTGGGTCTCCGCAAGAGCCGTCGCGACGCTATCGTCGGTGGACAGCGGATTGCACGACGCGAGCCGGACGCTCGCGCCGGCCTCCCGCAACGAGAGCGCCAGGACGCCGGTCTTCGCCTCGACGTGCAGGGCCATTCCGATGCGGAGGCCCCGGAGCGTCTTCTTTCGTTTCAGCTCCTCCCGAATCGCCGCGAGCACGGGCATGTGGTCGCGGGCCCATTCGATCCGATGAGCGCCCCGTTCGCCGAGTTCGGACACCGTCGTGCCGATGCCCCGGACTCGATTTCAGCCTTCCGGTGGACTCACGGCCTGCGGAGCGCCGCATACGCCAGGACCGTGACGCCCACGGCCATGGTCGCGTAGAATACCGCATCGACCGGCCACGATGGATGGACGTCGCCCGGTGTCGCGATCTCCCAGTAGTAGAAGTTGCCGCTGGGGACGAAGCGCAAGACCGCGGAGGCGAAGATGACGTCGCCGGCCTTGACGACGCCGGAGGCGTCCCCTTGGACGTACACGAGGGTGGTCTGCTGGGCGCTGCTATCGTCGAGTTCGAGCGAGGTGACCTGGCTTCCGAAGAAATTGAAGACGCTCACGGCCAGCACCCGCTCGTGGATCGTGATTCTCGCGCCGGGAGAGTACCCGTAGTACGAGGGCGGATTGACATTCCGCGACGCAAGGAGGTCTGCGCCGCTCACGGAGAGCAACGGCCAGAATCCCACCGCGAGGCCGAGGCCGGCTAGCGTCAGCGCCAATCCGACGAGCGCCAGTCGTTTCAACTAGGTGCCTCCGTTGAGCCGTCCCGGTCCTCCTTCCGCTCCAACCGGGAGAGCGCCTTCGGCCTTCGCCTTCGTCCGACTCAAGATGAATCGGAGTCCAAACGGTGTCATCAAGGTTGTGACCACCCCGGTCAGGACCAGGATTGAAAACAACGTTCCATCGATGAGGCCCAGCTCGAGGCCGAGCGTGGCGACGACGAGCTCCATCGCCCCACGGCCGTTCATGCCGATTCCCACCGCCACGCAATCGCGGCGCGGCATGTGAGACCAGGCGGCCCCGACGTATCCTCCGACGAACTTGCTCGCGGCCGCGACCCCGAGAACCGCGCCGACGAGGACGACGTTGCCGAGGCTTCCCACCTGGAAGGTCAGGCCGATGAAGGCGAAGAACACGGGGCCGAAGATCCCGAGCGTGACCGCGGAGGTGGCGGACCGGACCGCCTTCACGTCGCGATCGGCGATGACGTGCTCCGAGACCAGGAGGGTCCCAAAGAAGGCCCCGACGACGAAGTGCAGCCCAAGGAAGTCCGCCAAGAACGCGAAACCTAAGGCGACGAGGAACGGAAGGGCGAAGCCGGACTCCTTCGTGAGGAGGTGCCGGGAGGCGCGGAGGATCCACGCGCCGAGTGCCCCGTGGCGGTATCGGAAGATCAGGTCCACGCTCATCATCGCCGCGAAGAACACGCCGAACTTCAGTAGGAGGACCACGGCGGCCCATACGTCCACGCCGAGCGGGCCGTTCAGGCTCACGAGCAGGCCCACCGAGGCGAGTCCCGCCACGTCGCAGAGCAACCCTGCCGACAGCAGGCTGCGTCCGAGGGGCGTGTGCAACAGGTCCAAGTCGGAGAGGATCCGAGCCATGACGGGCAATGCGGTGAAGGCGAGCGCGATCCCCAGGAACATCGCGGAGCCAGGCGCGAGCCCGATCGCGCCGCCGAGCGCCGTGCCCGCCAACGCGGGGATCGTGAACGCGCCGATCGCGATGAAGATCGCGCTGTCCCGGATCGAGCGTCGGACGTCCGCAAGAGTCAGCTCCAGCGCCGCGAGGTAGACGATGAAGAAGATCCCGAGATTCGCGAGCTCCTGGATTGCCGCATCGGGGATGACGACCCCGAAGACGGAAGGTCCGAGGACGATGCCCGCGAGGATCTCGCCGACGAGAGCCGGGGCCTTCATCCGTGCGGCCAGCTCGCCGGAGAGGCGCGCGCCGACGAGCAGGATCAAAAGGCTGAGGAGGATGTCCATCGGGACTTCGGACCACGACCCTTGAGGTCCATAAGCCGCGCGGCGAGGATATCGGGGTTGATTTCGTATTGCGATAGCACCGGGGCCTCGAAGGCCCCCGCGGCACGAACCAAGGCCTTTAGCCAAGCGGGCTTTATTTGGGTACCTCGGTCCGGACGGTCAAGATGGCGCTCAAGGACAAGCTCCGCGTGGGCTGCAGCGGCTGGGGGTACGACGACTGGCTCGGCGGGTTCTACCCCCCCGGCACGCCGAAGTCCGACTACCTCAAACTCTACGGGAGCGTGTTCGACTGCGTCGAAGTGGATTCGTCCTTCTACCGCAATCCGGGGCCGGCGATGACGAAAGGGTGGTACAAATCCACTCCTCCGAGGTTTCTCTTTGCGATGAAGATGCCGAAGCGGATCACCCACGAGAAGAAGTTGAAGGAAGTGACGGAGAACCTCGGCTGGCTCTACGCGTCCGCCAAGGAGCTCCGAGAGAAGTGCGGACCCCTCGTCGCGCAGTTGCCGCCTTCGATCAAGTTCGATTCCCACTGGACGCTGATGCAGGCCTTCATCCAGGCGCTCGAGGTCGAGAAGTACCCTCACGCGATCGAGTTCCGCCACAAGTCGTGGTTTCGAGACGATGTGTACAAGCTGCTGCGGGATCGGAACGTGGCGATGGTATGGTCGGAGAACCAGTACCTGCGCACCCCGAGCGAAGTGACGTCCGACCAGGTGTACCTGCGGATGGTCGGGGACCGCGAGATCACGGAATTCAAGGAGGTCCAGAAGGACAAGTCGACGGAGATGCGCGCCTGGTACAAAGAGCTCGATGGCGCCTCGGATTCGGTGAAGGGAGCCCTCGTCTTCTTCAACAACCATTACGCGGGCTTCGGGCCGGGCAGCGTCAACGAGTTCCGTCGTCTCGCGGGACTCCTGGAATATGAGTTCCCGACCGCGGCGGGGTCGCCCGCCGGGCAGAAGAGCCTCGGGGACTTTGGCTGATCACCGCAACGTACAAAGGTTTCTGTGCGCTCGTCATCGTGACGGGGAGGTTTTCATGGGAACGTCCGTTCAGATCGTCTTCGATTGCGCGGATCCGGATCGGCTTGCGAAGTTCTGGGCAACGGCCCTTCACTACAGGGAGCAGGACCCGCCGGCTGGCTACGCTTCCTGGCCCGAGTTCCTCAAAGCGAGGGGAGTACCGGAAACGGAGTGGAACACCGCAAGCGCAATCGTCGATCCGGAAAAGCTCGGACCCCGGATCTACTTCCAGCAGATGGGCACGCCGAAGCCGAAGAAGAACCGCGTCCATCTCGACCTCAACATTTCCGGTGGACCGAAAGTCGCGTACGAGGAGCGGGTGGAGCGCATCAACGCCGAGGTCGAACGGATTCTCGGCCTCGGGGCGACGACACAGCGCGTCTGGCAGGATCCGGGGGAGTACTGGATCGTCATGCAGGATCCGGAAGGCAACGAATTCTGTGTGCAGTGACCTAGTCCGTTCGCTAGGTCTTTAGCCCGACCGGCGGATAGGGCGGCGTGCCTCGCGTGATTTTCCACGTCGACATGGACGCGTTCTACGTGAGCGTGGAGCGGCGGGAGAATCCTTCCTTGATCGGCAAGCGAGTCATCGTTGGCGCGGACCCGAAAGGAGGGAAGGGGCGCGGCGTCGTCATGGCCTGTAGCTACGAGGCCCGGGAGATCGGGATCCGTAGCGGGATGCCGATCGGACTTGCATGGCGCAAGGCGCCGGACGCCATCTACCTCCGCCCGAACTACGATCTGTACGGCTCCGTCTCGGAGAGCGTCATCAACGTCCTGCGATCCTTCGCGGATATCCTCGAGCATGTGAGCATCGACGAGGCGTTCCTGGATGTCAGCACGAAAGTGCACGGTTTCGACGATGCTGCGGTCTACGCGCTTGGAGTCAAGGCGGCCGTCCGCGAACGGGAAGGGCTTGCGTGCACGATCGGCGTCGCGCCGAACAAGTCGGTCGCGAAGATCGCGTCCGACTTGGCGAAGCCCGACGGGCTGAAGGTCGTACGCCCCGAGGAGGTGACCGTATTCCTCGATCCGCTTCCGGTCACGAAGATTAGCGGGGTCGGCACGAAGACTGCCGAGGTACTCGAACGCGTCGGCGTACGGACGATCGGCGAGCTGGCCCGGTTCAAGGGTGCGGATCTCAAGAAGCTCCTTGGGAAGAACGCCGTGTGGCTGTGGGGAATCGCGCGAGGCCTCGAACAGCTTCCCGTCGAAGAGAGGCCGGACCCGAAGTCGATCAGCGTCGAACGTACGTTTGAGCGAGATGTCGCGGACTGGAGCCAGGTCGAAACGACGTTGCGCGACGTCGCGCACAATGTCTTCCTGAGGGCGAAGGCCCAGGGCGCGACGTTCCGGACGATCGGAATCAAGATCCGGTTGGAGGGCTTCCAGACCCACCTCCGTGAACGGACCCTTCCTTCGAACGTCCTCGACGAGGACGTCTTGGCGGCGGTCTGCGGGGAGCTTCTTTCCGAGTTCGCGGACAAGGCGCATCGGGTTCGGCTCGTCGGCGTGCGGGTGACGAAGCTGGAGCGTCCGAAGACGAGCCAGCCGAGGCTTACGTCGTTCGAGTGATCCGCGGTCGCTCTACGCTAGCTCGATGCACGCCTGCGGGCCGACCGGTGGGGGCGCCTCGGCGGCGGCCGGACACCAACGTTGCGGGCGAGCTTGCGCACATCCTTCTCGTCCATCCATTCGACCTTCAGGTACTCGAACAGCTCTGCGTCGTCCATGCCGAGCCGGCGGCCTTCGGCCACGCACGTTCGGTAGGCTTCGATCTCGGTGGGCGCGCTGGGGTACTCGAAGCCCTCCGGGAACAGCTCCTTGCCCTCCCGGAACTGTCGGACGTGGACGAGCTCGTGGACCACATCCAGATAGATGTCCCGCCGTTTGCCCGTCCGGAGGTAATGCGTCGAGACGACGAGATGCCCATCCTCGTCGCTCACGCCCATGTACCCCCACTTGGAGGAGAAGAACTCCACCCGCAGGCTTCGGAGGGCCGTCTTCGTCTTCGCACCGAAAATCGCTCGGACGGCCGGCAGATCCTCGAAGCCCTTGAAGTGATCGAGGAACCGATCGTACCGCAGCCGGATGTCTTTCGGAATCTCGACGTCCGGGAGTCTCGCCTTTGCCATGGTCATCGGGCCCCCTTCGTCGCGGAAAGGATTCGGAGGGCTTCCTTGCTATGCGACCCAGGGTCGACACGGCGGTACGCCGCAAGGATCGTTCGGTCAGGCCCAATGACGTACGTGACGCGCTTCGCGACGCCGAAGAGGCTCAGCGCGTTGTACGTCCGGGCGATTTGCTTGTCCGGATCCGCCACGAGATCAAAGGTCAGTCCGTACTTCTCCCGGAACGCGTGGTGCGATGTCGCGTCCTGGACGCTCACCCCGAGCACCTCCGCGCCGACGTCCTTGAAGGCGCCGAGATCATCGCGGAACGCGCACGCCTCCCGCGTACAACCGGGCGTGTCGTCCTCCGGATAGAAGTACAGGACGACGGCCCTGCCATCGAAATCGCGCAGGCGGATCGACCGGCCATCCTGGGTCACCCCTTCGAAGTCCGGGGCTTCCGTGCCGGGTTCGAGCAAATCGGCCATGGTGACACCGGGGAATCGTCCGCGGCATTTCAAGGATTGCCCGGTGCACGCCGCGCACCCGTCAAGCGGCTCTCGCCAGGCCGGCCCAATCCTTCAGGATCTCCCGCGACGCATTGAGCCCCGGGGATCCGGTGATCCCGCCTCCGGGATGGGCGCCCGAGCCGCAGAGGTAGAGTCCCTCGACGGGCGTCCGGTATCGCGACCATCCGGGGACGGGGCGGAGGACGAACGACTGATCGAGGGTCATCTCCCCGTGGTAGATGTGGCCCTCCGTCAGACCGAACCGACTCTCGAGGTCCGCCGGCGTCAGCACCTGCCGTCCCACGAGCCGCCGTTCGAAGCCCGGCATGTAGTCGTCGAGCAGCGCCTCGATCCGGTCGGCCAGTTTCTCGCCCTCCTTGTCCCAGGTCCCCTGACGCAATTCGTAGGGGGCGTACTGGACCGCGACGGACATGACGTGCTTCCCGGATGGAGCGAGGTCCGCGTCGACGACCGTCGGCACGAACACGTCGAGGAACGGCTCGCCCGAAACCTTCCCGTACTTCGCGTCGTCGTACGCCCGCTCGATGTATTCCATCGAAGGACAGACGCGGAAATGGGCCGGCAGTCCATCGGGGGATGCCGCGAGGGTCGGCGCGCCGTCGAGGGCGAACATCACCGTCGCCAGGACGCCATTCATCTCGAAGTTTCGCACCCGCATGAGGAACTCCGGGCTCAGCTCCTCCGATTCGACGAGGCGCAGGAACGTCCGCTTCGGATCCGCGTTGGAGGCGACGACCTTCGCGTCGATCAGCTCACCCGACGTGAGTTCCACGCCCTTCACACGGCCGCCTGCACAGAGGATCCGGCGGACCTCCGAATCCGTCCGGATCGTCGCGCCTGCGTCGCGCGCCGCGCCCCCGAGGGCCGCGGCGAGGTTACCCATGCCCCCGCGGACGAACGCCCCCGCGCCGCCGCCATCGGGGAGAAAGTGGTGGATGAGCCCGAATGCCGTCCCGGGGGACCACGGTCCTTCGAACGTGCCGAGCAACCCGTCGACCGCGAGGCTCGCCTTCAGCAGCTCGGACTCGAACCACTCGTCCAGCGCGTCCCGGAGCGGCATGGGCGGCAGCCGCAGCATCTGCTGCAACGTGTCCTTGCCGAGTCGTCGCAGCCGGAGCGCTCGTCGGACGAGGTTCGCCTGCTCCGCGAGGGACGGCCCCGCGAGGTTCGGCGGCGCCATCGCGAAGATCGGATTGAGGGCCGCCGCGAATTGGCGCAGGAATCCGACGAACCGCGGATACGCTTCGGAGTCCTTCGGCGAGACGGCCGCGAGTTCGGACTGCGTCTTCCGCACATCCCGCCAGATTCGCAATGCAGCGCCGTTCCCGAGGGCGACGACCTCCGGATCCGGGGGGAGGAATCGGACGCCGCGGCCGGCGAGATTCAGGTCCTCGACGACTTCCGGCCGGAGCCGACCGCACACCGCGGCACCGGTCGAGCAGCGGAATCCCGGAGCGATTTCGTCGGTCGTGAGCGGGCCTCCGACGACCCCGCGACGTTCGAGCACGAGGACCCGGAGTCCGCCGCGAGCGAGGTACGCGGCGGCGATGAGGCCGTTGTGCCCTCCGCCCACGACGACGACATCGAAGGTTGCAACCATCCTCACACCTTGAGGAACATCCAGTCTCGGAGGATCTCCCGAGCGGCGTTGTAGCCGGGCGCTCCCATCACGCCCCCGCCTGGATGGGCCCCGGACCCGCACAGGTACAGCCCCTTGATGGGACAACGATACTGCGACCAACCGGCGGTCGGCCGAAGGAATAGCAGCTGGTTCGGCGTGAGTTCGCCGTGGAAGATGTTGCCTCCCGTGAGTCCGATGACTTGCTCGAGGTCCCACGGGCTCAGGACCTGCCGGTGCAGGATGATCTTCCGGATATTGGGGACGTACTCCTCGATCGTGTCGAGGACCGTCTCCCCGAATTCATCGCGGCGGTCCGCCCAGTTTCCGTTTCGGAGTGTGTATGGCGCGTACTGGATGAAACAGGACATGATGTGCTTGCCCGGAGGCGTCAGAGTCGGGTCGAGGGTCGACGGCACGCACATGTCGACATAAGGCCGGTGCGAGTAATTGCCGTACTTCGCATCGTCGTACGCCTTCTCGATGTAGTCCACGCTGGGGCCGAGCGAGATCGCGCCTTGGAGGTGGGCCCCGTTCCCGGGGAGGGCCGAGAAGCTCGGAGCCTCTTTCAACGCGAGGTTCACTTTTCCGGACGAGCCTTCGATCTTGAAGTTCTCGATGCCTCGCACGAACTCGGGCGGCAGGTCGGACCGTTCGAGGAACTTCAGAAAAGTCCTCTTGGGGTCGGCGCTTGAGGCGATCACTCTCGCATAGATCTTCTCGCCGCCGGCAAGTTCGACGCCGACGGCCCGTCCGTCTCGCACGAGAATCCGCTGCACGTCCGCGTTCACGCGGATCTCCGCCCCGAAGCTCCGGGCGGCGCGCGCGATCGACTCGCTTACCATCCCCATGCCGCCGCGGACGTAGCCCCAGGAGCGGTACGCGCCGTCGATCTCGCCCATGTAGTGGTGCATGAGGACGTAAGCCGTCCCGGGAGACCGCGGCCCGAGCAGCGTCCCGATGATCCCGCTCGAGCAGAGGCCCGCCTTGACGACGTCCGTCTCGAACCACTCGTCCAGGTAGTCGGCCGCGCTCGTCGTCATGAGCCTCGCGAACGTGTACAATTCGTCCTCCGTGAGGGCTTTCACCTGCTTGTTCAGCGCGAGGAGTTTCCGGAGCTCGGAGGGATGGAGCGACCCGATGTCCGGCGGGGTCATCGTCAGCGTCGGCGCGATGAACTTTGCCATGCGCGCCATCACGCGTCCGAACCGCGGCATCGCCTCCGCGTCGCGCCGGGAGAATTTCGCGACCGCTTGGAAGGTGTCCTCCTCGTCGCCCCGGTAGAAGAGGTAGCGCCCGTCGGGCAGGGGCGAGAAGCTCGATTCCTGCGGGATGACCTCGAAGCCGTGGGAGGGCAGGTCGAGGTCCCGGATGATCTGCGGACGCAAGAGGCTGCAAACGTACGAGCAGACGGTGAACTTGAACCCGGGGTAGACCTCTTCCGTGACCGCGGCTCCGCCGAGGATGTAGCGGCGCTCGAGCACGAGCACCCGCTTGCCGGCTCGCGCGAGATACGCGGCCGTCACGAGGCCGTTGTGGCCTCCGCCAATCACGATTGCATCGAACTGCTGCGCCACCCGACGACCTCCGTGTCCGCGCAACGCCAGCGAGATTGCGAGGGGACGGGCTGGGGTGCGCGAGGTAACGGGAGAGGGGTTAAATCGTTTGTCGCCGGTCCGTCCCGGGCTCGGAGGCGCGACCGATGCGACGCGGATCGCCGTTTCATTCTAGGACCTCGGCGCTGTGCGATAGCTGGGAGTGGCGCGGGTGGGCCGGATACCTCGCGGCCTCGTCGTACTCCCTCGTTCCGGAGATGGAGTACTATGCGATCCGCCATTCCGCCGGCCTCTTAGACGTGTCACCCCTGTACAAATATCGGATCAGCGGAAAGGATGCCCTGCACCTCGTGAACAAGGTCGTGACGCGCGACGCGACGAAGCTGTCGAAGGGACAGATCTACTACACGCCGTGGTGCGACGAGCGCGGGAAGACCGTCGACGACGGGACGCTGTGGAATCTCGGCGACGGATCGTTTCGCATGACCGCCGCAGAGCCGAACCTCAAATGGTTTCAGGATGCCGGGATGGGCCTCGACGTCGAGGTCGAGGATGTGTCGGAAGAAATCGGTGCGCTCGCTCTCCAGGGGCCCTCGTCCCGGGCCATCCTCTTGGAGGGCGCGGACGGCGCCGTCGAGAAGCTGCGGTACTTCCGGTTCGTGAACACGAAGTTCGCGGGGATCCCGGTCATGATCTCCCGAACCGGCTACACGGGCGACCTGGGCTATGAGATATGGGTCGACCGCGAGAAGGCCGAAGGACTTTGGGATGCGCTCGTGGAGAAAGGGAGTGGGCATGACATCACCCCCGCCGGGATGCTCGCTCTCGACGTCGCCCGGATCGAGGCGGGCCTCATCCTCGCTGAAGTCGAATACGAGCCCTCTCGAAAGGCGATCATCGACGCGCAGCGGTACTCGCCCTTCGAGTTGAGCCTCGACTGGACATTGGCGCTGGACAAGGGGCCGTTCATCGGGAGGAAGGCGCTCCTCGATGAGAAAGCGCGCGGACCGTCCCGTCGCACGGTAGGGCTCCAGATCGACTGGGGATCCATCGAGAAGTACTATTGGGACATGGGGCTCCCGCCTCAGCCTCCATCGGAACCGTGGCGAGAGAAAGTCCCCCTCTATTCCGGATACCGCCAAGTCGGTTGGGCCACGAGCGGTTGCTGGTCCCCGCTCCTGAAAAAATACATCGCGATCGCAACGGTCGCGGCGCCTTACTCGGAGATCGGGACCCGAGT
>DASPZJ010000102.1:0-26231 GCA_035636315.1 Thermoplasmata archaeon
GAGTGGCCCAGAACAACCGGGATGGCCCCTCCGACGCCTCAGGCTCCACTAAAGACGAGCAAGACGCGATGAGAACAAGAACATTCCTAGTCGAACCTCCCTAAGCGAAGCGAGCTCTCTCCTCGCGTCACAATCGGTGTGGAGTGTGACTGAACGCCCACGATTCGAGTCAACATACTCGACCACCGACATATGCCTTCGAGGTTCGACATGACGACAACGGTCGGAATACGAAGCAAGGACGGCGTCGTCCTCGCGGCCGATAAGCGCGCCTCGAAGGGGTTCTTCGTCGGATCCAAGGTGGTCCAGAAGATCTTCTCCCTCGACGGCGCGACCGCGGTGGCGATCGCCGGTGCGATGTCGGACGCGGAGTACCTCGTCAACCTCGCGAAGGCCGAACGCCGGCTCCTCGCGTTGCGTCGAGGCTACCCGCTGTCCGTCAAGGAGAGTGCGAAGCTGATCTCGAACATCGTCTACTCGTCGATGAAGAGCTACAACCCGTTCTATGTGGAGCTCGTCGTCGCCGGCGTGGACCGGGAAGGCGGGCACGTGTACACAAGCGACATGAGCGGCGCGATCACCTCGGAGGACTTCATGTCCTCCGGCAGCGGCTCGCCGATCGCGTACGGCGTCCTGGAGCAGGGATTCCGCAAGGAGGCGTCCCTCGACGACACGAAGAAGCTCGCCGAAGCGGCCGTGCGGGCGGCGATGGAACGCGATCCGGGGAGCGGGAACGGCGTCGACGTGCTCGCGATCCCGAACGGGCATGCGTGGGAGGCGAACTGAGATGGCGGCGGAAATGGGACGGATGCCTTTCTTCTACAACCAGGAAGGTCGGCTCGTCCAGGTGGACTACGCCCTCCAGGCAGTTTCCCGCGGCTCGACGACGCTCGGTCTGAAGACGAAGGACTTCGCGGTCCTGACGAGCCAGGTGAAGCCGACCCGGCCCCTGATGGAGCCCGCGGAGAAAGTCTTCGTCGTGGACGACCACATCGGCGCGACCGGGAGCGGATACATCGGCGATGTGACGACGCTCCTCGATCAACTCCGCGTCGCGGCCCAGCGCCACCGACTCGTCTACGACGAGCCGATCGACGTCGGCACGCTCTCGCGGAACCTGTCGGAGTACCTGCACGAGTTCACGATGTACGCGGTGCGCCCGTTCGGCGCGTCGATCATCGTGGCGGGCGTCGACGACCTCGGCGTCCAGCTGATCCAGGTGGACCCGAGCGGCACGACGTTCAAGGGCTCGGCCTTCGCGATCGGGCAATCCTCGGACGAGGCGCTTGAGACGATCGTCAAGGGGTACCGGCCCGACCTGAGTGTCGAGGAAGCGGTCGCCCTGGCGACGCAGGCAATCGAGGGCGTGAACGGCGGCGCCACGCAGATCGAGCACGGAGTCGTCACGACCGGGACGAAGCGCTTCGAACATCGCCACAACGGGAACGCCGGATAGACCGGCGTGTTCCCCCTTTTCCGATAACGCCGTCAGTCCACCGCCGTGGATTCAATCCTCCGGCGGGCTTGACCAATCCTTTTAGCGACCGTCCGGCTATCCGGCGGTCCGACGGGAATGCGCATCGTCTCCCTCCTCCCCGCCGCCACGGAAATCGCGTACGCCCTCGGCCTCGGGGACGACCTCGTGGGCGTCTCGCCCGAGTGCGACTATCCGCCGGCGGCCCGCGACAAGCCAGTCGTCAGCCGCGCCCTCCTCCCGACCGAAGGAGTGTCGAGCAGTGAGACGAGCCGGATGGTCGGCGAGAAACTGGAATCGGGCGGCGCACTCTACCAAGTCAACGAGACGGCGCTGCGTGCGGCACAGCCGGACGTCATCCTGACACAAGGCCTCTGCGAGGTCTGCGCGCCGACCCTTGGCGATGTCGAGGACATCGCCCGACGTCTGCCGAGCGAGCCGGACATCCTCTCGCTGGACCCGCATCGCCTCGGGGACGTCTTGGCGGACATCGAACGGATGGGGCGGACGTGCGGCGTCGAAGATCGGGCCACGGAGGTCGTCGAGATGCTGCGGGGACGGATCGCCCGCGTGCGGGTCCGGGCCGCGTCCGCCGAGGATCGTCCGCGAACCCTGTGCCTCGAATGGCTCGAACCGATGTTCATCGCCGGCCACTGGGTCCCGGAGATGGTCGACCTCGCGGGTGGCGCGGACGTCCTCGGGCGTCCGGGAGAGAAGTCCCGTCGCGTCGAGCCAAAGGAGGTTGTCATGGCATCACCAGAGATCGCGGTGCTCATGCCATGCGGCTTCGACCTCGAGCGGACGCGCAAGGATGCGCCGGTCGTCAGTCGGACGCGATGGTGGTCGGACCTCCCGGCCGCGCGATCGGATCGCGTTTGGACGGTCGACGGCTCGAGCTACTTCAATCGGCCCGGGCCGCGCCTCGTGGACGGGCTCGAGATCCTCGCGCACATCCTCCAGCCGCGGTTGTTCCCGAGGCCGCCGCGGCCGAAGGACGCGCATCGGGAGGTGGGCTGACGGCGAGGCTCTACACGCGCACGGGGGACGCAGGCACGACGGGACTCCTGGGGCCCGAGCGGGTCTCGAAGGACGACCCGCGCGTCGAGGCGATGGGCGCAGTCGACGAGTTGAACGCGGTGATCGGCCTGGCGCTCCTCGCGCAACGCGACAAACGGATCCGCGAACTCCTCGGCAAGGTCCAGGACGATCTCTTCACCGTCGGCGCGGAACTCGCGATGGCCCACGGGTCCGAAGGGACCAAGGTGCCTCGCGTGACGCCGGACCACGTCGCCCGGCTCGAGGCGGTCATCGAATCGCTCGACATCGGCAAGGTGACGGAGTTCATCCTGCCCCGGGGATCCGAAGGCCTCGTGCGGCTGCACTGGGCACGGACCGTCGCGCGACGGGCGGAGCGTCGGGTCGTCACCCTATCGAAGCGCGAACCGGTGAACCCGGAGCTGCTGCGATACCTGAACCGGCTCTCCTCCCTCCTCTATCAGATGGCCGTGTGGGTCCAGAGAAAAGGCCGCACGAAGCCGAAGCATCCGACGTACGCGCGGTAGTCGAAGGAAGCCTTCATCCCCTCCTCGACCCATGCGTATGCGGAGGGGGCGCTTGATCGTCCGCCATGTGATCATCGGAACTGTCTTCACATTGGCGGGAGTCGTAAGCCTCCTTTTGCCCGAAGCCCCGTTCATCTGCATTGGCGCGCTCATCTTCGGACCGATCGAGTTGCTGATCGGGCTCTTTGGAGAAGGGCGGCGACGCAGGCGGGCCCCGGCAACCCCGTTCGTCGGCTGGACGGGCGTGGCCGCGGCCGGCGCTCCCGTCGATGCCCCCGGTGGGGCTCCGGGAGGACCGACCGCGAAGTTCTGTCATTCGTGCGGAACGCGGAACGAAGGGCTCATGATGTACTGCCGGAACTGCGGCGCCCATCTCAGCTACCCGGCGGTCACGGGGGAGAAGGGCTAGGGGCGCAGAGCACGAGCCGGTGAATCCGGAGTTGCAGCGCTCTCTGAACCGGTTGTCCTCGCTGCTGTATCAGATGGCGGTGTGGCGACAGAAGAACTCCCGTTTCTACCGGACGTGACTCACGCGCCGAGCATCCGTCGGTAGAATCGTACGACGCGATCCCAGGCGTCCTTCGCTGCGGTCTCCCGATAGGTTGTCCCCCGCGTGTCGTTGAAGAACGCGTGCGCCGCGCCCGGATAGATCCGCATCTCGAAGTCTTTCTTGAACTGGACCATCGCCCGCACGAGCTCGTCGAGGTGCTCGTTGATCTTGACGTCGTCCCCGCCGTAGAGGCCAAGGACGGCTCCGTCGATCCCACGCACGCGCTCGATCGGCGTCGGATTCTCCCCATAGAAGATGACGCACGCGCGGATGCCGCCCTCGCACGCGACGCGAGCGGACATCCCGCCGCCGAAGCAGAAGCCGACGGATCCGATCCGGTCGGGCACGACGAAGCGCTGGTCTCGCAGGTACGCGACCGCGGCGACGAGGTCTTTCGTCAGCCGGTCCTTCGGGAGGCCTCCGATCAGCTGGCGGACCGTCGGAGCGACAATCGCCCGCTCCTCCGCGGGGAGCTTCGCGAGTTCCTCTTCCACCAAGACGGGATCGCGGCGCGGGAGGCGGAACATGAACTGCATCGCCTTCTGGACCGCGTCCGGCGTGAGGACCGCCGCGAGGTCTCGACTCGCGAACAGGTTGGGGGCGAGGGCAACGTACCCTTCGCGGGCGATGCGACTCGCGACGTCCTTCGTGTGATCGACGAGCCCGAAGAGCTCATGGATCACCAGGACGGCCGGTCGCGGACCGCCGTCCGTCGGGCGAGCGAGGTATGCGGGAATCGTGCCACTCTCGCCGCGAAATTCGACCATCACCTCCGAGATCTTCTGCGTCGGCGTGGCCACCACTGCGTCCGCGAGTCACGGCGGCATCATAAGGCTTCGCCCCTGTGTTCCTCCTGCGCAATTGATAAGGCGCGGCAGGCCATCGCGGCGACGTGGCCATCTCGTTCACGAATCTCCTCGAGCTCGAGGAGATGGCCCGAGAGAAAGTGCCTCGCACGACGTTCGACTACATCGCCGGAGGCGCGGAGGACGAAATCTCCCTTCGACGGAACCGAGAGGCGTACGACAAGTGGGCGTTGCGGCCCCGCATCCTGACCGACGTCTCGAAGCGCGACACGCGGGCCGTTGTCCTCGGGGAACGGGTCACGATGCCGATCCTCGCCGCGCCCACATCGTTCCACGCGCTCGTCCATCCGGACGGGGAGGTCGCGACGGCCCGGGGCGTCGCCGCCGCCGGCACGATCATGGTCGCGAGCACGATCTCGACGAAGCCGCTCGAGGAGATCTCGGCCGCGGTCGACGCGCCGCGGTGGTTCCAGCTCTACGTGTACAAGGACCGCACGGTCACCAAGGAACTCGTGCAACGCGCGGTCAAAACGGGGTACAAGGCGCTCTGCCTCACCGTGGACACGCCGATCCTCGGCCGCCGCGAGCGGGACGAGCGGAACGCGTTCACGCTGCCGCCGGGATTCGGCATCGCGAATCTGAAACCGGTCGGGTTGGATGGCATCCCCCAGGTGGAGCACGGGTCCGGGTTTGCGAAGTACGTCGCGGACCTGCTGGACCCCTCGCTAACTTGGGACGACGTCGACTGGCTGAAGTCGATCAGCCCGCTCCCGCTCATCATCAAGGGAATCATGACCGCTGAAGACGCCGCGCTTGCGGTCGACCACGAGGTCGCGGGGATCATCGTCTCGAATCACGGCGGCCGGCAGCTCGACTCGACCCCCGGCACCCTGGACGTGCTGCCGGACATCGTCGCGGCGGTGCACGGCCGCGTCGAGGTCTACATGGACGGAGGCGTCCGGCGCGGCACGGACGTCGTCAAGGCGATCGCCCTCGGAGCGAAGGCGGTCCTCCTAGGCCGGCCGATCCTCTGGGGCCTCGCGCTCGGCGGCGCGGACGGCGTGCAGGGGGTGCTCGACCATTTGCGCGTCGAACTCGATGCGACGATGGCGCTCACGGGTCGCACGAGCATCAAGGATCTCGACACGACCCTGGTGCAGCGGGCCTAGCGTCGGGCGACGGTCTCGAGGAACTCGATCAGGATCCCGACGGCCTCGGAGTTCCCGGTCGGCACGGGAGGGAGCCGTCCGAGGGCGAGCTTCGCGGGGATCAGCTCCTTCAATCGATGGACGTCCTCGTGGCGGTATCCGAGGGCCGCGGCGTTGCGCTCCGCCTCCGCATGGCCCGCAGGCGGGATGGCGATGACAGGCGTCCCGGCCGCGAGCGCTTCGTTGATCGTCCCCTTGCCGGCCGTCGTGATGACAAGGTCGGACGCGAGGACGTAATCGTGGAGGTTCGGGAGGAATCCGTACGTGTACACGCCCGGGGCGGGATCGACCTTCAGCTTCGGGCCGCTCACGACGACCATCGAGACGTCGGAGAGCGTGAGTTCGCGGAACGCCTCCATGGCGGCCCGGATCACGAACTCGCCGATCGCGGTGCCCCCGCCCGTGACGAGGATCGTCTTCTTCCGGAAGAAGAAATCGTCCCGCAGCCTGTCGCGCGGTGCGCTGAACGGGCGGACGATCGGGCCGACCCGCCGCACGTTCGGCCACGAGGGACCGGGCTCGGCCGTAAGGATGACGTCGACCTTCCGCGCGAATCGCGCGAGCCAGAGGTTGCCGCCCCCCTCGACGACCCGGGAGAGTGGGTCGCGGGCGAAGTCGTGCCGCAGTGCGTCGAGGACCAACGCCGTCGGGATGCCCCCCCGGACCGCCTCGCGAGCGGCCGCGAGCTCGCTGTCCGAGATCAGGAACCGATAGTATCCCCAGTCCGCCTCTCTCCGGAGGAACCGCCGCGCGATCCGCAGGTAGCGCGCGTAGTCGACGTACCACCGCCACGCCGGCCCGAGGACGCCGTCGGCCGCACGCCAATCCGGTGCGGGCGGCATCGTGAGGGCGTCGAACCCGCTGGCGACCAGGAGGTCCAGGGCCGGTGAGCCGGCGAGGAAGAGCGGATACACGTCGGGCCGTCGTTCCTGGAGGCCGCGCGCGAGGGCGACCGCACGCGTGGCGTGGCCCAATCCCTGCGAATGGACCGCAAAGTAGCCGCGCAGCTCGTCCACGGATCGACCCATCGACCCGACACGGAAAGACCTTCGGGCCGCCTTGCCCGGCACGGGCTCGGTTATATACCCACTAGGTCCTAGGGGCGCACAGGAGAACAACGGGAGGGAAACCAATGGGCGTGGAGGAGAACAAGGCGACAGTGCAGATGTTTTACGACGAAGTGTTGAACCGCGGGAATCTCGACGTGATCGACAAGATGACCGCCGAGAATTACGTGGACCATACGGCGCCGCCAGGGATGCCGCCGGGGCGGGAGGGCGAGAAGCAGTGGTTCACGATGCTACGCGCGGCGTTCCCCGATGGCCAGACGACGATCGACGACATCATCGCCGAGGGCGACAAGGTCGCCGTCCGGGCCACGATGACCGGGACGCACCAGGGCGACTTCATGGGCATCCCTGCGACGGGGAAGCCGGTGACGATCTCCGGCATCGATGTTACGCGGTTCCACGAGGGACAGAGCGTCGAGCATTGGGGCCAATGGGACATGGCCGCCCTGATGCAGCAACTCGGCGTCGCACCGCTGCCTCCCCAGGCCGCGGCGACGTCCGAAGAATCGGAGACGCCGGAAGAGTCGGAGAACGAGTGAGCCGCCCTCCCCTCGACTCGGGGCTCGGCTGAACCGTGCGCGGGCGACGCACTTTCGCGCGTCCCCGCCATGGGCTTTTATGGCGCCCCGCGTTCCTGAGACCGTGGACCTCGCCCGCCTCGCGAAGTATCCGTTCCTCCGGGAAGCCTCCGGGTTCGTCCTCGGGGAGAAGGTGAGCCTCGAGGAGATCCTCCTCGAGCCGGCGTACGCCCGAGCGCGGAGCCTGGGCAAGGCGCGCGTCCTGGATGCCCTCGAGAAGGGGCCGGGTTCCGAACGGATTGCGGTCGCAACGGCGGACCAACTCGCGGGCCTCCTCGCCTACCCGGTCGCGCGAATCCTCGTCTCGGCCCTGGAGGACACCTACCTCATCCGTCGGTTCGCGCTCCGCGAAGCGGTTTCGGCGGAGGGCCGCCTCGCTTCGGAGCCAGACGACTTCGTCGTCCACCTCGCGGCCGAGATGGAGATGGACCTCCGACGGGAGGACGGCGGTTTCCGACTCCACTTCACGGACTTCCTCCGCTTCACGAACACGATGCGTGACACGCCGTGGAAGCTGATCAACCAGCCCGTCGAAGGCGGGTACGTCGTCCTCCGGCGGGACAAGGTGCTGCGGGTCATGCGGAACGCGATCCAGCGGCACATCGAGCAAGGCCTCCCGCTTCCGGTCAACGAGGACATCCTCGCGGCGTTCCGAGGCGACCTCGCGGAGATCCGCGGGACTCTCATGGCGAAGAAGGCGACCTTCAAGGCGGAAGACATCGGCAAGGTGAGCATCACCCGCTTCCCGCCGTGCATGTACAACCTCCTCGCGCAGATCCAGAACCACGAGAACGTGCCGCACATGGGGCGCTTCGCGATCGTCGCGTTCCTCCATCACATCGGCCTTGGCAACGAGGAGATCTTCCGGGTCTTCGGGGACGTGCCGGACTTCGCCGCGGACGTGACGAGGTACCAGATCGAGCACATCACCGGCACGTCGAGCCCGACGGAATACACGCCACCGGAATGCTCGACGATGAAGTCGTACGGCATCTGCCCAGGCCCGGACCGCATCTGCATGACGATCAAGCATCCGCTGTCCTACTACCGGGTGAAGGGGCGCGAGCGGAGGCCGCGGGGCGAGAACGCCTCGACTGCCGTCTAGGGACCGAAGCCGCGCCACGTCGACACGGCGCGCTGCACCGCGGTTGCATGGCCCAGGACCGCGAAGAGGACCAAGAACCACTCGAGCGGCTGGAACGCGAGCGGGGGCACGCCCCAGAGGACGCGCCCACCCGGGGACACGATTAGCTGGAGGAGCCCACCGATGAAGAGGAGGACGAGGCGGTCCGCTCGACCGAGAAGGCCCGCGTAGCGTCGGCCTTGACCGACCGCCTGGGCCTGGGTTCCCATGTAGGACGTCAGGAGGACGCCGAGGAGCGCGAGCGTCCCGACCCAGAGCCGGCAGTAAATCGAGAACGCGATGCCCCCGATCATGAAGACGTCCGCGTAGCGGTCGAGGACGTGGTCGAGGAAGTCTCCGCGGGGGGACGCCTTCCCGGCAAGCTTCGCGATCTTCCCGTCGAGGGCATCGAGATACGAACTCGCGAGGAGCAACACGAGCGCGAGGGCGAGGAACCCGGCGCCTCCGAGAGCGAATGAGATCCCCGCACCCGCCGCCGCCAGGAGCCCGAGCCACGAGACCGCGTCCGGGTTCACGCGGATGAGGCGCTTCGCGACCGGCGCGATGAGACGGTCGGCCGCAGCGCGATAGCGGTCTAGTACCACGAGAGCACCTCCTGGCTCCAGTCCACGGACCCGGGTTCGCGACCCTCCACGCGGCCTTGGAGGATCTCGAGGACCGCGTCGGCGCTCGTCTCCGCCGTCGCATCGGTCGTATCGACTTCGTACACAAACGGCAACCGGGCCGCGGCCTCCTGCGTGATGACGTCGATCGCCTCCGCCTCGACGTTCTCGCGAATCTTCGGCTCAGGCCAGCCGCGCGCTTCAAGCCGGGTTCGCAGGACCGACGGTCGACACCGGAGGATCACGGCGAGGTTGACGTCCATCCGGTGGCTGTAGTGGGCCTTGAGGAACGCGACCTTGGCCGGGATGTGTAAGGATTCGCGCAGCCGCTCGACATCCACCTCGTCCGCCTGGCGCGACTCGTCTCGGCCGACCACGAACCCCTCACGCCGTGCAATTTCGTCGAGGTCGAACACGGCGTAGCCGCGCGCGGCGAGGATGGCGCACGCCGACGTCTTCCCGGTGCCCGGGGTCCCCGAAACCGCGATGAGCACGGAAGACGCGAGGAGCTGAGACGTTAAATCAGTTTTGTTCACGCCCGCGTCGAGGCCGCAGGAACGACTCGGACCGGAAGGCGAAGCGATCTCGGAGGAGCAGGCCGGCCAAGCCGCTGACACAGTACATGGGAACCGCCAGGAGGTAGAGGGGCAGTCCCAGGCGCACGATGAATGCCATCAGGTCGTCCGCGCGCACCTCGAGAACTCCGGTGATGACCGGCGAGACCGCGAAGACGAACGCGATGGTGAGGCCGATCGGCACGGCGATGAAACTCTGCAGGACCGAGGACGGAAGGTCTTCCGTGACGAGGCCGGCGAGGATGCCCGCAATCGCGAGGATCGCGAGGACGGCGGCGATCGACGACTCCCCTGCGGCCGGCACGCTGACGTTCGGGAACAGGAAGTAGAACGTGCAGTAGCCGAGGGCAAGACCTAAAAAGGCGGCGATTCCGACCGCTTTCAGCGGACGTCGGAACCGTTGAAGGAACTCAGCCACCAAGGTTCAACCCTTCCTCTCGTTCGATCCGTCCGATCTCGCGCAAGTACGCCGCGGCCGTGGGGGACGTGGCGGCGGGGACTCCGTCGATCAGGAAGTCCATGCGGACCCAACTGATCCATGTCGCGGAGGCCGGACTGCCCGTCGTCGACGCGTAGTAGTCCGTGATGTTGCGCAACGCACCGAAGCGGCTCGGGTCGAGGCTCGCGGACAAGGCAAACCTGAACTCGTAGGACACCTCGCCAGTCGCCGGGACGGGATCGACGGAGACCTCCGTGGAGTTTCCGAAGATTCGATAGAAGTATCGGGAGCCGTTCGCGTCCAGCAGGAGGTCGTCCGCGATCCGGCGAGTGGCGTTCAAGCCGGCCTCCGCGGGGCCGTCCTCGACCCACGTGCTGAAGGCGAGGAGCTGGAGATGCAAGGTCCGGGTGCTCGGGTTCTGCACGCGGACGTCGAGGGTGAGCGTCAGCGAGCCATCCGGCCGGAGCGACCCGTTGGTTTCGGTTCCGGAGAAGATCCGCGTCGTCACCGGGGTGATCGTCAGGGTCCGTTGGGCCACGACCACGGAGGAATAGGTCCACGCCGACCCAATGCCCAAGGCCGCGAGCACCACCGTCATGGCGGCGACGACGAACCAGATCGGACGGTCGGGGCGTCCTCCGTACGGCGTCAGCCGAGAATAGCTCATGGCCCGCCCGCCGCGGGGGGGAGTGCCTCCGCGGGCGGCATGACCTCCGCCGGGCTTGGCTCCGTCAATCTCCCGTCGAAGATGTCGTTCGCGAAGTGGCATTCGGCGAAGTGACCCGGTTCCACCTCGATGAGGGGCGGCGCCGTGGTGGCGCAGATTTCCTGGGCGAACAGGCAGCGGGTCCGGAACCGGCAGCCGCTCGGCAGGTTGATGGGACTCGGCAACTCCCCTTTGATCGGGACCTGGGTGTACACGTGGGCCGGATCGGGGACGGGCACCGCCGCGAGCAAGGCCCGGGTGTACGGATGGGTCGGGCGCGCAATCAGGGTCTCGGTGGGTCCCGTCTCGACGATGCGGCCAAGGTACATGACGGCGATCCGGTCCGACATGTACCGGGCGACGGCGATGTCGTGCGTGATGAACACGTACGGGTTCTGGTACTTGTCGCGCAGGTCCAGCATGAGATTCATCACGCCCGCGCGAATCGACACGTCGAGCATGCTCACCGGCTCGTCCGCGATGATGATCTTCGGGTGGAGCACGATCGCCCGCGCGATCGCCACCCGCTGTCGCTGGCCGCCCGAGAGCTCGTGCGGGAACCGCTGGATGAAATCTTGGCCCGGCCGCAAGCCCGCATCCTCGAGGGCCCGGATGACGAGCTCCGCGCGTTGCTCCGTCGAGGAAGCGAGATGGTGTATCACGAGTGGCTCTGCGACGGTCCGGAAGACCGTGTACCGGGGGTTCAGCGACTCGTACGGATCTTGGAAGATCATCTGCAGGTCTCGACGGAACCGGAAGAGCTCGCCGCCGGAAAGGCTCGCGATGTCGACCCCTTCGAACTGGATGTGGCCTTCCGTGGGATCCTCGAGGCGGGAGATGAGGCGACCCGTCGTCGTCTTGCCGCACCCCGATTCGCCCACGAGGCTCAGGATCTCGCTCTCGCGCAGTTCGAAGCTGATGCCGTCGACCGCGTGGACCTGGAGAACGTTGCCGCGGAGCGATTGCAGGAATCCGCTCCGGAGCTCGAAGTACTTCTTCAGGCCGCTGACCCGCACGACGACGCCGTCCCCTGGCGTCGGCCGGTCCGCGACTTCCTCCATCATATGTGCAATCCCCCTTGAGAGAAAAAGTCCTGCGTGAAGTGGCAGAGCGCCCGATGCCCGACCTCAGGGATGACGTACGGTGGCGCCTGGACGGTGCAGATGTCTTTCGCATACTTGCACCGGGGATGAAACCGGCAGCCCGACGGGGGCGTCAACAGGCTCGGCGGGCTGCCCGGGATCGCCTCGAGGCGGTGCTTCGCCCCCGTGATGCTCGGGAACGCACCGAGCAGGCCCTCCGTGTACGGATGCAGGATGCGCTTGAAGATGTTCTCCGAGGCGCTTTCCTCGATAATCTCGCCCGCGTACATGACCGCGATCCGGTCGGCGACCTTCGCGACGACGGAGACGTCGTGGGAGATGATGATGATCGTCATGTGCATCGACTTCTGAATTCGAAGGACCTCATCCATGATCTTTGCGGCGGTGATGACGTCGAGAGCCGTCGTCGGCTCATCCATGATCACGAGCTTGGGGTCGAGGGCGAGTGCCATCGCGATCATGGCCCTCTGCTTCATTCCGCCGCTGTATTCGTGAGGGTAGTTGTCGATCCGGTCCGCCGGAATGCCGACGAGCTGGTACAGACTCTCGACTCGTTTCCGCGCCGCTTCCTGCGTGAGGTCTTCGTGGGCTCGGATCGCTTCGATGATCTGTGTGCCCACGGTGTACACGGGATTGAGCGCGTTCATGGCGCCCTGGAACACGATCGAGATCTGCTTCCAGCGCACGGCGTTCAATTTCGGATCATAGTCCCGCAACCGGCCGTCCCGTCGCCGGACCATGTCCACGAGATCCCCCTCCTGCGTCGCAGCGCGGAGTCGGTCCTTCGCCTCCCGCAGCCCCTTCCGCATCGCCAGATCCCTTGCGGAGCCGTCATCATCCGAGAAGCCCGCGACGGTCTTCCGTAGCTGACCGATCTCGTCTGCGAGGTACTGCCGATAGGTCTGCGAGAGCGGATGCCGGAGAAGCTCAATGCGCTCCTGGAGTTCCCGAACCTCCTTTGCGGACTCATCCGACTGGGCCGAAGCCGAGAGCCGGTCGAGCGCGGCTTGGGCCTGAGCGAGCTCCATCTCGATCCGACCCTCTGCGAGCTTCCAGTACTCCGGGCGGAAGCGATCCGCGCGACCGTCCGGCGAGAAGAGGATCTGGCCGCCGAACACGTACGCGTTCGGGGGAAGCAGTTGCGTGATCGAGTACGCGAGGGTCGTCTTCCCGCAGCCGCTCTCTCCGACGAGCCCGACGGTCTCCCCCGCGCCGACATCGAGGCTCACCCCGTCGACTGCCTTGACCCAGCCGTCTTTCACCCGGAAGTACGTACGCAGATTCCGGACGGACAGCAGGGCCACGCCTAGCGCCTCCGAAGCCGAGGATTGATGATCTCGTCGAATCCTCGACCAAGAAGGTAGAACCCCAGGGAGAGCAGGGTGATCGCGATGCCGGGCGGGAGGAGCCACCACCACGCGTTCAGCGCACCGCCGAACGTGAGGACCTGGGATAGCATGCCGCCCCACGAGATCACGGTCACGTCCCCGAGGCCGAGGAAGCTCAGTGCCGCTTCCGTGATGATCGCCCCCGCGACCGTGAGGCTCATGTACAGGAAGCTGAACGGCAACACGTTCGGCGCAATCTGGAAGAACATGAGGCGAAGATCGTTCGCGCCCGAAACCCTCGCCGCGTCGACAAACGGTCGTTCCTTCAGCGTGAGGACTTGGGCACGTATGACCCGGGCGATGCCGGGCCATCCGACGATCCCGATGACGAAGATGATGACCCAGATGCTCGGCGCCCAGATCGAAGCGAGGATCAGCACGATCGGAAGGAAAGGAAGGACGAGGAAGATGTCCGTCATCCGCATGAGGAGCGTGTCGACGATCCCTCCAAAGAAACCGGCAATCAGGCCGATGAGCGTGCCGATCCCCACGGCGAACACCGCGGCGAGACCGCCGACGATGAAGGCGACCCGTGTGCCGTAGAACAGTTGGGTCAGGATGTCCGCTCCGCGGAAGTCCGTCCCCAAGATGTAGTGGTTCCCGGACGGATACGTGCCCGGCGGCAGAGGCACGCGCGGCGTCCCGAGGAGCTGGAAGACGACGGTCTGGCCGAGGGTCGGATCGGTCCAGGCTCCGTATTCCTCCTGTTGCGTCAACGCTCCCCCGAACAACGTGCCGCCGAGCGCACCCGCGTAGCGGAAGAGTGTCGCCGTCGCCGGAGGTTGGATTGTAAACACCTCGGGCACAACTTCCTCGGCACTTCCGAACGTGGTGTCCTGCGTCACGATGCCGCCGTTGGCCGGAAAGATGAAGATTTTCGATCGTTCGTCGACCTCGTAGAACCAGCGAAGGCGACCCGGGAAGTCCGCGCGGAACTGGAGGGTCTCTCCCCCCGTGTCATTGACGCGGATAAGGTGCGTCGTACCGTTCGCGCCGACCGCCGGATCGAACAGTGCGAAGTAGACCGTTTTTCCCCGATAGCTCGTCGGCGCCCCGACGGGCTGCAAGGCCGGATCGGGCAGGGCGAACTCGTGGATGAGCCGGAGAGAATTCATTTCGAGGAACCCAACGCCGGAGGCGACGCTCGTCCGGAGCGGCAGATAGAGCCGCATCGGGAAGGTCGACCGCGTGAATCCGATCGAACCATCCACCACCGCGGATTGCCCGTCGAGCGTGAGCGGGACCCAGGTGCGAATCGGACCGGTCACGTTGTGGACCTCAAGGGTCCCATTCGTCAGCGGAAGCAAAATCGCCTGTCCCGGACCCGACCGGTAGTCGTCGATGACATTAACACCGTCCTGGTCGTAGTACACGAACGGCGGTGCGGACAGGCTCTCATTGTTCCACAGCACGATTTGGCCCGAGGGGCCCGTGGGGTCCGTGCTGTGCACGTAGGTGATCTGGAAAACCACCGTGTGGTTCAGATCCGACGCGTAGAAGTACCGGTAAGGACCCACGTCGCGGCCGGGGAGACCGGGGAACGGGGCAATGTTGAACTCCGTCGGGAGGACGAGCATGTTCCCTCCGGACGCGGGATCCTCCCCCGTGTAGACTGGATCGAAGCCGAGGCGCGACCAGAAGATGAGGGATCCTCGAAACGGGTCGATCACATAGAAATCGCGCTGTGCGAAGAACGCAATGGCGCCGTTGTCTCGGCCGTCCCCGTTCGAGTTCGTCGAGTTCTTGCCGGGGACGATGTAGTAGAGGGACGTGAGCGGCGCGGCCGGGTTCGGCGTCGGGCTGATGGAGAAGTCTTGGGTGATGTCGAAGGTCAGGGAGTGATTCCCCGCTTCGAACGGGGTCTCGTTCGTCTCGAGAGTGCCCCGCAGGTAGTCCATCGTGATGAACCCCTCGCGGGCGTAGTTGATCAACCAAACCCCGCCCTGACGGTCGCTCGACAACGGCGTCGTCGGGCCCATGACGGGCGCGAAGTACGTCAGATTCGGCGACAAGGCGCGGTCGTACGAGGACACGGTGAACCGATCGGACTCGGGGGCCTCGAAGTTCCGAGGGAACGGCGAGATGACCGGCGCGAGGACTGCAATGGCGGCGAACACGAGCACGATGGAGAGTCCAACCATCCCGAGATAGCTGCTCCGGATCACCGAAAACGAGCGCTTCAGCGCCTTCGGCACCCGCCGGAGGAGACGAAGGCTTGCCACCGCCGACGCGAACGGGGACCCTTCAGAGGCGGACACGAGGATCGAGCACTCCGTACAGGATGTCGGCGACGATGTTTCCGAAAATCACGAGGACGGCAATAATCCACAGGAGTGCGCCCGCCAGAAACTGGTCTTGGTTCACAATCGCCTGCAAGAAGTAGTAACCGAGACCGAAGTAAGAGAACACACCTTCCAGGATGATGGCGCCTCCGATGACGAACGCCAAGCTGATCGTGAAGGACGTGACGACGGGCAGGTAGGCGTTGCGGGCGGCGTGGCGTCGTCGCACGGTGCGCTCGGAGAGCCCCTTCGCGCGGGCGGTCAGGATGAAATCCTCTCCCATGACCTCGAGCATCGAGGTCTGCATGAGGAGGATCGTGCCCGCCGCGCTGATCATGACGAGCGCGAGCATGGGGAGCGCCGCGTGGTAGGAGAGATCCACGAGCTGGAAGAACGGGTTCCCCGGTCCGAGCGACGCGACGAGAGGCACCGCCTTCGCGGTCGCCTCCGGATCGCTGAATCCGTGCAACGGGAACCAGCTGAAGGTGAAAGCGAAGATCCAGAGGAGGATGAGGCCGATCCAAAACGAGGGCATGTTGTAGAAGAACAAGCTGCTCACGATGACTGCACTCTCGCTCGCCCTCCCGCGCCGCCACGCAATGAAGGTGCCGACCACGACGCCGATGAGGTACTCGATGATCACCGCGCCGCCGAAGAGGAACATCGTCCTCGGGGCCGCGGTCGTAATCACCTCGGAGACGGGCCGACCTTCGAGAAACGAGTCGCCGAAGTCCAGGCTGAACATGTTGTAAACGAACTTGCCCATGCGCACGAGGTATGGATCGTTGATCCCAAAGGTCCGGTTCAGCTGCTCCAGGCGGGCCCGGTCGAACGTGGGATCCGCTCGGAACCGGTCGATGGGGGTCCCCGGCATTGCGTCGAAAAGAATGAAGACGATGATGGTCACGATGAAAAGCGTGATGATGCCCTGAATCGACCTCTTCGCGATGTACCGAGCAAGAGCAGCCATCGGCCCAGCCCCCTGTCCCCGCTATCTTTCAATCCAGGAAGCGTATAAGAACGTTTTCCACTCCCCCTCGCCTCGATCCAAGAAAAGTTGGAAAGGGGACCGGGACCGAAGTCCCGATCCCTTGGTCGCCTACAGATTCTCGTCGGACGAAAGCTCCTCCTCGGAAGCTTGCCCCTCCTTCGACGTCTTGGGCGGGCGTTTGCGGCGGCTCATCATGATCCCGACCGCCGCCCCCACCGCGATGCCCACCACGAGAAGCCCACCGCCCAGGCCGTACGCCAGGGTGTTGTCCGGTCCCGGCGCCGCCGGGATCGACGTGGTGACCGACTGGCTGCCGACCGCCACATCGTGGCTCCCTGCCTGCGTAAAGACGTACGAGAACGTCACGGTCTGCGTCGCGCTCGCCCCGATCGTGATCGACTGCGCCGCGACGGTGGAGCCACCGACCTGCAGGAAGACGTTCGCGGGTCCCGCCACCGGCAAGGTGTTCGTGACCTGGACCGTCACCGTCGAGGCTGAGCCGGCGGCCGCCGGCGTCACCGAGAGGGACGCGTACGACAAGACCGGCGCCGACGCGAGGATGCCGTACCACGCGCGCGTCACCTGCGTCCCGTCGGGCGTCGTGATGACCGCGAGGTTCTCGAGCGCTCCAGCCGTCGCCGTGAACGTGAACGACGCCGCGCCGTTCGCGTCCGTGAGGGCCTGGTACGGGCCGCTCCAGACCGTCGCGTTCGCGATCGGATCGCCCGCGCCGTTCGTCACGGTCACCGTCGCCGTGGCC
Organism: Thermoplasmata archaeon; assembly: GCA_035636315.1. Classification (GTDB taxonomy): domain Archaea; phylum Thermoplasmatota; class Thermoplasmata; order RBG-16-68-12; family RBG-16-68-12; genus RBG-16-68-12. Next base: position 17,239 of record DASPZJ010000102.1, read on the forward strand.
GTGCCCGACTCCGGAACGAGGGTCTTATCCACCGCAGCGGAGGCGAACGCCGTCGCCGTGGGCACATAAAGGTAGCCCCGGACGAACTCGAACGGAATCTTCGCGATCAGCACCTGGAAGGTCGGCGCAAAGAAGAAGTCGCCGTAGCTTCCAGAGAACAGCTGCTCCCGGCCTCCGTACGCATATCGAGGATCGGCCGGGATGAGGCTGAAGTAGACCGCCTGCGACAAGCTTAGTGGGGGCAGCGCGAGCGACCGCTCGGACACGTTCCACCGTAGGACGCCGTTGGCGTCTGCGGCGATCGTCCCGCCGAACGCGCCCCGGATGTTCCGGCCATCCCGGCCCGGACCTCGGATCAGGAAGACCTCAACGTTCGAGGCGACGACACCACCGCGCTTGTAGAACTGCGCCGTCACCTCTTGCCTCCGGCTCAGGGAGGTCAGCACCGGCGTGGCCAAGCTCACGGAGCCCAACGCGAAGACCGGGGCACGCTGGATGACCAGCCCGGAGCTGATCGAGAACGTGCTGTCGCGAATCGCCGAGAGGAAGTTGCAAGCGTCCGCTTCAATGTGCATCTTCGCCCCGAGGGGCTTGCCGACGTATGCCCGGACCTGCACCGGCGAGTCAATCTTGTGCGGCAAGGCCGACAAGGGCAGCGTGAACGATCCCGTCGCGTCCGTGACGCTCGTGACGTTCATGTAGTACAAGCCAGCGAAATCGGCCGGCCACGTCGACGAGTCGCAGGAGTCGATCACGGGGAAGTCGCCGACGACCTCGAGGTCCTCGACGAAGTGTTCGACACCGTACGCCGAGCCCTGGCCCGCGGAGGCCTGTAAGGTGCCTCCGAGGGTGCCGAGCCCGAAGAACTGCATGTCCAGGCCCGTCGAGTACTGCGGCACGCTGTAGTCGTACGACCACGGGAACTGCGCCGGGAGGCCCAAGTCGCCATAGGATACCTGGAACAACACGGGGACGTTCGGCGCGGCTGCACCCAGCTGATTCACCACGTTGACCGTGATGTCCGAGGAACCTTGCGGCTCCGAGAGGATTGCGCGGCTTGACATCGTAACCCTCGCGGCGTATCCCGTGGCGGTCCCTTCGCGGAGGAACAGGGACACCTCGTCCGTCACCTGGAAGGCATCGTTCCGGACCGCGAAGCGAGCGGCGACGTTGGTGCTGTTGAGGTCGGTGACCGCATTCGCCGTCGGGGCGAACGTAAACGAGGCGATCCCGTTCGTGTCCGTCCGGTTCGAGCCCGCAGACGCGGGCGCCACGGAGACGTTCCAGTTCGATGCCGGCATCGCGACGTCAACGTCGAGGCCGGATAGCGCTTGGCCCGCGTAGTTCGTCACCTTCACGGCGATCGTCGTGGTGGAGGTGGCCAATGGACCGACGACCAGTCCCGGGGTGCCTTGGACCGCAACGATTCGCCAGCTCGGCGGCGCGTCGTTCTCGACGAACATCACGATGGACGCGCTCTGCGAATCGACGGCGACCGTGTCCGGAATGCTCGTCGTCGCTTTGACGATGTCCACCAACTGTTGGTTCGGGAACTTCGCCGCGGTCGCTGGCGCCGTGTAGGTGAACGAGACGTGGCCTTGCGCATCCGTGGCGGCCGAAGCCGGCGCGATTCCTCCGAGGACCAGCGTCGTGTCAACCGTGACCGTGGCACCTGGGATCGGAGAGCCGACACCGTCAATGAGCGTCGCCAAGATCGTCGCCGTGTTTCCGGTTCCGATGACCGGAGTCGCGGTCGACAAGCTGAGGGTCGCGATCGGGGCCGGAGGCCCGACGGTAATCTCGAGCAACTTCGTGGTCGAGGCGCTCGAGGTCCCGAGCGTGGCGATCGCCTTGAGGAACAGGTTGCCTTGGATGACGGGCACCTTCCAAGCGAACCGAACATGCCCGCTCGCATCCGTCGTAGCGCTCATCGTCCGGTACTCGGAGCCCCAGCTCGCGTTCAGCGTCACGCTCGCACCGCTGACCGGTGCCAGGTTCTGCGCGACGAAGGCATCGACGTTCACCGTATGCCCGCCAATCGCTCTCTCAGGCACCGTCAACGCGACCGAGAAGACACCGCTCGGCGGCGGCACAACGACCGAGCCCGCCGGATGAATCTTCACGAGGGACCAGAAGTTGTACAGCTGCGGCGGGGTGTTGACCCAGCCGACCCACGCGTCGTTCCGGTACGCGTTCAGGTTCTTGCGGTAGTACAGGACGTTCCACGGGATGTCGTTCGTCACGATTCCCTCGATGTCCTTGACGACCTGGATCCGGGTGGGCGTGTCGAGGGTTGTGTCCATCCGGTCAAGGAGCGCGTCCACGCGGGCGTTGTGGTAGCCCGCGGAGTTCGAACCGGCCGGGTTGATCGCGACGTCGTTCTTGCTGGCGAAGAAGTCGCTCAGGTACGACTCCGGCGTGCCTGTGAGGAGCCAGCCGAGGATGTAGATGTCGAAGTCGACCTCGGTGAAGGCCTTCGACACGATCGTGTCGAAGCTCGTCGGGGCGGCGTCGATGTTCAGCCCGATCGCCTTCAGGTTGTTCGAGATCATGATGCCCGCGTCGGCCCGGACCGGATCGTAGTCTTTCGGCGGGGTGAGGATCGTCGCCTTGATCGGGGATCCGTCCGCGTAATCGCGGAACCCGTCGCCGTTGCGGTCAATCATCCCGTACTGGTCCAACAGGTTCCTCGCGCCTTGCAGATCGAACGTCGGCGGAGCGGCGCTCGAATTGATGTATCCCGCCGTGTGGATGGAAATCGGGACGTACCCTTTGATTCCGAAGCCGCCCATGAGCGTGTTCACGATGTAGTCTTTGTCGATCGCCATCGAGATCGCTTGGCGGAGATGCACGTCATTCCACGGTTTCCGGCGTAGGTTGAACGCGAGATAGAAGTAGCCGGCATCCGTGACCTGTTCGACGCTGATCGACGGGTTCGCGCGCACCTGCGTCAGGAACCCGGGGGTCAGGGACCAGATCAGTGTGTCAACTTCGCCCTTCTGGAGAGCCAGACTGATCACATCGAGGCTCGTGAAGATCACGAACTTGATCGAGCGGAGGGACTCCGGGAAGAGCGGATAGGAGACTCCGCGCCAGCTGACGCTGACTCCCTTGCCCCAGTACCCATCGTACACCGAGATGTGGGAACCGGATTTCGGGCTCCAGGAGTCGAACTTGAACATCCCGGTCCCAATCGTCGAGGCGGTCTGGGTCGCGGTGTTCCCGAACGAGAAGTCCGCGGAGTAGTCGTCGCTGTCCGTGATCGGCTGGAGGGACGTGATGTTGATCGGCCGCTGGGCCGTGTTGATGTGGTTCGTCCAGATCGACTTCGGGATGATCGGCACCTGCAACGTCCCGAGGAAGAACAGTGCATAGGGCTTCGAGAGGTGGAAGCGTACCGCATCGGAGGCCGCCGGGGACGGCTCCACGCCGACGTGGGAGACCGCGCTGCCACCGGTCCAGTGCGGCCAGATGGGCGCATCCCACCAGAGAGCCGACGAAATAAATGTCTGGTAGGTCGACCACTCGAGGACTTGGTAGCTGAAGACGACGTCGTCCCGAGTCATGGACGAACCGTCATGGAACGTCACGCCGGGCCGGATGTAGACGTCGACCACGGGTTGCGGGCTCGTGGGCGGCACAATGAACGTGAAGCCCGGGCCGCTCGTTCCTTTGGCCGGATTTGCGAGCGTCGCGAAAACGCTGTAGTCTGGATCGTTGCTGAAGAGCCCTTCGAAACTGTACCCGACCTGATACGCGTTCCAAACCGTGTTTGTTTCCGGGTTGAAGTAATCGAGGGTCGTCATGTCGTTCTGCAATCCGATGACCAACTCAGTCCGCCCGCCCTGGGCCGCGGCCGGTGTCGTCAAGAACACGAATCCTGCAGCGAGCAGGACAAAGACGAGCACGGTCGCGCGGAGTCCAGGCGAGCGCAAAAGCTTTAGTTCCATTGTGTTCCGCTCCTCTCCCCTAGAAGGACCGTTTCGAGGGAAGGGAGAGCACGCTATAAATAGGTTTTTCCAAGACGAGAACTTTGGACGGTTCACGGACCGTTCTACGTTGTCAGGCGGGCAATCTCTCCATAGAAACTCGGACAACCGGGCGCCCAGAATCTAGCCGTTCTGTTGGGACGCCGTGCGAACCGCCGAGCGAACGGTGCGCGAGAAACGAAGCCGCAATTCCAATTCGTCTTCGATCGATTTCCACTCGGCAGCCACCTTCGGTTTGAGGAGCACGCGCCATGTAAACGGATACCTTACGTCCATGAGAACAAGCGGCTCCGCGGGCAGGAGGCCGAAGTCGTGTCGCTCGCCGCGAAGCGAGGCGCGGATGTCGTCCTCGGAAATCTCCCCCGTTGCCGTACCGACCACGGCGGCGACGATGCGACGGACCATGGCGCGGCGAAAGCTCGGGGCCCGGATGTCGAACAGGATCGCGGGGCCGTCGCGCATCACGTCGATGCGGGTGATCGTTGTCGGCCCTCGCGGCGGATCCGAGGTGAACGAACGGAAGTCGTGCATGCCGACGAAGAGAGAGGCCCCCGTTCGGAGCGCATGGAGAGGGATGCGTTGTAGGAGATGGTAGCGATACCATCGCTCCTCCGCGTGGCGGGGGTGGAACCCGTCCGGAACGGCCGCCACGGCCCACGCCCAAACCCCTCGCGCGCGGTCGTTGAATGCGCCCACGACGGCCTCGGGTTGAAGGGCCGAGTCGAAGGCAATGACGTTGCCCACGGCGCTGACACCCCGGTCGGTCCGGCTCGCACTTCGAAAGAATGCGGCGTTCGGATCGACAATGGCTCTCGCGGCGCGGAGCGCAGCGATGCACTCCCCTTCGACGGTTCGCACGTTCGGCTGTCGTTGGTAACCGAAGAAGGGCCGACCGTCGTACGCGATCTTGAGCGCGACCCGCATGCGAACCGTCATTATCTTGCCTAGAATATAGCGAATCCCGAAGCCCATGCCTTCGGTCCGGGTCGTCCTCGTCGAGCCAAAGAACGAGGGCAACGTCGGCGCCATCGCGCGAGCGATGAAAAATTTCGGGGTCGAGGACTTAGTCCTCGTCCGGCCGTGCCCCTTGGGCGCGGAGGCGCGGCAGCGCGCGATGCACGGCGCGGACATTCTCGCCCGCGCGCGGACGGTGCATGACGTCGCAGAGGCGACGGCGGATCTCGACCTCCTGGTCGCCACGTCGGGCATCGACACGGACAACGAAAAGAAGTTCGCGCGGATCGCGATTCCTCCTCGCGAACTCGCCGCGAAAGTCGCGGCATTCACCGGACGCGTCGGAATCCTCCTCGGCCGGGAAGATTTCGGCCTTCGCGACGAGGAGATCCGAGCCTGCGACCTCCTCGTGACGATCCCGGCGTCGAAGGGCTATCCGATCCTCAACGTGTCTCACGCGGCGGCGATCCTCCTCTACGAACTCCATGCGGTGCACGGCCCAGACACGAAGTCGCGTTCGGCGTCGGGCTTCGAGAAGGAGACGCTTCACGAGGCGTTCGGCGCCCTCATGGCCTCGACGGACTATCCTGCGCACAAGAGCGCGCGCACGAAAGTCATGTTCCGTCGACTCATCGGTCGCGCCATCCCGACGAAATGGGAATTCCATGCGCTCATTGGCGTGCTCCAGCGAGCGACGAATCGAATCAAGCGACTCGAGCGCGATCGCTAGATCAGCGGGCGAGGCCGATCCCGAGGGAGCGGTCCGTCTTCTCCATGCTCCGCCGACCGTCCTTCTCGAGTTCCAGGAGCGCGCGGATCGCGTCGACGTTCTCGGGGACGACATCCGACTCTTGGTGGACCGCCTGGAAGTAGTAGAGTCGCTTCCCGTCGACGACATGGACGCCGTCCCGCCACACGGCGACCTCGTAGAGGTCGGACCGGTTCCGCGAGAGGTCGCGGGCCATTTCCATGATCTGCGCCGTCGACTTGACGCCCTCGCCGCCTTCGACGAACGTGATGCGGGGCTGCCGCTTCCAGACCTCGACGATTCGGTCCTCGTCCGTGGCCTTCTTCAGGTCTAGGCTCACGACGTGTACGTGCATGAGGGTCGTGGGGACCTTCAGGGCGATCGTCTGGATGTTCAGTTTCGGGAGGACGCTCTGAACGTCGGGTCCGTGGTGGCTCGGCATCTCGAGCTCCGGCTCGATCGCGTTGATCGGCCCCTTCTTCGAGTCGCCGGGGTCCGTCGCGCGGCGCACCATGACCGCGAGGACGCGTTCCACGCCGAGCCCGGTGTCGAGCGGATACAGAGTACGGATGAGGCCGGTCGTGTTGCACGACGGGACGCGGACGAACGAGGCGCCGAGGCACTCGTCGTAGTTCGCCGCGGCGTTGAACGAGAGATTCGTGAGCGCGTGATCCTCGCCGCCCTGCCAGATCGCCTTCACGCCCGCTTTCTCGTAGACCTTCTTGTAGCCGCTTTCCTCCGGCGTGCAGTCGACGACGAGGTCCGCGTCTTTCAGCGCGTCTCCGAGGACGCCGGACGCCTTGACGCCCGCTTTCTCGAACTTCCGGAGGGCGTCGTCCGTCGCCGCGTAGAGGGCGTACGCCTTCCGCACGGCGAGCTTCGCCTCGAAGTCGGGTCGCGTCTTCACGACGCCGACGACATTCATGTCGCCCTGCAGGGCGACGGCGTCGGCCACGCGCTTTCCGATCGTCCCGTACCCGTTGATCACGATCTTCGCCGGCATCGGGAAGCTCCGATCGCAGCGAACGGCCGAGGGACGTAAAAGACTTGTGTGGACGCGCCGTCCGACGGGGCCGGAGAAGGTACTTCCGGGCCCGCGAGGATCCCGGGCCTTGCACTGCTATTACTGCGACAAGGACGCGAGGGCCGTGTGCCGATTCTGCGGCGCCGCGGTGCGCTCCGATCACACGAAGGCCGGCCGGTTCGTGGCGGCTGGGCGTCCCACGGGGAGCTGAGCGAGACGCGGGCCGATTACGTGATCGTCGACAACGCGATCTGGTGCGGCTCCTGCTCCGTGCAGCCCATGTACGCGATGCGGCAAGTCGGAAGCCCGCGGAACCTTCTTGCCGCTTCCGGGGATTGGCCACGTTCATGCGTTGCAATTACTGCGACAACGAAGCGCGGGGCACATGCCGGTTTTGCGGTAGCGGAGTCTGCCGGGATCACATGACGACGGGGCGATTCGTCAGCGGGATCGAGTGTCATGGATCGTATCCTCTCATGCGAGACTACGTCGTCGTCGACAACGCGATCTGGTGCGGCCGTTGCGCCGCCCACCCTCCGTCGACGACGTCCGGGATCGAGTCGAGAGCCTAGGACTCGTAGAGATCCCGCCGGATGCGCGGGACCATCGCCATGAGGACGGCGGACTCCGTGAGCGCGTCGCGATCCAGCCGCCGATCCGTCAGGTAGCCGATCGCGCCCTGCTTCGAGCCGATCCCTCGGATCCCGGTCAGCGCCGCCATGGCCTCGCCGACCGTGTTGCCCTCCTTCACGCGGCGGACGACCGAGGGCGGATACGCAAACCCGGGACCGTGGCCGACCGTCACCCGGCCGGCGCGGTCGACGATCGCGCAGTACTGGACGTCGAAGTAGTCACCGACCTTCGGCTCCCAGACGAGCCCTGCTTCGATCCCGACGCCGAAGTCGGCGGTGCCCAACGCGTTCCGGGCCCGCGCCACCGCCCCGCGGATCGCCTCCTCACCGAACGGCTGCTCGGGCACGTCCGTCGGCACGCGAATCCGGGAGACGGCCGCCCGCCACGACAGCGACTCCAGGGCGCGCCGGACGGCCCGGACCTTGACCGGGTTGTCGGTGCCGACGCGGACGGCGAGCGGCTTCGTCCGGAGGCCGTGCTTGTCTATCACGCCGGCGCGAATCCGCCGCGAGGCGATCGGGAGTCCGTCTTGGGCCAGGACCATCGGCACATCCCGGATCTCCAAAGGACGGAGACCTTTCCCGACCCGGGCCTCGTTCAGCGCCAGGGCGACCGCATGGCGCTCGGCCGACACGACGAGGACGTCGAGGTCCGGGAGATCGTCCGCGGGGCCGAAGGGATCGTCGATCGGCTCAATCCGCGCCGGTCGCCATCGGCGGCCGCTCAGGAACCGCTTCAGGTTCCGCTCCCGAACGCGGTACGGGTTCACGCGGGTCCGCGACTCGCGGGCAAATCGATCGGTGGTCAATCCGATCAGGACGAACGCCGGCCGACCCTCGAATGCGGCGCGCAGAAGGGCCTCGTGACCGTCGTGGAGGATATCGAACGTCCCCCCGAGGACGACGCGCATCCATCGCGCATCCGGTGCGCGCGATATAAGCGTGATTAGGGGGCGAGACGGCCCTCGTGGATGGCGATCAGATCGGCGTACAGCGCGTACGCGGTCTGCCGCAAACCCGGGTTCCGTTCGACGATCTGAAACTCCTTCAGCATGTCCGTGCGGACGAGCAGCGAGGACGAAGTCCCCGTGATGGGGAACAGCGGCTGGTCGGGAGCGACCGCCTCGATCGCGACCGACGCCTTCACGCTCCGCCCCTCGCGCCACCCGCGGGCGACTTGCGCGAGCCGCCGTCCGCCCGTGCGCGCCTCGCGGACGCCCGCCGGATCGACGGAGGACACGCCCTGGCGCGGGACTTCCTCCGGTCGGAGGGAACCGCCCATGAGGACGTTCGCCAGGAGGCACGCCTTCACGGTCGCGTCCCAACCGTCGAGGTCCATGGACGGATCCGTCTCCAGGAATCCGACCGCCCGCGCCGCCGCGACGCCCTCCTCGTACGTCCGGCCGACCTCGATCTCGGACAGGATCAGGTTGCACGTGCTGTTCAGGATCCCTTCGAACGATTCGATCCGCGCGCCGCGCATCGCCTCGAGGAAGAGGCTGAACACCGGGGCGCCGTCCATGACGGTCCCTTCGAAACGGAAGCCGAGGCGCTTCGTCCGCGCGATCTCGGCGAGGCGGCGGTAATGGTAGACGACGGGGCCCTTGTTCGCCGTGATGACGTGCTTCCCGGCCGCGAAGGCCGCG
>DASPZJ010000103.1:0-5030 GCA_035636315.1 Thermoplasmata archaeon
TCGTACAGCTCGTCCGCGTTGTACGGAGGGAAGACCATCTTCTCGTCCGCGAGGCGGGAGCGCACGCGCGGATCCAGGTACTCCGTGAACTTGAGGTCGTTCGAGATGCCGATCAGAGAGACGCGGGCCTTCGAGAGGTCGTCGTTGATCTTCAGAAGCTGGTAGAGGATGTCGTCCCCGTTCTTCTGGACGATCTTGTCGACCTCGTCGAGCGCGACGATCACGACGCGCTTCTCCTCGTCGAGCTTCTCCAGCAGGAGGCTGTACACGCGGTCCGTCGACAGGCCCGTGAACGGGATGCGCTGATGCAAGTGCTCGATGAACTTGTTCCCGATCGACTGCAGTACGCCGTACGGGGTGTCGACGATCTCGCAGTTCAGGTAGAGGTACTGCACCATCCGCGCGCCGTCCGCCTTGCGGAACTCGTTCTCGATGTACTTGACCACGGCCGTCTTCCCGGTGCCGGTCTTGCCGAAGATCAGCACGTTGCTCGGCCGCTCGCCCCGCAGCGCGTTCACGAGGATCTGCGCGAGCTGGTCGATGTGGCTCTCCCGATGCGGGAGGCGGCCCGGGATGTACGACGGCCGCAAGATCTCGCGGTCCATTTTGAAGATGCCACGGGTCCCCAGGTATGGTTGGAAGATGCTTTCTTCCATATGATCCCCGCTCCCCCTAAAAGCGAGAAGGTTCTGTCCCCCGCACGCGTCCTCTCCGAGGAAATCGCGGGCGAGAGGGCGGGTATCAGGGGGTCCCCACAAAAAGGTTTGCGACCGGATGGAGCGACATTGTCGCCGCGAAGGGACGCGATTTTTATTCGCATCCGATTATGATTGATACCGTATTGAAAGTTCAACCTCGAAGCGACACGACGTGTGTCCACGGGTCCGAGGCGACGCGTCGATGACACGCCACCGAATCGGACGAGCCTTTCCATCCGATCAGCGGTTGCGATGCGCGCCATCACGCTTATCCGAGGCGATGGCGTCGGGGGCGCGTGGAGAAGCGGCTCTCCTTCCCCTACGGCCGCACCCTGGTCGTCGGCCGGTTCTTCGCGCTCGTGAGCCTGATCGTCTTGGTCGCCGTGGCGGTCGCGCTCCTCCCTTCGCTCACGGTCGGCCCGGTGGCGGTCCTCGCCGTCATCCTGGCCGCGTACTTCGTCCTGTTCGCCGTGTCCCCGCTCCTCACGGAGCACTGGATCACCCGCTCGCGGCTCATCCTCCGGCAAGGCTGGTACTTCCGCACCGTCATCCCGTTTTCGGAAATCGAGTCGATTGGGGCGCTCGACGAGATCGGTCCGCTCCAGGCGCCGCTCGGGGTCCACCGGCCGTTCGGCCAGCCCGCGATCTTCGTCACGGGCGGCCGCACGAATCTCGTATCGGTGCGATTGACCCGCCCGCGCCACTTCTGGCAGTCGTTCGGGCTCGGCGCGAGGGAGATCGTGTTCGACGTCCTCGACCGCACGAAGTTCCTCAATGCCATCGACGAACGACGCGGGCTATTCGCGCCAGTCCAAGCCCACCGTGCGGACGCCGACCTTCGGGATTAGCGGCATCTTCCGCTTGTGGACGCTCGACGCCACGAGGGCCTCGACGTGCTGCACGCGATCCAACGGGACCTGCGCCTTCTCCGCGATCGCATCCGGCTCCAGCTGCAGCTCGATTCCGAGCAGGATGCGGTCCAACTCGGCATACGTGATGCCGAGCTCCCCTTCGTCGGTCTGCCCGGGCCACAGGCCCGCGGTCGGGACCTTGTCGACGATCTCGGAAGGCAGTCCGAGATGACGTGCCATCCCAAACACCTGGGTCTTGTACAGGTCACCGATCGGCAAGAAGTCCGCGGCGCCGTCGCCGCTCTTGGTGAAGTACCCACAGAGAATCTCACTCTTGTTCCCCGTGCCCATGACGATGCGTTCCTCGGTGTTCGCGACGTAGTATAGGACCGCCATCCGTGTCCTCGCGCGGAGATTCCCCTGAGCCACGGGATTCGGGGACGCGGATGCCCGCAGGCGCCTCTCAAACGAGGTCGCGATCGGACCGATATTCACGACGCCGAAGGTGATGCCGAGCGCCTTCGCCCACTTCTTCGCGTCCCGGAGGTCCTTCCCGCCCTTGCCGTCCGGCAACGCGAGGGCGAGCACGCGGTCCGGGCCGAGCGCGTCCGCGCACAGCTTTGCGACGAGCGCCGAGTCGACGCCGCCGCTCAGCCCCACCACGACGGCCTGCCGGCCGCTCTCCCGGAAGGAGTGGACGATGAACGCCTCGATGATGAAGACGTGCTCTTCCTTGAAGCGGGGGACGAGTTCCGCCACGGCCTCGACACCTTCGTTCCGGACATAAACCCTTGCGGGCCTCGAAGCCTTTATTCTCCGTCGCCTCTTGGCCGACGTCTCCATGAACGCGAACGAGGCCACCCTCGTCTGGGTCGACGAGTACAGCCGCATGGCGGAGGCCTACGACGCGAACGTCGCGCCACGCTTCGAGCCGATCGCCCGGGAGGTCGTGCGCCTCGCGGACCCAAAGGCGAACGAGCTGTTCCTCGACGTCGGCACGGGCACGGGCCTCCTCGCATGCCTGCTCGCGCCGCGCGTCCTGCCGCAAGGCGTCGTCGCGATCGACCTTGCGGACGGCGCGATCTCCGCCGCCAGCTACCGCGCCGGGAACGCGGGGATCCGGAACATCCGCTTCGAGATGCTCGACTCCCGGAACATCGTCTACCGCGGCAAGCTGTTCGACGGCGCCGCGAGCAACCTCGGCATCCCGGGCCTCGGATACGACCGGGTGTTCCAGGAGGTTCGCCGGGTCTTAAAGCCGACCGGCCGGTTCGTCTTTAGCGAGTGGCCGACGGACCCGACCCCGTCCTTCGCCGCGTTCCGAGCGCTGCTCGAATCGCACGGCACGCGGACGCCATCCAAGGATCTCGCGCAGGTGCGAGACGCGGTGCGATTGGTCCGGAACGACCCGGAGGCGAAGGCTCTCGGCGACCCGCGGGCCGTCCTCAAGGCCCTCGCGGTCGCGGGCTTCGAGCACCGGGAGGCGATGACGAAGGACTTCCCCGTGCGATTCGCACGCGTCGACGACCTCGTCGCGTTCGGCGCCTCGTACGGCTGGCACGAGCGGGAGCTGCGCGAGATGTCCCCCGCGGACCGGGTCGCGTTCGACGCGGAGCTCTCGGAGCGGCTCTGGCCCCTCACGACGGACGCCGGCATCGCGGAGACGTGGCGTCTGAACTTCTTCGCCGCGCGGCCGGAGTAGAGGCCCGTTCGTAACGAAACGCTAAATACGCCTCCATTCATCGAAACGGCGCGCATGGCGGACGACGCGATCATCCACGCGGTCGATGTCCACAAGACGTACAACTCGGGCGCCGTGAACGTCCACGCGTTGCGGGGCGTGAACCTGGCGATCGCGCGCGGCGAGATGGTCGCGATCATGGGGCCGTCCGGCTGCGGCAAGACGACCCTGCTGAACTGCTTCTCCGGCCTCGACGACGTGACGTCGGGGGACGTGCGCATCGAGGGCGTCTCGCTGTCGGCGATGAACGACGACGAGAAGAGCCGCTACCGCTCCCGGCGGATGGGCTTCGTGTTTCAGTCGTACAACCTACTCCCGGTCCTGACCTCCGTCGAGAACGTCGAACTGCCGCTCCTGGTGGCGAGGGTCCCCGCGCGGGAGGCACGGCGGAAGGCGCTGGCGATCCTCGAGGCCGTCGAGCTCGGAGGCTGGGCGGACCACAAGCCCGCGCAGCTCAGCGCGGGGCAGCAGCAGCGGGTCGCGATCGCCCGCGCGCTCGTGAACGACCCCGCGATCGTCTGGGCCGACGAACCGACGGGGAACCTCGACTCCGAGACGTCGGCGCAGATCATGGACCTCCTCGTGCGACTGAACCGCGCGCAACACCAGACGCTCATCGTCGTGACGCACGATGCGGGCGTCAGCTCGCGCGCCCACCGCATCCTCCGCATGCGGAACGGGCAGATCGTCGAAGAGACGCGGGGGTCGTGAGGCCGTGGCCCTTCCGGAGTGGTCCGTCGTCGCAGTCCTGCTTGGCCTCGCCTTCGTCGCCGTCGTGATCGGCGCGCGGCCGCTCCTCGCTCGCCTGGCGGCCCGGAACATCGGACGCCGCAAGTCCCGTGTGATGATCGTTGTCGCAGGCCTCTTGGTTGGGACCGCGATCATCTCCTCGAGCCTCGTCGTGGGCGACACGCTGGGCTACATCTTCCTCGAGGACGTGTACGGCCGCTTAGGCGCGGTCGATGAGATCGTCTCCAACGAATTCAGCGGGCAGCTGTTGTCCTTCAACGAGACGAACTATACGCAGATCGCGGGAGACCTCGCGGCGCGGTCCACGCCGATCGACGGCATCGCCCCGGCGCTCGTCAAGACGATGCCCGTCCGGAACGTCGCGGGCAACAAGGGCAACCAGCAGATCACCGTCACGGGGCTGAACGCCTCGGACGAGGGAGCGTTCGGGCCTCTCACCACGATTGGCGGGCGGTCCGTCGACGTCGGCGATCTCGCGCCCGGCGAGGTGTACGCGAACGGCCGCGCCGCCGCGGACCTGAACGCGACAGCGGGGCAGGACCTCACGCTCTTCTACGGCACCACGAACCAGACGCTCGTCCACGTCACCGTGGCGGACATCGTGCGGGACGAGGGCAAGGCTGCATACGGGCGGGATCCGATCCTCTTCATGGACCTCCGCCGCGCCCAGGCCGCGTTCAACGAGACCGACTCAATCAACCGGATCCGCGTGTCGAACGTCGGCGGCGTCGCCGACGGCGTCGCACTCTCCGACCGGGTCGTGCAGGACCTGCGGCTCAGCATCGCGGAGCGCCACCTTGAGCTCCTGGTCCAGGACATCAAAGCGTCCGAGATCGCCCAGGCGGTGCAAGTCGGCCGGGACGCGACGGAGCTGTTCCTCGTCATGGGCGCCTTCGGCATCCTGGCGGGCGTCCTGCTGATCGTGAACATCTTCGTCATGCTCGCGGAGGAGCGGAAGCCGGAGCTCGGCATCACGCGGGCGGTCGGGTT
>DASPZJ010000104.1:0-2510 GCA_035636315.1 Thermoplasmata archaeon
ATCGCGGACGAGCCGGTGACCGCGCTGGACGTCATGATCCAGGCGCAGATCCTCGAGTTGCTCGAGCGGCTGAAGCGGGAACTCGACCTCTCGATGATCCTGATCTCGCACGACCTGTCCGTCATGGCGGAGACGTGCGACCGGGTCGCGATCATGTATGCGGGTCGCAAGATGGAGTACGGCCCGACGGTCGACGTCTTCACGGATCCGAAGCACCCGTACACCCAAGGCCTTGTCGGCGCGTTCCCCGATATCCGGGGCACCCGGAAGATCCCCGAGTCAATCCCGGGAGCCGTGCCGAGCCTCATCAACCCGCCGACCGGTTGCGTCTTCCACCCCCGGTGCAAGTTCGCGTTCGAACGCTGCCCGACCCATGAGCCGTCGCCGACGTCCGTCGGGGGACGTGAGGTCGCCTGCTTCCTGTATCCGGAAGTTCAGGAGGTGAACCCACGCCTGGCGGAAGCGAAGCGCTGATCCGAGTCCGTCGCCTGAAAGTCTGGTTCCCCCTCCGACGCGGCTTGCTCCGCGAACTCGCGGGACGGGCTACCCTCTGGGTGCGTGCCGTGGACGGCGTGTCCTTCGACATTCGACGGGGCGAGGTGTTTTGCCTCGTCGGCGAAAGCGGCTGTGGAAAGACGACGACAGGGAAGTCCCTCGTCGGTCTCGTCAATGCGACCGAAGGCGACGTATTCCTCGAGATGCCCGATGCGGCCTACGCGGACTACGAGGCGCTCCTCCGCGGGCCCAAGGATGCAACCGCCCTCGCCGCGATGGATTCCCTGCGCCGCAAATACTCCTTCACCTGGAGAGAGTCTCTCCGATGGACGCCGCTCCAATTCGCGACGCTCGCCCTCTTGATTGGGGCTGGCCTCTTCGCCTCGCTCTCGCTCGTCGCCCTGGCGTCCGTCTATGTCGATAGCGCCCTCCTCGATCCCTGGTGGACGGTCGGACTCTCGGTGGTCATGGGAATCCTGCTGGGGGGCATCGCCGCCTTGCCGCCGACGCGGCCCACGCGACGGACCGCGGCCGTGGTCGCGCTCCTCGCCGCGGTCGGCTTCAACCTCCTCCCGATCCTCGCCGGATGGTTCGCGGCGGGGATCCAGGCAGGCGCCCCGGCCTTCGATGCGTACGGGTCTTGGGCGAACGCCTGGGGAAACAACACGTTCGGCATGCTGATCGGCCAAGTCTTCGCGCCGACGGCGGCGGGCGGAATCGCGCGGGGAACGATTGGCTTTCGCCAGGCGCGCGGAGGGCTCGCCGGGATCAAGATGCGGACGTTGCGCCGGAGGCTCCACCTGATCTTTCAGGACCCGTACGAGTCCCTGAACCCAAAGCAGTCCGTTCTCGAGATCGTCCAGGAACCCCTCCGCGTCAACCGCATTTCATCCGATCCAGGGGAGATCACCGCGCTCGTCCGGGGCGCCCTCGAGGACGCCGGCCTGCGCCCCGCAGAAGAGTTCATGTTCCGGTTTCCGCACGAGCTCAGCGGCGGCCAGAGGCAACGCGTCTCGATCGCCGCGGCCCTCGTGCTCCGACCCGACTTCATCGTCGCGGACGAGCCGGTATCCATGCTCGACGTCTCAATCCGGACGGAAATCCTGCAACTCATGCTCCAGCTTCGTGAAAAGCGCGACCTCACCTACCTGTTCATCACACACGACCTCGGCCTCGCCTGGATCCTCGCGGACCGTATCGCGGTCATGTACCTGGGGAAAATCGTCGAGTCCGGAACCGCAGAACAGGTCATCGCTCATCCGAAGCACCCGTACACGCAGGCCCTCATCTCGGTCGTCCCGAGCCCGGATCCGAGGAAGAAAGTGGAGCGGGTGATCCTCCGAGGCGAACGGCCGGACCCCGTGGATATCCCAACGGGCTGCCGGTTCCACCCACGCTGCCCGGTCGCATTCGAGAAGTGTGGTTGGAGCGCCTCCGAAGTGGCGGAGGAGCTCCGATCGGCCCACGCGGCAGGACTCCTTCCGGGAATCGCGACGATCCAGGCCAAGGACGATCGGACCGTTGGAATCACCCCCGAAATCGGGGCGTCCGCCGAGGCCGTGGCGCTGGCAATCCGATCCGTCGTCGCGGCAAACCGTGCCTCGCGACTCGGGCTCAAAGGGATCGCGGACGTGCACGCTGACGGCGGGAATGTCTACGTCGCGCTGCACGAAGGGTCCGAGCCTCCGCTGCTCGAGATCGGACCGGGTAACGCGGCCGCGTGCCATCTCGTGACCCCTGCGATGGTGGCGGTCACGGCCTGAGGCGGCTCAGCCGCTCGAACAGCCGGTGGAATCGGGAGACCCGTGCACCCGCTATGAGACGTGAGGGGAGGGGCGTCAAGGCGGGCCAGGGCGCGACGGTCGTCCGCCATCGTACGAGGACGTACGAGCACGGCCCGAGCGTCACGAGCCCGAGGAACAGGCCGAGGATCAGGAGGTCCGTCGCCGTCGTGAGGAGCCCGGCGAGCGGCTCGAGGATCACGATCCCGAGGGTGTATGCGAACGAGCCCATCG
>DASPZJ010000105.1:0-11069 GCA_035636315.1 Thermoplasmata archaeon
GCACCACCGCCGGATCTACCTCTTCAACGGCGCAGAGGTCGAGGTCGTGGACCCGGTGTACAACGCGGAGTTCTGCATGAACTGCCACCGGATCCGCGTGACGCACCAAGGAGAGTTGAAGGGATGCCTGAACCGGAACGATGACCTCATCCCGACCCGGGGCCTCGATGACGAGGGCCTGCGGGACGCCTTCCGTCGGGTCGTCGCGAACCGAGTGCCGTACTATGGCGCGTACGTGAAGGAGTACCCGCACCGAGACCCCAGCGGAGCGACCTCGATTGACTTCGGCATCTCGCCAGCGTCCTGAGCTTTCCCCCACGTGCGCGCCCCGAACCCTCATATAGCGCCTTGTTTTCCGCAGCCCCGTGGCACTCGGCACGCGGACCGTCGAGGACGTCCTCCGGGAAGGAGGGTTCACCTCCTTTCACCGACGCGTCGTCCTGTTGACGGGGTTCGCGTGGACCTTTGTGGCGTTCGAAATCATCGTGATCGGGTTCGTCTTGCCGGCGATTTTCGCGGAGTTCGGGTTGACGCCCGCGACGAATCCGATCTTGTACTTCCTCGTCGCGTCGGCCACGTTGATCGGCTCCTTCGTCGGCAGCCTGGTCCTCGGACGCGTGGCGGACGATCGTGGGCGCCGCACGGTGTTCCTCACGAGCATCCTCTGGTACTCCGGATTCACCGCGCTCACGGCCCTCGCGTGGGATCCGTGGAGCGTCTTCGGGTTCCGCCTCCTCGCGGGCCTCGGGCTCGGCGGGATGCTCGTCGTCGATCCGTCGATGCTCTCGGAGTTCCTTCCGCCGCAGTCTCGCGGGCGATTCATGGTGCTCCTCGATTTCTTCTGGCCGATCGGGTTCCTCCTGGCGATCGCGTTCTGGTGGGTCTTCATCATCCAGGGCGGCGGGCAGTGGCGGCTCCTCTTCGTCGCCGCGGCGTTCCCGGCGTTCGTCGCGTTCCTTGCCCGCACCACCGTGCCGGAGAGCCCGTTCTATCTCGCACGTCACGGCCTGCTGGAGGAGGCGGCCGGCGTGTTGCGTCGCGTCACGGGTTCCGACCTGGACGCGTCCTCCCTGTCGAGGGAACAGGCGATTCCCCGGGCGCCCGTCGTGGCCCTGTTTCAGGGGACCCTCCTCCGCCGATCCGGCGTGACGATCGTCGTGTGGATCGCCCTGAACTTCAGCTACTACGGACTCTTCCTCTCCCTGCCCTTCGCGCTTCCCGTGTTCGGGGCGGTCGGTTCCGATGTCGGGCTCCTCGCGGCGTTCTTCGTCGTGTCGGCCCTCGCGCAGTTCCCCGGCTACGGCGCGTCGATGGTCCTGGTGGACGCGTGGGGACGGAAGCGGACGCTGGCGCTCTTCCTGATCCTCGGCGGGGTGAGCGGATATTTCTTCGCGACGGCGACGGAGCTCGCGACCCTGTTCGTCAGCCTGGCGCTGGTGAGCTTCTTCAACCTCGGGGCGTGGGGGGCCGTCTACCCGTATACGAGCGAGCTGTTCCCGACGCAGTACCGAGCGACGGGTTTCGGAATGGCGGAGGGCGTAGGGAAGATCACCGCCATCTTGGGCCCACTGATCTTCGGGACGCTGTACGCATCGACCGGAGGGATCATCGCCCCCCTCACGGCGATCGCCGCGATCATGGCCCTCGGAGGCGTCGTCCTCGCGGGGATCGGCCCCGAGACGAGGGGTCAGGCCTTCGCCTGAGTCCACGCATTGGAAAACCTATATTCCCTTCCGGCCATCCCTTGGCGTGGGGCGGGCCGTGCAGGCTCACCCGACCCAGGATGCCATGGCGAAACGCACAACGAAGGATCTGCGCGGACCGAAGATCGTCGCAATCCCTCCCGGACCGAAGTCGAA
Source organism: Thermoplasmata archaeon (assembly GCA_035636315.1). Taxonomy (GTDB): domain Archaea; phylum Thermoplasmatota; class Thermoplasmata; order RBG-16-68-12; family RBG-16-68-12; genus RBG-16-68-12. Next base: position 1,860 of record DASPZJ010000105.1, read on the forward strand.
AGCCGCGATGGCTCGGAAGGAGAAGTTCATCACCAACGGCGTGAAGGTCGCCCTGCCGATCCATGTCACCTCCGCACAAGGCCCATTCGTCCAGGACGCCGACGGGAACGTCTACATCGACCTCGGCGGGGGGATCGGCGTCCAGACCGCGGGCCATCGTCCGCCGTCCGTGGTCCGGGCGGCGAAAGACGAGCTGGACCGCCTCACGCACATCTCGTTCATGGTCGCCACCTACCCGGGGTACACGGACCTCGCCGCGCGCATGGCGGAGATCTGTCCGCCCGGCCTCACGAAGTCGATCTTCCTGAACTCCGGGTCCGAGGCGATCGAGAACGCGGTCAAGATCTCGCGAGCCGCGACGAAGCGGGCGTGGCTCGTCTCCTTCAAGACCGCCTTCCACGGACGCACGCTCCTTGACATCAGTCTCACGGGGAAGGACAAGCCGTACCGCGAGGGGTTCGGTCCCCTCGTCCGGGAGGTGATCCTCGCGGACTACGCCTATCCCTATCGAGACCCTCAAGGTCTCCCGCCCGCCGAATGCGCGAAGGCCCGCGTCGAAGAGATCGAGCGGCTCATCAACCAACCCGAGGTCGCGGGCCGCGTCGCCGCGATCCTGGCCGAACCGGTGCAGGGGGAAGGCGGGATGATCGTCCCGCCGAAGGAGTTCTTCCCAGCCCTCCGGCGGCTCTGCGACGCCCACGGGATCGTCCTCGTGGACGACGAAGTGCAGGCGGGGATGGGCCGCACGGGGAGGTTGTGGGCGATCGAAAACTGGAACACGGTGCCGGACCTGCTCGTGAGCGGCAAGGCCGTCGGGGGCGGTCTGCCGTTCGGCGGGGTGACGGGGAAGCCCGCCGTCATGGACCGACCGGGACCGGGGAGCCTCGGGGGGACGTTCGGCGGCAATCCCGTCGTCTGCGCTGCGGCGCTCCAGGCGATCGACGTCATCCAGAAGGCGCTGCCGAAGACGAGGAAGCTCGAGGCGCTCATCCGGAAGCGGCTGGACGAGATCTTCGAAGGCCACGACGCCGTCGGCGAGGCCCGCGGGATCGGCGCGATGTGGGCCCTCGAGTTCGTGAAGGACCGCCTGACGAAGGAGCCGGACGCGGAACTCGCACGGGCCGTCCAGCGGGCCGGGCTGAAGAACGGCCTCATCCTCTTGACGGCGGGATTCTTCAACAACTGCATCCGCCTGCTGCCGCCGATCAACATCCCCCTGCCGCTCATGGCGAAGGCGCTCGACCTGCTCGAGGACAGCCTCGACCTGGCCCTCGCCGGGAAAACCTCCTGAGGTGCGGATGGTTCGATCCCCGACGCCGCTCCCGGAGGTCAAGTCCCACTACGGGGATCTGCAGAACTACGTCGACGGGGCGTGGCGGGCCCCCGAGGCCGACGAGTGGCTGGACGACCCGAACCCCGCGACCGGCCGGGTCATCGCCCGCGTGCCTCTGTCGACCCGGGAAGACGTGGACGTCGCCGTCCAGGCCGCCCTGGGGGCGTGGGACGCGTGGCGGGAGACGCCGCCCCTGGACCGCGCGCGGACCTTTTTCGCCCTGCGGGACCTCATGGAGCGGCACGCGGAGGACCTCTCCCGCGTCGTCGTCCAGGACATGGGGAAGACGATCGAGGAAGCGCGCGGCGAGGTGCGGCGGGCGATCGAGAACGTCGAGGTCGCCGCGGGCATCCCGAGCCTGATGATGGGGTACAACCTCGAGGACGGCGCGGCCAAGGGGATCGACGAGGAGGTCCTCTACCAGCCCCTCGGGGTCTTCGCGGGCATCAGCCCGTTCAACTTCCCCGTCATGGTGCAGTTCTGGTTCTGGCCGTACGCCGTCGCGACGGGCAACGTGTGGATCGCGAAGCCGTCCGAACAAGACCCGATCGCCTCGGCGCGGGTCTTCGACCTGATCCACCGGGCCGGCTTCCCCGCCGGGGTCGTGAACCTCGTGCACGGGGCGAAGGACACGGCGAACGCGCTCATCGACCACCCGGACGTCCGCGGCGTCTCGTTCGTCGGCTCGAGCGCGACGGCGAAGGCCGTCTACGCGCGGGCCGCGGCGACGGGGAAGCGGGTGCAATGCGGCGGCGGCGCGAAGAACGTCCTCGTCGTGATGCCGGACGCGAAGCTCGACACCGCCGTGTCGAACATGATCGCATCCTGCTACGGCTGCGCCGGGGAGCGGTGCCTCGCCGGCTCCGTCGTCGTCGGCGTTGGCGGGGTCCACGAGGCCTTGCGGAAGACGTTCGGGGAGGCCGCGTCCAAGCTCAAGGTCGGGTACGGGCTCGACGAGGCGGTCCGCATGGGCCCTGTGATTTCGCAAGCGCATCGCGACCGGGTCGTCGGGTTCATCGACCGGGGCGAGGCGGAAGGAGCTCGGGTCGCCCTCGATGGCCGCGCGCTCACGGTCCCGGACTATCCGGGCTACTTCGTCGGACCGACGGTCCTGGACGACGTCCGGGCGGACATGGCCGTCGCGCAGGCGGAGATCTTCGGGCCCGTGGTGACGTTCTTCGAGGCGGATCGCCTCGACGACGCGATCGAGACGGTCAACCGCAGCCCGTACGGGAACGCGGCCACGATTTACACGTCGAGCGGGAAGGCGGCGCGGGACTTTCGGCATCGCGCCCGCGCAGGGAACATCGGAATCAACGTCGGCGTCGCGGCCCCCGTGGCGTACTTCCCGTTCGGCGGGACGAAGGACTCGTTCTTCGGAGACTTGCACCCCCAAGGCCGCGATGCGATCCGATTCTTCACGGAGAGCAAGGTGGTCATCACCCGCTGGCTCTGAGCCGCCCATCCGGTCCCCGGACGATAACCCGTTTTCAAGTCGGACTAGGTTCTGACTGGAAACGTGGTACGGAAACGAAACCTTATATACGCACGGGCGCACATATACTATTGCGGAAAGCGGAATCCATGCCCGACGAGAAGGAAGAGGACCACGAGGGTCCCTGCGAGGGACCCGGCTGCGGGGCGATCATCGCGTTCGAGGTGATCGGCTCGGAGCTCAAGCTGACGGTCCTCCACGGCCTCCTGTCCGGCCCGAAGCGCTTCAACGAATTGCGCGTGGCGACCGGCATGTGCCAGAGCTCCCTCGCCAAGACGCTGAAGGAGCTCGAGGACTCGGGGATCGCGGAGCGGAAGGTCCATCTGGACCGGCCCGTCGCGGTCGAGTATCGCCTCTCGCCGATGGGCCAGGGTCTCTTCGAGATGATCCGGGACCTGGAGCGGTGGGCGGCCCGCTGGGTCATGGAAGGACGCAGCCGCGAGGTGACGCAATGAGTCAATTCACAGGGACGCACGAGAAAGATCTGACGTTCAAAGGAGCGCTCGAGTCCGAGACGGGGCCCGATCCGGCGCGCTGCCCGAACTGCGGCAGCTACGCCTTGTACGTCGACTCGGTCCGCGGGGAGCGCGTCTGCGACAACTGCGGATTCGTCGTCGACGAGGGCCTCGTGGACTTGGGCCCCGACTGGACGACGTTCGAGGGCGACGACCGGATCCGGGCGGGTCCGCCGCCGTCCGTCATGACGCCGGACAAGGGGCTCGGGTCTATGGTGGGCAACGGCCTACGGGATGCGAAGGGGAACCCGATCGACGCCCGCAGCGTTGCCGCGCTGAACCGCCTCCGGCGGGTGAGCCGCTGGACGAGGTACGACCGCACGGAGCGCGCCCTGGCGCCCGGCCTCGCGCAGCTCTCGAGCCTGTCCGCCCGCATGGGCCTCGCGCCCGCGTTCCGGGAGCGGGCGGCGATCCTTCTCCGGCGGACGATCGAGGCCGGTCTCTCGCGCGGACGTTCGATGGATGCGATCGTCGCCGCGGTCGTCTACCTGGCGTCGAAGCAGCTCGGAGCGCCCCGCGGCCTGCACGAACTCGCGCAGGAGACGGGCGTGACGGTCCACCGCATCTCGCTGACCGCGAAGGTGGTGAGCCGGGAGCTCGGCGTCTTCAGCCGGGCCTCGCGGGCGGCGGACTTCGTGCCCCGGTTCGCGTCCCAGCTCGGCCTGGACGCGGCGGTGGGCGAGCGGGCCCTGGCCCTCGTCGCGCAGGCGGGTGACTCGAAGATCCTCGAAGCGAACTCGCCCGTCGGGATCGCGGCCGGCGCGCTCTATCTGGCGTCGGAGGATCTCGGCGTGCCGCTGACCCAGGCGCAGATCGCCCGCTTGACCGGCGTGAGCGAGGTCACCATCCGAAAACACTATCGCCTACTGAAGGAATTCCTGTCCGAGAAGGAGAACCCATTGGAGGCGGCTTGATCGCGGGGATCTGCCCGACCTGCGGGTTGCCCAAGGAGATCTGCGTCTGCGAGGACCTGGGCCGCGAGACGACCCAGCTGTCCGTCGAGATGGATACGCGCCGCTACGGGAAGGCCGTGACCGTCGTGCGAGGCTTGGAGTCGAAACCGGACGAGGCGGAGAAGCTCGCCCGGGACCTGAAGAAGGGCCTCGCGACCGGCGGATCCGGCAAGGGCGGCGTGATCGTGCTCCAGGGCGACCATCGCAAAGACGTCGTGCGGCTGCTCCAGTCGAAAGGATACAACGTCCGCTGACGGCGGCCCTTATCTAGGTCCGCTCCGTTTTGCGGCCTTGCAGGTGGTACGCTGAAGGCTGTGGTCGTCCCCACTTACGGCGGCCCGGACGTCCTGGAGTTCGTCCCCGACCATCCGGACCCGGTGCCCGGGCCGGACCAGGTCGTCGTCCGCGTCCACGCGACGTCCCTGAATCATCTCGACCTGTTCGTGCGCGAAGGCATCCCGACCCTTAAGCTCGCGCTGCCGCACATCCTCGGCTCCGACGCGGCGGGGGACATCGCCGAGGTCGGGTCGGACATCACGGACCTCGAAGTCGGGGACCGGGTCGTCGTGAATCCCGGCATCTCGTGCGGGCGCTGCGAGTACTGCCTCAAAGGCGAGGACTCCGAGTGCGTCGACTACAAGATCCTCGGGGAGCACCTGCCCGGCGCGTACGCGGAGAAGGTCGCCGTCCCGGCGCGGAACGTCCTCCAGATTCCGACGGACATGGACTTCGCCCCTGCGGCGGCCGCCCCGCTCGCCTTCATGACGGCGTGGCGGATGCTCATCACCCGCGCCAAGGTCCGTCCCGGCGAGGACGTCCTCATCTTGGGCGCCGGATCCGGCGTGTCGACGGCGGCGATCCAGGTCGCGAAGCTCGCCGGCTGCACCGTCTTCACGACGAGCTCGAGCGACGCGAAGCTCGAGAAGGCGAAGGCACTCGGCGCGGACGTCCTGGTGAACTACGCGAACATGCCGTGGTCGAAGGCGGTCTGGGAGCTGACGGGGAAGCGCGGCGTCGACGTGATCGTCGATCACGTCGGGCAAGCGACGTTCAAGGACTCCGTGCGCACACTGCGGAAGGGCGGGCGGATCGTCGTCCCGGGGGCCACGACCGGACCGATGCTCGAGCTCGACGCGCGATACCTGTTCTGGCGGCAGCTCTCGGTCCTCGGGTCGACGATGGCGAACCAGCGGGAGTTCGAGGAGGTCCTCAAGCTCGTATTCATGGGCCGCCTCAAGCCGGTCGTGGACCGGGTGTTCCCGCTGGCACAGGCGAGGCAGGCCCACGAGTACCTGGCGAAGGGAGAACAGTTCGGGAAGGTCGTCCTCGCGATCGACTAGCCGCGCGGTCCTCGAGCGTCAGGGTCGGCTCGGGGCGGCTCGCCCAGGCCGACGCGAGGCGATCCAGTCCCGGAGATGCCAGTCCCGGAGATGCCCCAGCCAGCCCCGTCGCCGCGGCCCGCGGTACCGCCGGGCGGAGCGGGTGGTGGATCCGCCAAGGACGGAAAGGACGATCCGCGCCTGATCGGCAGGACGGTATTCCCACCGGATGTACTCCGCGAGGGCGGGGTCACGAAGTCGTTCGCTGAGCGTCGTCTCGAACCCGAACATCGGGTACGTGGTTCCGAACATATCCCTGTGAATCACGCGCCCGCAGAACGAGATTGACCCGCCCTTGACGGCCGTCGTTCGAAGGCTTGATAGGTATATGCAACCGGCATGGACGCCGCTACGCCTTCCGGCGTCGGGCCTTCGTGGTCCCAATCTTCGCCCGGATCTTTCGGATTAGCTCGGGCGTCTCGGGGAACCGCATCGCCTTGTCGAGCGAGAACACGAGCGTGCCGTCGACCTCGACGTCGTAGACGCCGTGCGCGCCCGGCACGAGTCGGAGGTCCGAAAGCTCCTCGCCGAATTCCTTCAGGATCGCGTCGGCGTCTTGGATTGCCTTGAACTGGTAGCGGCACGGGACGCAGTAGTGGATCACGACTTCCGGCACAGTTCCGAGCGACGGGCATCGTCGAATAAAAAGCTACGCCGCCTCAGGCGCGGTCCGAGTCGTCGTCACCGCGCACGTCGAAAGCGGCGAAACCGCGAAAGGAGTTGAGGAAGTACCGCAACCGCACCCACATTTTCGGCCGTCCCCTCGGCGTCCGCGGCGATTGCCGCGTCCGCTTGGCGGAAGCGACGAGCCAGCCCACCTCGGGCGATCCGTACTCGAGCCGGCCGTACTGCCGAAGGGTGAAGTTGCGGTTGCTGTCCGTCCAGATGCGTATGTTTCCAGGTCCGTCTAGGTACATGTCTTGTGCCTCAGACCCGAGAAAGACGTCCGCGACGATTGTCTTTAACCCGCCTTCGGCGGCCGTCGTATGACGGCATCACCTATATCCCCGGCGACCGCCATGGACGCGGCATGAGCCTCTGGGAGATCTCGTTTCGGACCCAGTACGACTACCCGTTCATGAAGATCTCGGGCCGCCATCCCGGCCTCCCGATCTCGATGTGGTGCATCTGGAACCGGGAGCTCGTGCAGGTCCCCACCCTGAACGACACGATCCTGAAAGACATCGAGAAGGAGATCCGAAAGGCGGGCAAGTGCATCGACCAGTGGGTCGAGGCCGCGGACTCCCGCATCTTCATGCTCAAGTGCACCTGCGCGAACTGGGACAGCCCCTGGAACGTCTGGGAGGCGCACGAGGCGGTCGAGGCGCCTCCGGCCGTGTTCCAGGACGGCTGGGGCCACTTCCGCGTGATCGCCTTCGACGAGGAACGGACCCGCGACCTGTTCCGCGACTTCAACAAGCGAGGTCCCACCGAGCTGATCCGGAAGCGGGAACTCCCCCTCTCCGTCCTCCCGTCGAGCATCTGGGTGAACAGCCTGTTCGGCGACCTCACCGGGAAACAGAGCGACGCGCTCTTGAAAGCCCACCGATACGGCTACTACAGCTCCCCGCGCGAGGTCACCACCGAGAGCATCGCGCGCAGCCTCGGGGTGAGCCGCTCGACGTACGAAGAGCACCTCCGCAAGGCGGAGAACCGGATCATGGGCAACCTGATTCCGTACCTGCAGCTCTTCTCGTCCGGAGAGAGGAAGCCGGACAAGATGCCGCTCAAGGAGACCCCGCTCGTCTCCGTTGTCGACACGTGATCAGGGGCCCGGCGGGGCCGGCGGCTTCGGAGGCGCCACGGGAGGCGCACCGGGAGGCGCCGCAACCGTGGGCGCGGGGGTGACGGGTTTCTCGGGTGGCGGCAGGGGAGACGTGTGCGTCTGTCCGACGACCTTGCCGCGGACCACCGCCCCCTTGTCGACGTACAGCCGGCCCCCTTCGTTCACGACGTCCCCTTGGACCATGCCGTAGATCTCGAGGTCGCCGCCCGCAGCCTTCGCGGCTTTCGTCACGAGCCCGTGCAGGACCGCCTTCCCCGAGCGCTCCGCGAGGAGATTGCCTGACACCATTCCGGTGACATCGCACAGGCTGTTGTCTCGGACGAACAGGTCTCCGCGGACTAGGCCGGTCATCGTCGTGGACCGCGGGCCGATCACCACGACGGAGCCTTCGAATCGCTCGTCGAGCACGCCGCCGCGGAAGATGCGCACCATCGCTCGGTCTCGGCCCGTCTAAGGGCCGAAGCGACTTCAAGATTTCGTCGCCCTACGCAGCGTGGTCCTGGAGCCACCGCTCCGCATCGAGGGCCGCCATGCACCCGAACCCGGCGGCGGTCACGGCCTGGCGGTAGCGGAAGTCGTGGACGTCGCCCGCGGCGAAGACCCCGGCCGCGGAGGTCGCCGTCGAGAATCCATCGTGCGGTTGAAGGGCCACGTAGCCTCGCTCCATCTTGAGCTGTCCCTGAAAGACCTGGGTTGCGGGCGTATGGCCGATCGCGAGGAACAGGCCTTGCACCTTTAGGTCCGACGTCTTCCCCGTCTTGACGTGCTTGATCCGCACGCCTTCGACCTTCTGCTCGCCGAGTACGTCGATTACTTCCGAGTCCCAGACGACCTGGATGTTCTTCGTCTTGAACAGCCGGTCCTGCATGATCTTGCTTGCGCGGAACGCATTCCGGCGGTGGACCACGGTCACGGCCTTGCAGACCTTCGAGAGGTAGAGGCTCTCCTCCATTGCCGTGTCGCCGCCCCCGACCACGACGACGTCGAGGCCTCTGAAGAAGAAGGCGTCGCATACCGCACACGCGCTCACACCCCGTCCTTTGAGTCGTTCCTCGTTCGGCAACCCGAGATATTTCGCGTTCGCGCCGGTCGCGATGATTACCGCATGGGCTTCATGCACTCCGTCCGTCGTCCACACTTGGAGAGGCTTCGATCGGAAGTCGACCTTGGTCACGTCGTCCTCGATGAAGTCCGCCTTGAATCGCTCCGCCTGCTTGCGCCAGAGTTCCATGAGCTCCGGGCCCTGGACGCCGCCGGGGAACCCCGGATAGTTCTCCACGTCCGTCGTGATCATGAGTTGGCCTCCGGCGACCGCACCGGCGATCACGAGCGTCTTGAGATTCGCCCGCGTCGCGTAGATCGCCGCGGTGAGGCCCGCGGGGCCCGAGCCGATGACGATGACGTCGTACGGAGGCACGGACGGAATGAAGGTCCCGGTTCCCCATAAGAGTTGCCCTGCCCGGCAATGCGCAACCTAAAAGACGCCCGCTCGTTTCCGTCGATGCTTGGCGTCCGATCTCGATCGACTCTTCGCATTGCTCCCGACGTTCGAACACCAGAAAGGCATCCGGCTCTTCGACGAGCTGGCGAAGGATCCGGCGAACGCTTCGCCGATCCTGCAGGAACTCCTCGCGGTCGTCTCGAACCACGACGACCCGCAGCTGCACACGCCGCACGGCATGCTGACCCTTCACGCGGGGCGAGACCTGTTGCGGCTCACCCGGCCGCCGGGAGGACTCGGCCTCCTGC
>DASPZJ010000106.1:0-2183 GCA_035636315.1 Thermoplasmata archaeon
GTCCGGTCGATCGGAGGCGGCGGCGGTCGTGGAGGTGACCGCACCGCCGGGGGCGCCGATCGAAGACAATTCCGACGTGATCGCGGCCGCCATCGACCGGATCCGGGACAAGGCGCAGGCCGACGGCCACCGCTTCAAGCCGTACGTCCCCGCGAAGGGGCGGCCGCCGACCACGGACCGGGGCCGCCAGGAAGCGGAAAGTTCGCTCGACACCGGCGTCGCGCTCCTCCGGGAACGGCGCTTCGCCGACGCGATCGAGCCGCTGTTGAAGGCGATCTCGCGAGACGACGAAGACCGGCGGTCATGGGTCCTCCTGGCGGAGGCGTACCTTCGCGTCAACCGCCCGTACAAGGCAGCCGTCGGGTATCTGCGGGCACTCGAGCTGAGCCCGAAGGACGAGCAGGCGTGGCTCGGCCTCGCGCGAATCCTGAGGGCGATCGACGACCTACCGACCGCCGCCGCGGTCCTGGACCGCGCATCGCGCATCAATCCCAATCACGCGGACACCTGGGCGGAACGGGGCGCGGTCCTGGAGTCGCTCCAGAACCTCTCCGAGGCGATGAAGAGCTACTCGAAGGTCCTCGAACTGAAGCCGGATCACCGCGCCGCGATCGCGAAGCGCCAGGAGCTCGAGGCGAAAGTCCCCGTTGCGGAGCAAGCCGAATCCGATGTCTCGGCATCGGAGTCCAGCCCCGAGGGAGATTCGCCCGCCGTCCTCGCGGAGACGTTCGATGCGATTCCCGACGAACTGCGCGATCAGCTCGAGGACGTCCTCGGGCCACCGACCGAAGAAGAGATGCGGGCCACGGGCCGGAACAAGCCCGAGGCCGTGCCGACCGCCACGCCGGCCAAGGGGGCCCGTCCGGCGCGCGTCCGCACCTTCGTGGAGGGCCTCGACTCGGCCCTCGAGGGAGGTATCCCATGGGGGCACCTCGTGCTCATCGAGGGCTCGCCGGGGACGATGAAGTCCTCGTTGGCGTTCTCGATCCTCCTCCAGAACGCGGCGCGCGAAGGCCTCCATTGTCTCTACCTGAGCCTCGAGGAGCGGACGTCGAGCCTGTTGAAGCAGATGGGATCGCTCGGCCTGAAGCTCGAGGTCCCACGCGGATCGCTCGTGGTCCTCGACCCGAAGACGGCCTCGAACCTCCTCGGCGAGCGGCCGGACTGGATCGACGCGCTCCAAGCCGGCATCGCGTCGATCAAGGCGCAACGCGGCCTCGACCTGATCGCGATCGACTCGCTCGAGGCGCTCGAAGTGCTCGCGAAGTTCAAGGACCGACGCCGGGAGATGTACCGGCTCTTCGAGTGGCTGCGGGACCAGGACCTCACGAGCTTCGTAATCACGGAACGCCCCGACTGGATCATCGCGGGCCACGTCCTCCAAGGGCGCTGGGACGAGGACTTCCTCGCCGACGGCGTGGTCCATCTGCGGATGCACATGGTCTCCGACCTCGATGCGCAGCGACGGCTGCGGGTCGTCAAGATGCGCGGCACGCGCCACGAGACCGGCTACCTCGCGATGGTCCTCGACGACGGCCGCTTCCGGGTCACACGGGCCATGAGCCCGTGAGGCGACGTCGATGGCCCGGGCCCTCGTGAAGACGCACATCCGCGGGTTCGACGACGACGTCTTGCGCGGCGGCATCCCCCAGGGTCACGTCATCCTGATCCGCGGCGCGAGCGGGACGATGAAATCGTCCCTCGCGTACTACGTTCTGTATCACAACGCCCTCGCGGGCGTCCCGGGACTGTACGTCACGCTTGAGCAGAGCGCGGGGAGCCTCCTGGAGCACGTCGCGTCCCTCGGCCTCAAGGCGACGTCGGTCTCCGAGGCGCTCCCGATCCTCGACCTGAGCCGCGGCCGCGAGCACCTCGAGGAGATGGTCGTGAAGGTCGGCGCGCTGACCGACGCGACCGCGAGCCGGGACCAGGCGCTCCTCGCCGTCCTGAAGGGCAAGATCCTCGAGCTCCGGAAGAAGCGGAACTTCGAGCTGCTCGCCCTCGACTCATGGGACGCGCTCGAACTCGTCCTCGAGTTCCGGGACCGCCGCGTGGAGACGTTCGGGTTCTTCGAGTGGCTTCGGGACCTCGGCGTCACGAGCCTCCTGATCTCGGAGGAGCCGCCGCTCGAAGGCCGCACGACCGCCCTCGAGGAGGAGTTCCTGGCCGACGGCATCCTGCAC
>DASPZJ010000107.1:0-7708 GCA_035636315.1 Thermoplasmata archaeon
GGGAGCTCGACATCGAGTTGTCCCTGCACACGCCGTACTACATGGACCTCGCGGACGCGGACGGCCTCGCCCAGAAGAGCATCCAGAGCGTGGTCTGGGGTGGCATGCTCGCAGAGGCCATGGGCTCGCCGATCGTGGTCACGCACCTCGGAATGTTCGGGGAACTCGCTCCGAAGGAGGCGATGACCCGCATCGCGAAGAACCTCCGGCTCATCCGCGACGCATACAAGAAGGGCAAGATCCACGCCCGGCTCGGCATCGAGGCGAGCGGCCGCACGGAGGTCGTCGGCAGCCTCGATGAGATCCTGACGTTGGTGAAGAACGCGAAAGGCATCCTCCCCGTCCTGAATTTCGCCCACGTCCACGCGCGGGGCTTCGGACTCTTCAAGCGTCCGGAGGACTTCGACGACGTCCTGAGTAAGCTCGAGAAGGTCTCCGACGGCGGGCACATTCACTCGCACTTCAGCGGCGTCGAGCATGCGGACGGGAACGAGCTTCGGTACACGCCGATCAAGAAGGGCGACCTCCGCTTCGAGCCGCTCGCGGAATGCCTGCTCGACGAGGACTACGATCTGACGATCGTGTCGTCCTCGCCGCTGCTCGAGCACGATGCGATGTACATGAAGGTCATCCTTGAGCGCGTCCTCGCGAAGCGCCTGATCCGGCCGACGAAACCGGAGAAGGAAGAGAAGGAAGTGAGGCGCCGGTGAGGAAGGGCCCTTCGGTCGGGGCGAGGGGCACCGCCGAAGCGTCCGCACGGTATCTCCTCGATCACGTGAAACAGATTCTCGCGATCGACCGAAGCAAAGACATCCAGGCTTCCGTCGAGGTCCTGACGTCAGCGAAGAAGCTGTTCGTCTACGGGGTCGGCCGGAGCGGCCTCGCGGCCCGGGCGTTCGCGATGCGGATGGTCCAGCTCGGGATCGACTGCTACTTTATCGGCGAGACGATCACCCCGGTCGTGAACGACGGCGACGCGGTCCTGATCGTCTCGAACACCGGATCGACGATGAGCGCGATCCAGGTCGCGAACATCGCCCGCCGCGTCGGGGCGAAGGTGATCTCGGTCACAGGCCACCGAGCATCGAAGCTCGCGAACGCGAGTAACGTCGTCTTGCTGATCCACGTGACCGAGGACGGGAGTCAGGCCCGGCTCGCCCCTCTCGGCACTTTGTTCGAAGACGCGACCGTCATCCTCCTCGATGGCCTCGTGGCCCAGATCATGGAGCGGCTCGGACAGACGGAATCGGACATGAGAGGCCGCCACGCAATCATGGTGTGACAGCGACCCGCGAGTCTTTATCTACCGGGCGGAATACTCCGACGAAATGCCCGAGGATTTCGTGGTCACACCTTGGGAAGTGAAGGGTTCCGTCGACTACGATCGGCTCGTCACCCAGTTCGGCACGGAACGGATTACGCCGGACCTGCTCGAACGGATTCGGAAGATCGCCGGCGAACTCCATCCGATGCTCCGCCGGGGCGTGTTCTACAGCCACCGGGACATGAACTGGGTCCTCGACGAATACGAGAAGGGCCATCGCTTCGCCTTGTACACAGGGCGGGGCCCGTCGAGCGGGATTCACATCGGCCACATGCTCCCATGGTTCTTCGCGAAGTGGCTTCAGGAGAAATTCCGCGCGACGATGTATTTCCAAATCACGGACGATGAGAAGTTCCTCTTCAAGGACTTCGACAAGCTCGAAGATGCGACGAAGGTCGGGTACGACAACATCCTCGACATCATCGCGATGGGCTTCGATCCGAAGCTCACGCGGATCTTCCTCGACACGGAGTACATCCGCCACCTCTATCCGATCGCGGTCGAGGTCGCGAAGCGGATCACGTACTCGACGACGCAGGCGGTGTTCGGATTCGAGAACTCCAACAACATCGGGGAGATCTTCTACACGAGCATCCAGGCGGCCCCGGCGTTCCTGCCGACCGTCGAGAAAGGAAAGCCGGTCCCGGTGCTCATCCCGTGCGGCATCGACCAGGATCCGCACTTTCGGATCGCGCGGGATGTCGCGCCGAGGCTCGGGTATCCGAAGCCCGCGCTAATCCACAACAAGCTCCTCCCGAGCCTCCTCGGACCCGGGGGCAAGATGTCGGCCTCGATCCCGGAGTCGAGCATCTTCACGACGGATACGGAGGCCCAGGCGAAACGAAAGGTCATGAACGCCTTCACCGGCGGCCGGGCGACGGTCGAAGAGCAGCGGCGACTCGGCGCGAACCCCTACATCTGCTCGATTTTCGCGCAGTACAATTACATCTTCGAGCCCGACGACGGCCACCTCGCCGAGGTCGAGCGGACGTGCAAGAACGGCGAGCGTCTCTGCGGAGATTGCAAGGCGGAGCTCTGGGGGAAGGTCCGACCGTGGCTCGACGCGCACCACGCGGCCCGTGAGAAGGCGAAGTCGCACGTCGAGGAGTTCATGGTCCGCGACTGATTAGGCCAGGATGCGCGTGACCTTGAACCCGTTGTCGAACACGAGGGCATGGTAGCCCGTATCGTGACGGCTGCCCCGCATCTTGACGACCCGGAGCTGCCGCTGCATGCCGAAGTCCCCTTGGCGCGCGAGCCGCAGGTGCAGGATGCCGTCCACGAGGTAGTCCTCTTTGTGCTTCGCGAAGGCGGCCCGCCGCGGATCCGCCCCGCTCACGTCCGTGGGCAGCTCCCCGAGCAGGAACGCGGTGCACTGGAGGTCCCGCAGCCAGCGGATCAGCGAGAACATTTCCCGCCGAGGGTCGCGGAACCTCGCGAGGATCTCGAGGGCATCGAGCGAGTCCAAGACGAGGAGGCGGTAGTCGAACGACTTGCGAATCCCCTGCGCGTAGAGCTTGAAGAGGTCCATCCATGGCTGCTCCGAGGACCCCACCATCTTCTTGCGAAGCGTGGCGAGGTCGAGGAGGCTGAGATTCCCGCTCACGGCATCGTGGCGGTAACCGAGGCCCTCCGTGTGGTCGAGCAGGCTCGCGCGGCCCTGCTCGAGGGAGATGTACAGTCCGCGCACCCCGTCGAGCGCATTCGTGTGAAGGATGTGGTACGTTAGCGAGGTCTTCATCGTGCCCGGCGCCCCGGACACGAGGACGATGTTCCCTTCCGGGATGCCGCCTCCGAGGAGTTCATCGAGGCCTTCGACGTTCGTGACGACGCGCTTCATTTTTCCTCCAGGATGAGCTCGAGCCGCTGCCGGATCGAGTCGATCTGCTTCTGGATCCGGGCTCGTTCCTGCGGCACGTCGACGACGTCCGCCAGGGCGCCGAGGTCGACGGACGCCCGATCCGCGATCCGGACGAGGTCGGCCTTGCGCAGGTCTTCGGGTCGTTTCCCGAGCCGGTCCAGTTGGCTTCGGAGCACGCTCTCGCCCGCGTCGCCGAGCTGCTCGACGTACACCGCGCGAGCCTTCTCGAACAGCGGCTCTCGCTCGACGACGGCATCCGCGGCGGCGAACAGCTCCTCCATTTCCTTGCCCCGCCAATAGTCGGCGGCGGTGACGAGGAGATCGGCCCCCGGTCCACCCGACGTCCGGGATGGCCACTTCCCCCGCGCCAGCTCCTCCGGGCCTTGCGACGCGAACGATCGCAGGACGCTCGCGGCTGCCTCGAATTGCACGCGGAGGCCGTGGGCCGCAGTCCCTTCGACGGCGCCAGAGAGTTCCGAGAGCGCGCGCTGCAGGAAAGCCGCCAGCGCGGGGACGTGGTCCGCCGTGAGGTCGAGGCGCCGAAGGCCGTGAGCCCGGCCGAAGGAATCGAGCAACCGGGAGGCCCCGGACCCGAACGATTGCGAGAGGATCGCCTCGAGCTCCGTCGCGGGGTCCGGGAGGGTCCACCAGGGAAGATGGCGGTCGTGGAGCGACGTCCTCTCGGCGTGCGTGAGTCGACTCGTCGCGAGGACGACGGTCGAGCGGGTCTCTCGGGCGACGTGGCGGAGCCGGATGATCGTCTCGAGCGTCGCAGCCCATCCGGAGAGGACGGACAGGGCCGCGACATCCTCCAGCACGACGACACCTCCGGGCGATGCGGCGAGGAACTCCGAGGCGGTCGTCAGGGCGCGCAACGCCGCGTGGCGTCCGGGGACGATCGACGCGAACGCAGCGCCCCCGGTCAGCGGTGGGGCGGTCCGTCCGAGGACTAGGGTCGACCGCCCGCGGCCGGATTCGTCGAGCGCGCTCCGGATGGCGTACTTCGGGCGGTCCTCGTCGAAGACGATCGCTTCCCCGTCCTGTAGCGATCCCGCCTCGGAACGACCGCCACGGGGGCGGGGAGAGGCCGCGAAGGGATCGGCCTGCAAGGCGACGACGGCGAAGCCCGCCAGCGCGACCGGCGTGGCGAGGTTTGCGCCCGCGACGATCGGCGTGCCGAGCGCCTCGAGTTCGTACGTGTACACGGGACCCGCGATGATCAGGGCGATGATTCCGAGCGCCAGCCAGAACGACGGCGCCGCGAACAGGCGGCTCGTGAACCGGACGTAGAGCGTCTCGGCCAGCCCGATCCCAAGGCAGAGGACCATGAAGCCGCCGAGGAGGCTCCCTTCATAGGCGGTCGATGCGGTCCAGCCTTGCAGCGGCGCGAAGAAGGCGAGGACCGGGACCGGCACGAGGAGCAGGAACGAGGCCGCCCGACGTCGAGGGAGCGTCTCCCCGTGGATCAGGCTGAGGACGAGGATCGCCGTGAGGGCGTTCGAGAGGAGCATCGTCCCGAGGACCGCCTGATCCCACGCCGCCGGCAGGATACGCTCCGCCATCCCGACCGCCGCGGCGCCCGCGACGACGAACGAGAGGGCGCACGCCGCGTACGTCGACTGAAGCCAGCGGCGCCGTCCCCGGATTCCGATCAGGGCGAGCAGCCCGGCGTCGGCGACGAGGCCCCCGACGATCGCGATGCCGAACGGATTCAACGGCCCGCCCCCAGCGCGCGAACGTCGAGGATCGTCACGAGATCGGTGGGACGCCACTGCCACCGCGTCGCTCCCGCGTCCCGCAGCTCCGCGGCGGTGCGGTACCCTGCGTCCCGGGCCTCCGCCTCTGTGAGGTCGGAGAGGAACGCCCGACGGGCGTCGACGATGAGGATCCGCGCGAACTCCGGTCCGGTGTCGTACTTGCCCCGCAGCACGTGGCCCACCGGGGGGAACGACGTCCCTTCCGTCGGGCGGACGACCAGCCGCGCGACCTTCCGCAGCAGGCGGTCCCCTTCCTCGAGGGTGCACGTGATCTCGCCCGCGGGCCGGCCTCG
The DNA here is from genome assembly GCA_035636315.1 of Thermoplasmata archaeon. Taxonomy (GTDB): domain Archaea; phylum Thermoplasmatota; class Thermoplasmata; order RBG-16-68-12; family RBG-16-68-12; genus RBG-16-68-12. The sequence goes on from DASPZJ010000107.1 coordinate 5,236, forward strand.
AGGCAACTCGCCGGACATCGCGAGACGGGCCGCCCAGATCACGAGGAATGTGACGAAGCCGCCGATGATCAGGAGGTTCGTGAAACCGATCTGGTAGAACTCGCGGTGGTACCAGAAGCCCGCCACGAGGACGAGCGACAGGAGGAACAGGAAGCCGGACCGGACCAGGAGGATGCGGAGACGCTCGTTCATCCCCGTCACCCGATCGCGCGCGCGACCTCGAACCGGCCGTTCTCGAAGAGCAGCGTGCGGTCGTCGCTGTCCTGGTTCACGCTCCGCATCTTGACGCACTGCACGCGCCGCTGGTACGCGACGTCCGTGACGGGCTCGAGGCGAAGGTGCAGGATGCCGTCGGCGAGGAACTCCTCCTCGAGGGCGGTCGTCCGCCCTTCGAGCGGCGGCTCCTCGGATATCAGGAGGCTCGTGACGCCGAGGTCCCGAAGCCACTCGAAGAACGCGAACGTCTCGACCCGGCGATCCCGGAACTCGAGGACGAGTTCGAGCGCGTCCCACGAGTCGAGGGCGAGCAGCTCGAAGTTCCGCTTCTTCCGGAGCTCGAGGATCTTGCCCTTCAGGACGGCGAGGAGCGCCTGGTCCCGGCTCGCGGTCGCGTCGGTCAGCGCGCCGACCTTCACGACCATCTCCTCGAGATGCTCCCGGCCGCGGCTCAGGTCGAGGATCGGGAGCGCCTCCGAGACCGACGTCGCCTTGAGGCCGAGGGACGCCACGTGCTCCAGGAGGCTCCCCGCGCTCTGCTCCAGCGTGACGTACAGTCCCGGGACGCCGGCTAGGGCGTTGTGATACAGGACATAGTACGCGAGGGACGATTTCATCGTCCCGCTCGCGCCGCGGATCAGGATGACGTGACCCTGGGGGATGCCGCCGCGCAAGACGTCGTCGTCGAACCCGCGGATGTGCGTCTTCACGAGGGCCCGGGCCATCGACGCCTCCTCACGGGCTCATGGCCCGCGTGACCCGGAAGCGGCCTTCGTCGAGGACCATTGCCAGATAGCCGGTCTCGTGGCGCGTGCCCCGCATCTTCACGACCCGCAGCCGTCGCTGCGCGTCCAGGTCGGAGACCATGTGCATCCGCAGATGGATCACGCCATCGGCGAGGAAGTCCTCGTCCCAGCGGCCTTGGAGGACGTGGCCCGCGATGATCCAGTCGGGGCGTTCCGTGATCACGAAGCTCGTGAGGTCCTGGTCGCGCAGCCACTCGAAGAGCCGGTACATTTCCCGGCGTCGGTCCTTGAACTTCGCGAGGACCTCGAGCGCCTCGAGCGAGTCGATCGCGATCAGGTCGAGGCCGCGTTGCGCCTTGATCGACGCGATGCCGGCCTCGAGTGCCTCGATCCAGTCCGGCCGCTCGCCGAGGAGGTTCGAAGCGGTCTTCGGGTCGAGGACGACGAGCGATCCGCGCGGGACCTCGAGCTTCAGGCCGAGCGATCCCATCTGCTTCAACAGGCTCGACGTCCGCTCCTCGAGGCTCAGGTAGAGGCAGTGGAGCCCTTCGCGCGCCGCGTTCTGGAGCAGGATCGAGAATGCCAACGAGGACTTCATCGTCCCCGGCGAGCCTTCGATAAGCACGAGGTGCCCCCACGGGATGCCCCCCTCGAGGGTCGAGTCGAGGCCTTCCACGAAGGTGCGGACGCGCGCCGGACGGGCCACCTTGGCCGGCGTCTCGTCTTCGGTCGAAGGCCCGAGGACGTCCTCGAGCTGATCGCGCAGGTCGTCGGGAATCGCATCGAAGGTCTCCGCGGGGACGGCGGGCGAATCCCCCTCGGGGTTGGACTCCGGGGCCGAGACGTCGGAGGCGGCTTCCGCAACAGGGACTTTCGCCTGGAGCTCCTGTCGCTTCGCGAGCGCGGCGCGATGATCCGGCTTCAGTTCGAGGACCTTCGAGTAGCTCTTCATCGCCTCCGACAGATTCTGAAGGGACTCCAGGACCGCTCCGCGTTCCGCCCACGTGTCCGCGTGATTCGGATTGATGCGCGATGCGCGGTCCAGGACCGCGGCGGCGGTCGGCAGGTCGTCGATCGCCCTCAGGATGCGCGCGAGGCCGAGCCACGCCTGCTCGTCCTTTGGGCTCAGCTCGAGCGCCCGCAGGTAGCCGACGGCGGCCTTGTACGGCCGGTTGACGCGCAGGTACGCCTCCGCCAGGAGGACCCATAACCGCCGGTCTTCGTCGTCCCGCGAGATCGCCTTCAACAGCGGCTCGATCGCGTCAGCGAAGCGCCGTTCCCGCAGGAGCGCGACGCCGGTGTCGAGCGAACTCTCCGCTTCCTGGCGGCCCCGGTCCGTGGTCGGCGGCCGTCCCTTCGCGGGGACGTAGGGCTTGAAGCGGTGGCCGTCGGCCTGCGCCTTGTCCCGGATCCGGTCGATGGCGGCCGCGATCACGTCGGAATTGTCTTCGATCGGCGCCCCCGGCGGTGCGGTCACCTCCACGACCGCCGCCGCCTCCGATCGACCGGAC
>DASPZJ010000108.1:0-17908 GCA_035636315.1 Thermoplasmata archaeon
TCACCGCCGCGAGCTCGGACGACATGCCGCACGGCTCGATATTTTCCCAGTCGAGTTACTTCGTGCGGTTCTGGCTCGAATTCAACGGGACCGTGGGCGCAACCGTGACCCGCTTCCGCATGGTGTCGTTCGGGTTCTTCACGCCGGCGCAATGGGACGCGGCCGGGGTGCCGCCAACGGATCCGTGCAATCTCCCGGACTGCCGCGGTCACGTCAACGTGACCATGCTCGCGGGGTTCCTCGGAGTGAACCGGATCGACGGCATCATCCCGGATACCGCATTCGGCGTGAAGGAGCCGATCCCCCGATGGCCGTTCTACCTGCTGATCGTCCTCGCGGCGTTCTTCCTTGTGCTGGCGTTCCTCTTCTGGGTCGAGGAGAACCCGGGGGCGTATCCCCGGATCGAGACGTGGTGGGCGCGGACCCGCGGGCGGCTCGCGCGGACGACCGCGCCACTCCGTCGGAAGCGGCCTCCGAAGGGCTGAACCGAAAAGGTTTATGGTCGGCCCCTCTTTGCTCGCTGTGTGGCCGAGGTCCCCTTCCCCCGGAGCGTGGCGTTCTGGTTCTACGCGCTCACATTCCTCGCCGGCATCATCTTCTATTTCATCTGGGGCCTCTCGTACGGATCGTGGAATCTGCTCCGGCCCGAGTGGGTCGGTGCATACGCCGTCACGGTTGTGCTGGTGGGTTTCGGCATCGTCGGGATGCTCCTCTACCGCGAGACCCCCGCCCCCCCGCCTCCCGGTACGGACCGAGATTCCGGAAATTGATATCCAAACAAACGGCCACACGGCAGCGGGAACGACATGGTGGCGGGATTCCCCCAGTGACGGCGGGCGTCGGTGCGCGGGCCTAGTACGCCTTCGCCACGTACACGACCTGTTTCGTCGGCTTGCCGCAGACGATGCATACGCCCTTGAATTCCTCGGGGTAGAAGGGCGTACCGAGGACGCTCATTCCCGTCTGATCGGCGATCGTCTTGCCGCACGCCTCGCTGCCGCACCAGCCCATCCGATTGAAGCCATCCTTCGCCTCGTTGAGCGAGGTGATCGTGAAGGTGTTCTGCCGGATCATCTTCTCCGCGCGATCCCACATCGCGATCTGCATCAGCTCGAGTACGGACCGTAGGCGGTCTCCCAGCGCGTCCCGGGGCAGCTCCCTCTTGTCTCCGGTGTCACGCCGGACGACGGTCGCCATACTCTTCTCGATCTCGCGCGGCCCGAGTTCCACGCGGAGCGGCACGCCGCGCGCCTCCCAGTAGTAGTACTTCTCGCCGGGGCGCATGTCTCGATCGTCCAGTTTCACGCGCATCCGTTCCCGGAGCTCCAGGAAGACCCGCTGCGCCTCGAGGAGCATCTGCTCTTGCCGGCCCTTCTCGAGCACGGGCACGATGACGGCCTGGATCGGCGCCGCGGCGGGCGGCAGCACGAGTCCCTTCTCGTCCCCGTGGATCGCGAGGAGCGCCCCGAGGATGCGTTCGCTCATCCCGTCCGTTGTCTGGTGGACGAGCTTGTGTTCCCCGCCCTCGGCCTCGTACGTGACCTCGTACACCTTGGCGAAGTTGTCGCGGTACTGGTGGAACGTTGCGAGCTGGAGCGACCGCCCCGAGGGCAGGAGCGTGTCGGACCCGAGGCTGTAGTGCGCCCCGGGGAACTTGTCCCAGTCCGGACGCTTCGACACGATGTACGGCAGCGCGAGGAGACGCATCAGGCGTTCGTTGATCTGTAAATCTTCCCGGATCTGCTGCTCGGCGTCCTCGAACGTCGCGTGGGCCGTGTGCGCCTCGAAGAAATGGATCTCCCGGACGCGCATGAACGTCCGGGTCATCTTCGTCTCGTAGCGGAAGACGGGCACGATCTGGTACACTTTCAGCGGCAGGTCCGCGTGACTCCGGATCCAGAGCTTGAACATCGGATACATCGCCGTCTCCGACGTCGGTCGAAGGAGGAGCTTCACGTCGAGCTCGTTGAACCCTCCCCGGGTGACCCAGAACACGTCGCCCTCGAAGCCCTTGACGTGTTCCGTCTCTTTCTGAAACTCCGTCTCCGGGATCAGCACGGGGAAGTTCACCTCGCCGTGGCCGGTCGAGTCGAACTCCTCCCGCATCGCCTGATCGATCAGCTTCATGATCGACCACCCGTAGGGCCGCCAGACGTTCATCCCCTTGATCGGATAGCGCTTGTCGCTCAGCTCCGCGCCCTCGACGAGTCCGTTGTACCACTCGCTGAATTCCTCGTCCTTCCTCATGGGACGCGCCCCCAACGGAGGTGGGCGATAATACGCTTACGGTGAAGGTTTTCCTTCAGTGAATGAGTAGCCGCAGAAGAAGCACGCGACGTCCTCCGCCTTCACGATTGTGTGGCAGCGGGGGCAGGCTTTCGTCGACGCGGTTGCGGCGGGGGCCGCGGGCGGGACGGTCGCCGGCCCCTGCGGCGGCGGTTGGGGCGGACCCGCGGGCGGCGGTCTGGCGGTCGCCTCTCCTTCCTTCTTCCGCGCGCGGAGGAGGCCGTACACGAGGAACGCGAGCAGCACGGCGGCGATCAGGACCGCGATGAGGATCGCGAACGGCGTCTGGCGCGTCAGATTGAACGTCCGGCTCGCGGACGCCTTCGCTCCGAACGGATCGACGACGTCCACGTGGACGACCACTCCGTCCACCGCGATGTCCGGCGCCGTCCATACGACCGACGTCTCTCCGGCCGCCGCCACGAGGAGCGGCGTCGTGACGCTGCCGATCGTCACGTTCGCCCAGACGAGGAGGTCGGCGTTCGCGAAGATGTCGTCCGACATCGTCCACGCGAACGTCACGGCCGACGACGCTTGGAACGTCTGCCCGTCCGTGGGCGACTGGATCGTGAGGGTGGGAGGCTGGTTCGCCGGCAGCCCCGGCTCGATCCCGAGGGAGAAGTCTTGCGGCGAATTCGAGTCCGTGCAGGCCGCGTCCCGCTCGAGGATCCGACCGACCGTGGGAGCCGGCGCGTCGCCGAGGATCGTGTTCCCTGGCTCCCACGTCAGCGTGCCGCCTTTCGTCGCGTTGTACTCGACGCGGTCCACGACGATGTCGCCGCCGCCCGCGGTCGCCCCCGCGCCGCCGGGGTTCCGATACACGAGCTTCAGCGCGTCGCCGGTCGGAATCAGGCTGAGCGGCAAGGACAGGTTCACGCGGAGCGGAGATTGCGGCGGAATCGTTCCCGCGAGCGAGAGGGAGGGCCCGTGGTAGGTCCCTGGCCGGTCTACCTCGAGATAGTAGTCCGCGAGGGAGACCACGCCCGCGGTCGGGTTGCACACGAAGACGTACTGGCTTCCGCCGCGGGCGGGCCGCGCCACGATGCCTTGGAGCTTCAGGGTCTCCGGGGTCGACGCGGCGGAGCCGACGTGGACGTCCATCGTGAGGACGGAACCGGGGGACCACGCGGCGGTCTCGAGGAAGACGTCGGTGGTGGTCGAGAAGTCGCTGGCGGCATAGATGACCGTATCGCCGAGGTTCGCGCCTTCCTGGATCGACGTCGTCTCGGAAGCGCCGCCGCTCGTGACGGAGTTCCCCGTCGTCAGGATGGCGAACGAGCCCTGCGCGTCCGAAACGCTCGGACCGTTCGAATAGTCGACGCCGTCGACGAACGTCCGGATGGGAGTGCCGAGCGGTAGCGGCGCGCCGGTCCGGTCCAACGCGTGGCCGTCGGTCCGCATGGGGATCGGCGGCGGAGCGGCGGTGGGCACCGCGAGGAAAATCGTCAATGCGAGGACAGCGAGGAGGACGAGGCACCCCTTCGTGTTCGCGCGCCCCGTCGTTTCGCCACCTCGTTCGAAGGCGTCGCGTCGTGCCACGTTGTTCTCTTTACTTATACATTTCCCACCGTGGGTGCGGCTCCCGCGCGCCGAGAAAGGTTTTAAGGAATCGTCGGCTTCGTCGCGTTCCCTGGAGCCCTGGATGGTCGAGGTCGTCGAGTGCGTGCCGAACTTTTCAGAAGGGCGCCGCAAGGACGTCGTCGACGCGATCGGGTCCGCAATCGCCTCCGTCGCGGGAGCGCGGATCCTGGACGTGCAGATGGACCCGGACCACAACCGCTCCGTGATCACGTTCGTCGGCGACCGTCGGGCGGTGTCCGAGGCGGCCTTTCGAGGAGCGTCCGCCGCGGTCGAGCGGATCGATATGAACGTGCATCGCGGTGAGCATCCTCGGGTCGGCGCCCTCGATGTCCTCCCGTTCGTCCCGATCGCGGGGGTGACGATGGAGGACTGCGTGGCGCTCGCACGGGCCGTTGGCAAGCGGATCGCGGACGAGCTCCACGTCCCGGTCTATCTGTACGAGGCCGCCGCGAGCCGGCCGGATCGGCGCGCCCTCCCGGACGTGCGGCGAGGCGAATACGAAGGCCTGAAGGCGGAAATCGAGACGAACCCGGACCGGGAGCCGGACTTCGGCCCCGCGCGACTCCACCCAACCGCCGGCGCGTGCATCGTCGGGGCGCGGCCGGTCTTGATCGCGTGGAATGTGAACCTTCGGACGGCCGACGTCGGGGTCGCCAAGCGCATCGCGAAGGCGATCCGGGAGAGTGACGGCGGTCTCCCTGCGGTCCGCGCGAAAGGCTTCGCGCTCTCCGGACGAGGCCTCGTGCAAGTCTCGATGAACATGGTCGACTACCAGCGGACGTCGCTCGTCCAGACGTTCGAGGCGATCCGAGTGCTCGCGGCGAAGGAAGGCGTCGAGATCGCGGAGAGCGAGGTCGTCGGACTCGTGCCGCTCGATGCGCTCGTCGACGGCGCGACCCAATACTTCAAGCTCGCACGATTCCATCGAGAGCAGATCCTGGAGACGCGGCTGTGGGAGTGAAGGACCAGACCGTGGAGGAGTTCCTGGCATCCGTCGCCGCCGCCACGCCGACGCCGGGTGGCGGGAGCGCGTCCGCGCTGGCCGGCGCGCTGTCCGTCGCATTGAGTCGCATGGTGGCGGGCCTCGCCCGGGGCAAGAAGGGTTACGAGGAAGCCGACTCGGAGCTCGCCGAGATCGGATCGAAGGGCCGTGCGACGCAGGCGAGACTCGAGGCGCTCGTCGACGAGGACGCGCGCGCGTACGACGCCGTCCTCGCCGCGACTCGGATGGCGAAGGCGACGCCCACGGAACGGGCCGCGCGGGTCGAGGCGATGCAGTCGGCCTATCGGAAGGCGACCGAAGTGCCGCTCGAGACGATGCGGCGCTGCATCGAGGCCCTGGAGCTCGCGGAAGCCGCCGTGAAGAAGGGAAACCGCGGCGCGACGACGGATGCGGGCGTCGCGATCCTGCTCGCCGAGGCTGCGATTCGGGGTTCGAGCCTGAATTGCTACGTGAACCTGGCAGCGATCAAGGACGAGGCGTTCCGGGATCGGGTCGAGGAAGAAGCGGACCGGCTCCTGAAGCGCGCCGACGCGATCGGGCACGAGGCGATGGCGGTCGTGTCATCGCGGCTCTGATTCGCGGGCGCTCATTGCAGCCGGAAGAACGCGGTCAGGTGGACGCTCGTGCAGCCTTGTGCGGGCGACGCGCACGCCGTCAACGCCGACATCTCGATGCGGTACTGCCCCGGCTCCACGGGCGCAAGGTCGGGTCGGTCCCCCGTTGTCTGGCTGACCCAGGTCCAATTCCGCGTGTCGCCGGGCGCCACAGCCACGATCACCGCAAGGCAGACGTGCGCCTCGACAGGGTGCCAACTCCCGTCGATCTCGCGGGAGATCTGCCACGGGGCCGTGCACGCGAGGTACACCGGTTCCTTCAATCCGTTGTGCAGGGAGAAGCGGACCGCGTCGCCGACGTGATATGTCGGCTGATCGACCTGCAACGTCACGGCCGGCAGGACGTACGTCGCCACGACGACCGTGGCCAGGACGATGGCGAAGGGCACGATGAGGATCGCGATCAGCCGGCGGTTGGTGAACGCCATGGACGGCTCCCCATCGTCGCCTCGCCTCAAAGTATCTTGCGATATCGGTAGGACAGAGCCGAGCCTCGATGTGCGGGAAAAGGCTTTACGCCCCGCCGAACGTACGGTCCATCTGCATGGAGCGGATCAAGGCCGCGCGCGGGCCCGGTCTACGGTGCAAGGGGTGGCGCCAGGAGGCGATCCTGCGTATGCTTGAGAACAACCTCGAGAACGCGGAGCAGCCGGACCAGCTCATCATCTACGGCGGCACGGGGAAGGCCGCGCGGAACTGGGATGCGTTCCACCGCATCGTCGAGACGCTCAAGAGTTTGCGCGACGACGAGACGCTCGTCGTGCAGAGCGGCAAGCCCGTGGCTGTCTTCCGGACGCATCGCGACGCACCGCGGGTCCTCATTGCGAACGCGCACCTCGTGCCGAAGTGGTCCAACTGGGAGACGTTCTACGAGCTCGAGCGGCTCGGCCTCACGATGTACGGACAGATGACGGCCGGCGGCTGGTCGTACATCGGCTCGCAAGGGATCGTCCAGGGGACGTACGAGACGTTCGCGGCGTGTGCGCGGAAGCACTTTGGTGGTTCCCTGAAGGGCCGGCTCGTCCTGACGGGCGGCATGGGCGGCATGGGCGGCGCGCAGCCGCTCGCGATCAAGATGAACGAGGGCGTGTGCCTCGACGTGGAGGTCGACGAGGCTCGGATCAAACGACGGGTCGCGAACAGGTACTGCGATCGGATCGTGTACCATCTCGACGAGGCGCTCGACATGGCGCTGGACGCGAAGGCGAGTGGCACTCCGTTGTCCATCGGACTCGTCGGGAATTGCGCGGACGTCCATCCGGAGCTCGTGAAGCGCGGCATCAAGCCCGATGTCGTCACGGACCAGACGAGCGCGCACGATCCGCTGGGCGGCTATATTCCGCGAGGCTTGACCGTCACAGAAGCGGCGGAGCTCCGGGCCGCGAACCCGGACGAATACGTGCGGCGGTCGCGGGAATCGATCGCGATCCACGTGCGGTCAATGCTGGCGTTCCTCCGGAGCGGGAGCGTGGTCTTCGACTACGGGAACAACATCCGCGGGCAGGCGAAGGAGGCGGGCGTCGAGGACGCGTTCGCGTTCCAGGGGTTCGTGCCCCTGTTCATCCGTCCGCTCTTCGCGGAAGGCCGAGGTCCCTTCCGTTGGGTCGCCGTCACGGGCAACGCGGACGACATCGTCAAGACGGACAGCGTCGTCTTGCGGGAGTTTCCGGAGGACGAGACGCTCGCCCGGTGGATCCGCCTCGCGGAGAAGCATCTCCCGTGGGAAGGCCTCCCGGCCCGCGTGTGCTGGCTCGGATACGGAGAGCGCGCGCGGTTCGGGAAGGTGATCAACCGGATGGTGGCGTCGGGCGAGCTGAGCGGGCCGATCGTCATCACACGCGACCACCTGGACGCCGGGTCGGTCGCCTCCCCGTACCGGGAGACGGAAGGCATGAAGGACAAGTCCGATCCGATCGCCGACTGGCCGATCCTGAACGCGCTCCTGAACACCGCCGCAGGCGCCGACCTCGTCGCGGTGCACAACGGTGGTGGCGTCGGGATCGGCTACTCGACCCACGCCGGCGCGCTGGTCGTCTGCGACGGCACGGAGGACGCCGAGCGGCGGATCGAGCGGGTCCTCACGACGGACCCGGGAATGGGCGTCGTGCGCCACGCGGACGCGGGGTACGAGGACGCGATCCGGTTCGCGAAGGACCACGACATTCGCATGCCGTCGCTTGAGTGATCTCGATGCCGCGGGGCGGCCATCCCCGGGTGGCGGTGGACGGCATCGTCCTCCACGATGGCAAGCTCGTCGTCGTCCGCCGTCGGAACGATCCGTTCCGTGGGATGCCCGCGCTGCCCGGCGGCTTCGTGGAACTCGGAGAAAGGGTCGAAGCCGCGGCGGTGCGAGAGGTCCGTGAAGAGACCGGCCTCGGAACGCGAGTCTTGCGCCTCGTCGGCGTGTTCTCGGATCCGTCCCGGGACCCGAGGGGCCACGTCGTCTCGATCGCGTATGCGCTCGAGGAGATCGGCGGTGTCTTGAAGGCGGGGAGCGATGCGGCCGATGTGATGCTCATCAATCCGAACGATCTTCCGAGGATGGCCTTCGACCACGGTGAGATCATTCGGCGATGGAAAGGCGACTAGAGCTCCGCCCGAGGCCCGGACCAAGTCTGTTTCGCGGTCCCCGGCAACCATCCGAGGACCACGAGGGCCACAGAGGCCGCCAGGAGGATTTCGATGCCTTCCGCGGTCACCACCGCGCCGGGCTGCGTCTGAGCCGCGATTGCGAAAGCAAGGACTCTGCCCACGAACCCCGCAACGCCGGCGATCATACCGGCTCGCGATCCCGCGGCGACGCTCACCCACACCACCCAGGCGGCGACGACGATGAGGAAGATGATCGAGAGGCCATACGGGAAGATCCGTTCGTTCCCGGAAACCAGGACGGGGATGGAAGGGACGGCCAAGAGGAAGGCGATCATCGCGAACAACGCGCGATACACGCGACTGTATCCGTAGATGGCCCGATAGTGGCGGCCCACTTCTCGCGGCGAGCCGAGTCCGGAGAACGCGGCGGTCGGATTGCCGCCGTTCGCCGCCATGGATTCCGCGACGTGGCTCCGGAGTTCACGCAAGACGTCGTCCCGCACCGCGGGCTCCATGCCGGACATCGCGCGACGCACCTGGCTCAGGTAGTCCTCCTGCGCCGTCATCGGGCGTCCTCCAGGACCGCTGCGGCACCCGCCGTCATGGCGTCCCAGATCCCGAGGGCTTCCGTGAGCGCGACCCGGCCGCGGTCCGTGAGTCGGTAGTACTTTCTCGGCACGCCCGTCTCCGGTTCTTGCCATCGGCTCTCGACAAATCCCCGCTCTTCCAAGCGCCGCAGGGCCGGATACAACGTCCCTTCCTTCAGATCGAAGAACCCGTTCGACTTGTCCTTGAGTTCGTGCAGGATCTGAAATCCGTACTTTTCCTGGCTCGAGAGGAGGGCGAGGAGGCAGAGCTGGATCGAGCCCTTCTTCAGTTCTGCCGTCCACTCCGGCGAGACTTCGGGCATCCGCGGCACCTCGTATCCGTGCCTCGCTATTTCGGCTTTCGTGACCCGATTGCGTCGGCGAGGGCTGATTCGTCATCGGCGTCCATCTCTCCGAAGACTTCGATCATCGCGCTGGGATCCGAGGGAAAAAGGGGGAGGGGAGGCGCTACGTTTGGCGCCTCGCCTTCACTCGCAGGTACAGGGCGGGACCCATGGCGATGGCGACAACCGCCAGCTGCGCCGCGAGGATCGTCAGGGGAGTCAGGTTTACTGCGGTCGGCAGATCGACGAGCGCCTCCGTCGAGAGGACGGGGTCATGCTCGATTGTCTGGCCCTGCGGATACACGAATGCACCCCGGAGCCAGAAGCCCACGAAGTACGCGCCCCCGTGCTCCAAGAAAAGCCTCCCGCCGCCCTGGAGGTTGAACGTCATCGTCGACGGCCGCCCGTCTACCGTGACGCTCGTCGCCCACTCGAACCGGCCGATCCGCGTGTAGTTGTCGTCGAAGTACACGCTGTCGCGCGTATAGAGGCGGGGCCGGGTCCGCAGCGTGTCGTTCAGGGTGCGCGCATCGCCCACTGTGCTGTTCCCGTCGTCCGCGCGTTCACGCAGGAGCGCGTGGATGAAGTCCGCCGTCCGTTCGGGGATGTAGTTCCCGATGATCAGGTGGGTCTCGAGCGCAAGCCGGCTGTCCGGGTACGCGAAGTCCCAGCCTTCGATCAGGTGGTCGTACTTCGCGCCCATCGCGACGGTCGGGCCCGTGACGTTCCTGTAGCCGAGGAAGTCGACGTCCGTGATGTCGTAGCGGTTGCCGTCGTCCACGGTCACCTTGAACCACGGGATCTGGGCGCTCTTGTCGCGCGTGTCCACGATCAGGTGGAACGTGAACGCGACATAGTTGAGCATCCCGTCTCCGAGGCTCGTGTTGTCGAGCACGCGCGTGTACGGCAGGTCGGGTGCACCGACCGTGAAGTTGACGTAGGTCACGTCATCGACGGTCTCGTTCGTCAGGCCGCTCAGCGTCCACCCCGTCACGAGGCTGCGCGCTTTGATCGGGACATTCTGCGTGAGTGGGATCCCGAAGGTGTCGACGCTCATCAGGTCGAATCCGTCGCTCGCGTTCACGGCGCGGAACTCGATGAACCGGCTCAGGCTCTGCGCCAGGACCGTGTACACCGGCACGCCGCGCGTCGCGATGTAGTTGCCCTGTTCATCGACGATCTCTGCTCCGCCCAGGAATCGCTTGTACTCCGCGAAGATCACGACGTCGTTCACATGAGCGGTCGTTCCGTACCGTACGCCGAAGACCGCGTCCCCGGCTTTCACACCGACGAGATCACCGCCGCCGAACCGGTCCGTCGAGATGGGACCGATCACGACCGGCGAAAGATCGCGCGGTGGGGCCGCCGCGCTCGCCGATCCCATGAAGCCAAGGGGGATCGCGAGCAGGGCCGCCACGACCAATGCCACCACCAACGTGCGCATGCGTTCACCTTCCCCGTGAGACGATATATCGCCTCACTATGGACATAGTGTCGCTATGATTCTATCTGTACTTAATACCATCGACCCGACTCTCACCGCACGCCCATATAGTTCGGCGCGGATGCACGAAAACGGTGTCTCGACTCATCTTGCTCGACGCGAACGCCCTCCTGATGCCTTTCCAGTTCCAGGTCCACCTCGACGCGGAGCTGCGCCGAGTCGTGGGCGATGTCGAGGTCGCGGTCCCGACGCCCGTGCTGGCGGAGCTGGCCGTCCTCGCCGAGTCCTCTCGGGACGCCCGGTCCGCGCTGCGTCTCGCAGGAAAGTACCGCCGGCTGGAAGGCCACGGATCCGCGGACGACGCGCTCCTCGACCTGGCGACGACGCACCGCGCGGTCGTCGTGACGAACGACCAACCGCTTCTCGAACGACTCCGGACGGCGGGCGTCCCTCGCGTCTTCTTGCGATCCCGCAACCACCTCGTCGCGGAAGGCCTGTGACCCTGAGAAAGGCATAAGCCGGGGACGGCCTGTCACGCGCCGCTGAAGCCGTACCACGTTGAGACGCTCAAGGCGATCGCCCTCACGGGCGGGCTCAAGGACTTCGTCAACTTGTCGTCGCGCGACCTGGGCAAGCTCGTCGGTGTGAGCCAGCAGAGCGCGTCCCAGCGGATCCTCGAGATGATCCGCGACGGCCTTGTGGCACGCGACCTGGCGACACGCAAGCAACGGATCCGCCTGACGCCGAAAGGCTCGGACGTCCTCCGCAAGGAGTACGCGGACTACCAGCGCGTGTTCGAGATCAAGGAGACCTTGACGATCGCCGGGAGCGTGGCGAGCGGCCTCGGGGAAGGCGCGTTCTACATGCGGCAGAAAGGGTACAAGGACCAGTTCCGCAAGAAGCTCTGGTTCGAGCCGTACGAGGGCACGCTGAACCTCAAGGTCGGAGGCCCGGACCTCGCGAAGCTGCGGATCCTCCAGGAGAACCCGGGGATCGAGATCTCGGGGTTCGAAGCCGCCGGCCGGACGTTCGGGGGCGCGAAATGTTTCCTCGCCTCGATGGGCCACGTCGATTGTGCGGTCATCATGCCGATCCGGACGCACCACACGGACGTCCTCGAAGTGATCTCGAAGCACTATCTGCGGAGCGCCGTCGGGCTGAAGGACGGGGACATCGCCGAGTTGATCGTGACGATCTAGGTCCGAAACCATCATGGACCGATCCGAATGAGATCCGGAGTCGGGATTTCGGTGCGATAAAGCCTGATTCGGGCGTACTTTTTTCGGCTCGCGATCACTGCCTCGTCTCAGGCTCGTCCATCGCCCCGGGCCGCTCCTCGGGCGGGGCGCGCGACCCCACGTCGGGTCCACGGGCTTGGGGACAGGCGCTCGCGAGGCGTCGTCGCGATGCGGCGCCATCCGATCGCAATCGTTGTCACGAGCACGCCCACCCCGATGACCGCGCTCCCGAGGAACCCGTACGCCGCGGCGAGGATCCCGAACTGCAGGCCGGAGGCGAGGAGGACGCCCGGCAGGATCGAGAGGACCACCCGAGGCGCGGCGGCCGGAGCCCGGGTATCGCGCGCCCACGTCCACCGCGCGGCCAGGGAGAGTGCCGTGACGACGAGGAACCACCCGAGGAAGTTCGAGAGCGGGACCCCATAGATGGTCGCGGGCGAGAGCCACGTCCAGAATCCGGACCGGACCGCGACCGGGTCCACGAGGAGGTCCCACGCCGTGGCCACGAGCCCGTCGATGGGCGCGAGCCAGAGCGACGAGCGACCGAACGCCGCCGTCGTCGACGCGATCGCGAGGTATCCGACGTGGATCCAGGCGACGAAGATGAAGATCGGCACGAGTCCGAGCACGTACGGCCCGGGCACGTCCAGATACGCGTACGCGCCGTACGGGACGCCCGTGAAGACTCCGAGGAACTCGGACGCGAACGGGATCGCGACCACAAGGCCGAGGAACGCCATCGTGCCCCACAGGCCATGGACGCGTAGCATGCACGCGATGACGAACGCCGTCGCGAAGACCGTTGCCGCGGGCACGGCGATGCCCGTGACGATCTGGGCCGCCCCCGCCGACAGCTGTACGACGACGGCCGCTGCGAAGCCGACGAGGTAGACGCGGTCGAGCCCCGACCGATAGGGGCGTCCCTCCATAGCGCCCCGCATGCCTGTCTCCAACGCATATAACTATGTCAAGCCGCTCGCGCTCCGCGAAGATCGAGCCGGGCATCTCTCACGGTCCGTCGGATCGGCGTTGCGGCTAGAACCTTTTCTCCACGTATCGTAGGACGCCCTCGAAGATCTCTTTCCCGTCGCCGTAGACGGGATCGCCATCGTCTCGGCGCGTCCAGTCGGGATGGAGGTGGCGGAAGAAGCACCGCTCCGGATGCGGCTGGACCCCGAAGACGTTCCCGTCGCGGTTGCACAGCGCGGCGATGTTGAAGGTCGTCCCGCTCGGGTTCCACGGGTAGCCGGAGTATTTCCCGCGGTCGTCGACGAATCGGAAGACGACCTGGTCGTTGTCAACGAGCTCCCGCAGCATCGCCTTCTCGCGGGCTTTGGGCAACAGGAATTTGCCTTCCGCGTGCGCGGAGATGAACGTGACGACGCGGCCCCGTTTCAGGCTCCGCGTGAAGACGCACGACCCGCCGTTTTCGAGCCGCAAGAAGCTGGGCCGGCATTCGTAATGGCTCGAATCGTTCGTCGCGAGGACCGCCTCCGGCTCGTCCGTCATCACACCGCCGAGGGCGGGGAGCAGGCCCGCCTCCACGAGGACCTGGAACCCGTTGCACACGCCGAAGACCGGCTTGCCCGCTTTCACGAAGTCGACGAGGCCTTTCGAAAGCTTCGATCGAAGTCGGGCCGCGAAGATCGTGCCCGCGCGGACGTAGTCGCCCGCGGCGAAGCCGCCCGGGATCATGAGGATGTCGTAGTCGTCGAGGTCCCGCCGCAGTTCGGGCGCCACGTCGCCGGTCAGCTGCTTCAGATGGACTTTCTCGGCGTGGGCCCCCAATAGCCGGAAGTATGCGACGGACTCGTCCTCACAGTTCGTGCCTTCGATGTACACGACCGCCACGCGGATCGCCGACCGCTTCATGCGACGACCACCTGCCTCGGGATCGCCTCGGTCCACGCCTTGCGCATCACCGGGACGGCGAGGGACGTCCATTGCCGGCCTCGGCCCAGGTGCAAGGAGCCGCCACCGGTTGTCCCCATGTACGTGGTCGGGACGCCCTCGAAGAGGTGCATGAACTCCTCGTATCGATCCTTCGCGACC
Source organism: Thermoplasmata archaeon (assembly GCA_035636315.1). Lineage (GTDB taxonomy): Archaea > Thermoplasmatota > Thermoplasmata > RBG-16-68-12 > RBG-16-68-12 > RBG-16-68-12. Next base: position 13,742 of record DASPZJ010000108.1, read on the forward strand.
TCGACGAGCCACCGTCCGTTCGACTCGGAGAACAGCTGGACGTCCCAGCGGAACGGCTCCATCGCGGACGTCTTGATGTCGGCCCCGATGTCGCCCCCCAGGCACATCTCCGCGGCGGCGATCGCGAGGCCGCCGTGGCTGAGGTCGTGGCACGCGCGGACAGTTCCCGCGCGAATCGCTTGGAGGAGATGGTCCATCGATGCCCGCAGGCCGAGCGCGTCGACGCCGGGGACGGGCGCGAGCCCTTTGCCCCGGAGCCGAAGGTACTCGGAACCTCCGAGTTCCGGCCCCGTCGCCCCGACGAGCACGATCGGATTGCTCGACTCTTTGAAGTCCGACGTCACGCACCGCCGCAGGTCTTCCACGATCCCGACGCCGAGGACGACCGGCGTGGGCGGACAGGGTCCGCGGGGAGACTCGTTGTAGAACGACACGTTCCCCGAGGGGATCGGGATGCCCAGTGCCTTCGCCGTCGTCCCGATCCCGCGGACCGCCTCGCGGAAGGACCACAGCCGATCCGGCTTCTCCGGGTTCCCGAAGTTCAGGCAGTTCGTCAGGGAATGGGGCCTCGAGCCGACGGCCACGAGGTTGCGGCACATCTCATCCACCGCGGATGCGCCGCCGGCGAAAGGGTCGATGGACGTGATGTGCGGGGTCGAGGCGACCGCGATCGCGAGGGCGCGCCACGAATCGACGAGAGGTCGGATCACGGACGCGTCCCCGTGGGCCGCCTTGCCGATCACTCCCTGCATCGGTTTCAGCACGGTCGCCGCGCGGACCTCGTGGTCGTACTGCCGGATCACGTACTCCTTGGAGGCGATATTGGGCGCTGCGAGGAGCTTCAGGATCGTCGAGCGATAGTCCCGCGGCTCGGGAGGGAGCCGGACTCCCTCCCCGGGGGGCGGACGGGCGGGCCGGTATCCGCGGGTATACTCGGGTCCGCCCGTGTAGAACTCGAGATCCATCTCGAGAACCGGAGTGCCGGCGTACGACACGCGACCGATCTTCTGCGGTATCGCCCGGCCGATGACCGTCGCGGGCACATCGTACAGATCGAAGATTCGCATCACCTCGTCCACGTGCTCCGGGAGCACCGCGAGCATCATCCGCTCCTGGCTCTCGGACACCCAGATCTCCCAAGGCGCGAGGCCTTCTTCTTTCAGCGGGACTTTCTCGAGGTCGACCTCCGCGCCGCATCCGCCGGCGAAGGCCATCTCGCCGACGACGCACGACAGCCCGCCGCCGCCGAGATCTTTCAGGCCATCGAGGAATCCAGCCCGCGCGCACTCGATGCACGCGTGGATGAGCGGCTCCTTCAGGATCGGGTCGCCGAGCTGGACGGCGCCGGCCTGCCATCCCTTCACCGACTTCTCCGTCAGCTCGAGGCTCGCGTACGTCACCCCGTGAATCCCGTCGCGGCCCGTCCGGCCGCCGGCGAGGATGAAGACATCGTGCGGGGACGCCACGCGATTGCGGACGAGCTGCGATTTCTTCGCGAAGCCGACGCACGCCACGTTCACCAGGATGTTCCCGAGGTATCCCTCGTCGAAGACGATGCACCCTGCGACCGTCGGGATGCCGACGCGGTTCCCGTAGTCCCGGATGCCCGCGACGACCCCGCCGAAGAGGTACTTGGGATGCTTCGCCCCCGGTGGCAGCGCGTCCATCGGGGTGTCGAGCGGTCCGAAGTGGAGCGGGTCCGCGAGGGCGATCGGCTGCGCGCCCATGGCGAGCACATCCCGCAGGATCCCACCGATCCCCGTGTTCGCGCCGCCGTACGGCTCGACCGCAGACGGATGGTTGTGGCTCTCGATCCGGAGCGCATACGCGTGGTCTGCATCGAACTCCACGACGCCCGCGTCGCCGCGGTCCAGCACCCACGGCGCCTGCACGGGGAAGATGAACTCCCTCAGGATCGCTTTCGACGACTTGTAGCAGGAGTGTTCCGACCACGCCTGGCCGAGGCTCTGCAGTTCGACGTCCGTGGGGTCGCGGCCGGCGGCGCGGAAGTACTCCTGGATGCGGCGCATCTCGTCGACGCTGAGGGCGAGGCCCATCCGCTCGGAGACGTCGGCCAGGTCCCGCGGCGTGGCGTCCCTCAGGCGGACGTCCTGCAGCGGGAACGGGAGGGACCGCCGCCGGAACCGCTCGCCCAACCCTTCGCCTCGGAGACGACAATCGTGAGGAATACATTATGCTTGCCCCCTCGGGCGGCCCGGGCGAACGTTTCAAGGCTGCCATGCGCCATTTCGACCGCGATGCCCGCTCCGTTCCGGGACCGTCTCCGCTCCTCGCCGGTCGTCCTCGAGATCGTGCCGCCCTCCCGGCGCGCGAGCGACAAGTCGATCGCGGGGTTCGTGCAGCGGGTGCGGGAGGCGGCGCGTTCCATCCCCGACCTCGACGCCGTCAACGTGCCGGAGGTCCTGGACGAGAACCACGAAGGCCAGCCTTTCTACCGCAACCTGGACCCGCGCGACTTCGTCACGCGACTCGGGGCGGACCTCGGCGTCGATCCGATCGTGAACAAGGTGGTGGCCCACCTGCCGTCCGCCGCGGCGTTGCGTCGCTGGGTCGGCGAGTCGTCGTCCGATTTCGCAGTCCGCAGTTTCGTCCTCGTCGGCGGCACGAGCGGCCGCGTCCGCTATCCCGGCCCGTCCGTCGTCGAGGCGGATCGCGTCCTGCGCGCCGCCGTGCGCGGCCGGGCCGACGTCGCCCTGGGGAACATCACGATTCCGGAGCGCGAGTCGGAGATCGATCGGCTCATGGAGAAGACCCAGGCCGGGTGCGACTTCTTCACGTCCCAGGTGTTGTTCGAGGCGGAACCGATGGCGACCGTCCTCCGGGCGTACGGCCGGCGCTGCGCGGCGCAAGGCATCGAGCCGGCGACGGTCCTGTTGAGCTTCGCTCCCGTCTCCGACTACCAGGACATCGAGTTCCTCGTGTGGCTCGGCGCGACCGTCACACCGCGGACGGAGGAAGCCTTGCTCGCCTCGGTCGAGCCGGGATCCGGGCGTCCGTCCTTCGATCGGGCGCGGACCCTGTGGTCCCAACTGCGGGCGGCGGCCGCGCTCTCCCGCCCTCCCGTGCCCCTTGGCGTCAACGTCGAGATGATCTCCACGCACAACTTCGACGTCGCGGTGCAGATGGCGCGCGAGTTCTGCGCCGCCCGGAAGGGGTCCGGCGCGCGCGCCGGCGATGTTTAAATATCGGCGTGCCTGTGTTTGCCGGACGGCGTCGCGCAACGCCGCGCGCGCCCCTCGGGGGATCTCGAATGGCGAAAGAGGACCGGGACGAGTGGATCGTGAAGTGCCCGAAGTGCGGCCGCATCCGGGAATCCTGCAGGCACGTGTCCCGCGACGACGTGCGCCGGATCGTCCGCCTCCTCGATGCCGGGGTCGAGGTCTATCAGGCCGAGGACGAGCGAGAGCCGTCGGAGCCGCACCTCCACGAGCCGTCGAGGCCGATCGCGCAGGTCGTCCAGCCCCGGTTCACGATCGCGGACCTCGTCCTCGCCGACACGACGCGCGAGGGGCTGCAGGACGCGTTGACGGAGTTGCGGAACAAGGGCCTCATGTACCGCCGATGGGGGCTCCGCAAGGTCATGCGGAGGACGAAGGGGCTCAGCCTCCTGTTCGCCGGGCCTCCGGGCACCGGCAAGACGATGGCGGCGGAGGCGATCGCGAGCGAGCTAGGACGTCCGCTGCACGTCGTGAACTACGCGCAGCTCGAGAACATGTGGGTCGGGGAGACGGAGAAGAACATCGAGCACGTGTTCCACACGGCCCTCGATGGCGGCGCGGTGCTCTTCTTCGACGAGGCCGACGCGGTGTTCCAGCGCCGAGGGATCATGTCGACCCCGTGGATGAACCGGGACGTCAACGTGCTCTTGTCGCAGATGGAAACGTATCCGGGCGTCGTGATCCTGGCGACGAACCTCGCGCGGGTCATGGACAAGGCCCTTGACCGGCGCGTCGACATCGCGGTGGAGTTCCCGATGCCGGATGCGGACCTCCGACGGCAGATCTACGAGCGGCTCGTCCCGAAGGAGGCGCCGCTGGCGAAGGGCATCGATTTCGAGGGTCTCGCCCGCCGTTTCCCGTTGAGCGGAGGGTCGATCTTGAACGTCGTCCGCCAGGCGATGCGGAACGCCCTCCGTCGAGGGAAGCG
>DASPZJ010000109.1:0-39844 GCA_035636315.1 Thermoplasmata archaeon
CTCCGCCTCGACCTCCTTCGGGTCGAACGCGGCGTTCCGCATCCTCTCCGATTCGATCATCAGGGCCGTGTCCATCGCGCTCGCGGGGATCGTCTCGAAGTACATCGTGTAGTCGGTGTCGGTGAAGGCGTTCATCTTGCCGCCGAGGCGGGAGATCAGCTTGTCGATGTCGCCCTTCCCGAGCTTGCCGCCGCCCTTGAAAAGCATGTGCTCGACCCAGTGCGTCGAGCCGGTCATGCCCGGGACCTCGTTGCGCGAGCCGATGCGATAGACGACCCAGGTCGAGAGGGCCTTCGTGTCCGGGATCGGACGGAGGATCACTTTGAGCCCGTTATCGAGCGTCTCGACATGGGTGGGCATCTGGGTCGCTGGAAGGCGGGCGGGCGATATAGAGTTGCCCGACGACCGGCCCTTCGGCTAGTCAGCAACCGTTTCCGCGAGAACCTCTCCTGTTCAGGTCCGTAATCTCGCTGCGAAGACCCTCCCTGAATGCAACAACGTTCGGGGGCAAGGCAGCGAAGCCACGCCCATTGCGCCCCTGCTTGGTTGTTTGCCGATGCTGCATGAACTCATTCAGGATGCGCGCCTGCCCAGCTTTGACCCTCAGGTGGGACCCTACACGTTGCAGGAGCAATGCAATCATCCCTCCTGTCCAAACGAGCTGGTACGCCCCTTTCCAGGCTGCCCTCCGCGCCGGCTGATCCGCAATGATTCCTCCGAACTGGTGCTGAATCGCTTCTAGGACTTCTCGCTGAGTGTTCGCCACCGCAACCCGAGGACGATACTGGGGGGTGCGACAATCCGCGACCCTCGTCCGGGTAATCATGATCGATCCCTCTGCGTCGATGAAACCGGCGACATATTTCGGTGATAAGCTCGTTTGGCCTGGCGAGGGCGCACCGTTCGAGAGGTTTCGTCGACCTTCAGGACCTCTTCGATTCATGCGTTTCACCCGAATGTAGAAGGCTTGGCGAGATCGGACCTCTTGGTGGGACAGAGGCAACAAGCGACCGGCCTGATCTCGGAATCTGCGCCCTGCCCGAATTCGTTGGTCGAAAGCCAGGAGTGCTTCGCACTGTCTCGACTTAACGAGGAGGAAAGGTTTGATCGTCCGGAGCACTCTGGCCGCTGCAGCATTAGTCCAAATTAGTGTGTAGGAGGGCTTCCAGGCGGTTTTCCGTTGCCCGACCGCGGACATGGTCCCGCCGTTCGTTCGCTGAATCGCTTCCAAAATCATACGATCGGTGTTGTAAATGCTCAAACGGAGGCAATACTCGGGCGTGCGATGACGACGGCGAATACGCGCCAGGCCCGGATAACCTTCCCCGTCCACAAAACCCGCCAAGTATTCGACGGGGACCATTCGCAAGAAGCGGTGTCTTTTTAGACTAACTAGAATCTGGAGGGAGGTGGGTGAAAGTGCTAGGCACGTCGATCCCCTCCTTCCCCCTTCTGGGCGCGGAACTTGGCCGATTCCAAGTCGAGCTCGAAGTCCTCTTCCTTCACTTCGCCGGGCGTGAAGACTTTGCCTGCCTCAAACTCTAGCTTCTTTTCCTGCTTCTTGCGCTTCTTGGGCTTTTCCTCAGCTTGCTGTTGCATACGGTACCTCCAGTTTAGTGGCATAGGGATCGAGCAAATCGATGCGCCGTCTCGTTCCGTCGTTCACGATTAACACGGACCAATCGATCATCTCGATATTGAATGTGTCGCACAGGGTTCGGCGCAAGAGAGCACGGCTGTCTTCGGGCGGCTCATGAATCGCTCGCTTGATCGCCTCGTCGTCCGTGATGCGATCCACGAGGCCCGCGCGCTGCCGTTTGTAGAAAAGTGAGCGTTCCGCGGCAATCTCGGAGTACTGCTTGCACGCCATCATCTCGACGTCGGGACCGCCTTTCTTGTCGGCGGCCTCTTGGATCGCGTAGTATCGGTCCAGCCATTCGACGTGGCGCGCGGCATCCTTCGACCGCCGGTTCGCCAGGTCGTCGAGGACCTCCTCGAACATCCGCAAGGCGCGGTGCTCCCAATCGTCCTCCACGATCGCCTCGATCTTCTCGAGGTAGTACCGCTGGATGTCGATCGGCGAGACGATCTTGCCGTCCTCGAGTTCGACGGTCCACTGCTCCGGGTTCCGGATCTCGACGTTGTGCCACAGGTCCCGGATCGGATCCTTCATGCGGGGCACGTCGTCGAGCGCCTCGGCCTCCATCAGCTGCAGCACGGCCGACGTCGTGAAGTGACGCAGCATGATCGCCGTCTCGTTCATCAGGGCGTCCCCCACGATCACGTGCAGGCGCCGCCACAGGCGTCCGTCGGCGTGGGGCTCGTCGCGCGTGTTCAGGATGCCCGTGTCGTGCATCGTCTCGCCGCTGATCACCTGGGACGTCAGGAAGGCCATCGGCGACAGGACGTACTTCCCGCGCACGATGTCCCCGGCCCCCGTGAAGATGATCCGCGTCGCGAGGTGGGGCACGAGCTCGCGGATGAACCGCCCCGGGAACGCGACGTCCCGGGAGACGCAGTAGTTCTCGTGCGACCCGTACGACGTCCCATCGGGCGAGGTGTTGTTCTTGAAGGCGTGGATCTTCGTCTCGCCGGTGTACTTTTCCTCCATGATGCGGCGGAGCCAGTCGAGGATCTTCTCGCCCGCCTTCTCCCACGTCACGACGTCGTGGAAGTTCGTCGTCTCGGCGGTGCTGACCTCGAAGTGCCCGACGTCATAGTAGACGCGCGAGCCGTTCGTGATGAACTCGCCGGCCAGGTGCAGGTCCGAGTCCCGCAGGAGGTCGAGCGCCATCATGTGCGGGTCGAAGCCCATCGTGCCCATTTTGCGGCAGTACAGCGTGTACTCGTGCTCAGTCCCCTGGACCATCTTCTTCATGCGTCACCCGACCATCGGGTCCGCACCGGTCCGGAAGACCTCCCGCTGCCTCTTCTCGTAGACGTACATCTCGGTGATCGCGTGCTCCTTGCACTCCTCGTCGATCGCCATCTCGAGGTCCTTTAGGCTGAGGCCTTCCTTCTTGCGGTCCGGCTTCTTGAGCGTGATGACCCGCTTCACGAAGTTCTTCTTCGCGGTGGTCACGATGGCCTCGATGATTGCGCCGGAGATGATGTCCTTGCGCTTCACCGTCTTGATCGCTTCCTTCGCTTCGGCGTCGAGCTTGACCTTGACCCACTTGTTCTCGCCGTACAGCTCGTCCAGGACGTAGCGGCGGAGCGTCTCGACGGCCTCCTTGTGCCCGCCGGACTGCTCCTCCAACGTCGCGGCGACAGGGAGGTCCTCGTTCAGGTAGATCTGCAGGATCTCTTCGGCCGCGTTCCGGTCGGGCCGCGGAATCTCGATGATCTCGTCGAACCGCCCGGGTCGCAACAGCGCCGGGTCCACGAGGTCCGCGCGGTTCGTTGCGCCGATCACGAAGACGTCGTGCAGCTCGACGAGTCCGTCCATCTCGCTCAGAATCTGCGCGATGATGTTCTTGTGCACGCCGGACGTGTCCATCATTCCCCGCACCGTGAAGAGGGCCTCGATCTCGTCGAAGAAGACGATGCTCGGCTTCTTCTCGTGCGCCTGGCGGAAGATCTCCTTGATGATGCGCTCGCTCTCCCCGACCCACTTCGAGAGGACGTCCGCAATGCTGACGTTGAAGAACGTCATGTCGTTCTCCGTCGCGATCGCCTTCACGAGGAGCGTCTTGCCACAGCCCGGCGGACCGTACAGCAGGATGCCCCGCGGCGCCTCGAGGGAGATCTGCGCGAACAGCTTGGCCTCCTGGTACGGGAGGACGACGACGTCTTTGATCCGCTCGATCGCCTCCATCAACCCGCCGATCGCCGTGTACCCGACGTTCGGCTTCTCGCCGAGCAGGAGCGATTTGACCTCGAGGTTCGGGAGGACATCGAGGACCTCCATCGTCGGAGGCAGGACGCTGATCTGGAATCCGGGTTTCAGCTTCTTGTAGACGCCCTTGTCGCAGTCGATGAGCCGCTTTTCCATGTCGCCCTCGACGGAGATGACGAGCTTGCCGTCCATCATGTCGGCGACCTTCGCGATCACGCCCTCGTTGTGGACGGCGCTGCCCTCGACGATCGCGTACGTCTGCGGATGCACCCAGACGTACTGACCGACGCCCAGCTGTGCCTTGTCCACGAGGCCGGTCGAGACCTTCAGGAGTTCCGTCGCCCGCGCGACGACCACCTGGTTGCCGTCGAGGTCCGGGCCCTCCTTGCGTACGACGTACGCGTAGAGGAGCGGCGGCTGCTTGATCTTGTTGAACTTGTCCTCATACGCCTTGAGGCGGTACTCCCGCTCCTCGATTTCGTATCGGAAGGAGTGAAGGTCCCGCTCGTATTGCCGGCGCAGGCGGTCCATCTTTTCCTCGAACTCGTCCCGCACGGCGTCCGCCGACTTCGACACCTTCCCGTCGCCCTCATCGCTCGCCATTCGTTGATCTCCCTACGTATGTGTCCGCGAGCCGTCGAGTCTCGACAGCATCTGCTCTCTCGACACGAGTCTATGGAACAAGAGACTGCCTCGTCCCATCCCTTGTTAGAAAGTGGCATCCGAAATTAAAGCTTTTGTTATCGGTACTGGAGATGCGACAAACGCAAGGTTTCATCGAATCGACGAGGATTGCGTGCGTCGGTCGAATGGGACGAACATCGTCCGAACGAGGAAATCGGAAATTCGTGCTGAAAGCGGCGCGAAAGCTCTACATCAGCGAGGCCGTTGGCCCGATCGGATCGAGCGAAGTGCTGAAGAGGGACCAAGGCACGCTCATGCGAATGCAAATCCGTCGCGCGTGCCGATCGACGAATGAGGCCGTGGCTCAGAGGAGCCAGCCTCCGGTGACTCGAGCACATCGCCCGTCACGAACTCGGCTTCCTCCGACACCAGGAACAGGACGGCGCTGGCGACATCCTCCCCGGTCCCGACGCGCGGGACCGCGAAGCGCTTGTCCTCCCTTCGCCCAGCGTCGGCAATCGGGAGTTCCGGATCATCGATTACCCCCGGCGCGACCACATTCACCGTGATCCCGAACGGACCCACCTCCCGGGCAAGGACATCGAGAACGCGACGATTCCAGCTTTCGCCGCATAGAACGCGGACATTCGGGCGGACCCGTGAGCGCGAAAGGCGCCCGCCGCGCCCAGATTGACGATGCGACCCCACGTCCGTCGGCGCATGTGCGGCACCGCGTACTTGGAACAGAGGAACGTTGCGGTGAGATTCGAGTCCAGGATGCGCCGCCACGTCCCGGCGTCCATCGATGCGACCGATTCGACGACAAATTCACCACGTTGTTGACCAGGATGTCGATACCGCCGAGCTTTCGGACCGCCGTCTCGACGATCCGTCGACATTCCGCGGCGCGGGTCAGGTCCGCGCGGACGGCGAACGCGCTCCGGCCGAGCGTCTCGATCGATGCCACCGTCCGCCGCGCCGCCTGAGCATCCGCCCGATAACTGATGGCAACATCGGCGCCGGCTCGCGCGAGGGCCAGGGCGATCACCTTACCGATTCGCCGGGATCCACCCGTGACGAGAGGCTGCGCGGCCCGCCGGGCTCATGACGAATCGGCGGAACGGCGGATTGGCGTTTAGCGTTTCGGAAATCGGGGAGCGTGACACCGGCAAGCTGGAACATTCGAGTCGAAACGCTGCGCCAAGGTCGGTAACGATTCGCGCGCAAGCCGCTGGATGCAGGCGAAGAGACGGCTCGGACTCGGACCGGCAATCAGGTCGGTGCGTCGCGTCGCGCGGAGGCGACGTTCGGCTAAACGGGCGGACGCCTGACGAGCGCCCGGGCGACGCTCGGGAGGACAAAGATGGACATCGTATGGCCTTCAACCCGTGCTCAGCGGATCAGAACCCGCCGCCCGATGTCGAACACGAGCATGACTGCCGGGGGGTCTTTTCGCACGATCCGCTGGGATTCCTTCACAATCTTCATCGTAGCTCACCTCGCGTGCCAATCCGGTTGTTATCGAAACTCGCCTTGGACAGGTCGGTACTTAAGTATGTTGACGACAGTAACACGTTTTGATAAAGTCGAATAAGGGGTCCCTTTCACGCCGGAACCGCCCGAGACCTCCCCCGTCCGCGACGTCGCTGTCTCCGTCGACCAACTCAAGGTGTTGAGTGAGCCGTCCCGCCTTCGAATCCTCACGTTGCTGATGGAACGCGACATGTCGATCTCCGACATCGCACGGGTGTTGTCGCTGTCCCCCGCGACGGTCCACCACCACATTACGCAGCTCCTGGACGCGAACCTCATCATCCCGACGAAGACCGAGATCCGCGGAAACCTCGTTGAGAAGTATTATCGCATCCCGGCCACGGGCATCGATTCGAGCCAGATCTGGGACCGTCTGACCGATCCGGACAAGGTGAATTACCGGCTCGCGGTCCTCGGCATGCTGAAAGGCATGATCAACGAGTCGATCAAACGGATCCAAGAGCGCGGCACGGTCGACTTCGAGGTCGGGCGGGCGTACTTCTACCACGTCCCGTGGCGGCGCGACTCGGTTCAGCAGGTCCAGGAGATCTTCGACGACGCACGACGGAAGCTCGAGCGTCTCGCGGCGAAGACCCGCGCGCAGGAATCGCCGGGCGACGAGGTCATGGCGCTCCTGACCTTGCTGCCGGCCTGAGCCCTGATCCGGGTCACGCGTACTCGCCGCGGATCAACTTCTTGACATACGGGGACAGCACGCCCGCCAGGCCCATGTCGCCATCCCAGTCCTCGAGCTGGTCCCAGTGGTGGTCTTCCATGTCCTGGATGCACCGCTGGATCTGGTCCGTCCACGATTCGGAGCCATCACCCTCGATCCGCGCGGCCAGCACGAGCCACTTCCCTCGGCCAATCAGGATGTGCATGTGGCCCACGGTCATCTCGTTCAGGTCCCCGGAGTCGTCGCCCCGCAGGGCGTCCTTGACGAACGCCTGGACGGCCGTGAGCATGCCGCTCAGGATGTCCGTGTCGATGTCGGGCCGGAGGCGGCGGGTCTCGTGCTTGATCAGCAAGCCGTCCCGGTGGTAGAGCAGGAAGACGTCCTCGAGGATCGCCTCGCTGCCCTTCTTCGCGGAGGCAGCCGACGCGGGCCTCGAGGCGGAGGCAGCCCGGCGCCGCATGACGAGGAAGAGAGTCGCACCGACGACCGCCCCTACGACGAGGAACAGCCACCAGAAATCAGAGAGCGTGAAGGCCGCCGTGGTGAAGCCGAAGCTCCTGGACTGGAGAATCGCGTTGCCCGCCAGGTCCTTGGCGCCCGTGTCGATGACGACGAAATACGGAGTCCCGGCCTGGAGTTCGCGGGCGGGGGTGAACGTGACGATTCGACCGTCGGCGCTCCACGAGAACACGCCGTTGATCGCAGGCGTGATCGAGAAAGCCTGTTCCACCGAGTTCCGATCCATCGGCTCGTTGAACGTGATTCGAATCAGGGGCGAGGTGTTGGTGTTCGCGCCGATCGGCTCGGTCGCGGTCACGTACGGGCGATCAACGTCGACGAACGTCCACGTATCGTTGCCGGCGGGTGTCGGCTCCACGTTCCCGGCACGGTCGCGGGCGATCGTCCGGAACCCGTAGACGTGGGCGTCCACCCCCACGAAAGAGGCGCTCGTCGCCGTCGTATCCGTGTAGCCCGAGACATCCGTCCAGGCGCCCGCGCCGTCCTTCGATTGCACTCGGTACGCGGCGATATCCGAGGTCCCGGCCACGGGGCCCCAGGAGATCGTGAACTGAAGCGCATTCTCGTATGCCGGGAGAGCGATCATCGACGAATCCGGAGGCGTCACGTCCACGATCGTCCACGAATCGTTACCGGACTGCGGGAGTTCGCGGTTTCCCGCGCGGTCCGTCGCGAGGGACCGGAACTCGTACGTGTGTCCGTCCACCCCGGAGGCGAACGTCGCCGATACGGCGTTCGTCGACGGAATCCAGATCGTCCACACGCCTCCGTTGTCCCGGACGTCGACCTCGTAGCTCGCGATGTCCGTCGTGTCGGCCTGCGGTTCCCAGGCGACCACGAAGCTTGTGGACGTCTGGTAGAGGCTCAAGGCGCGCGTGTGCGAGAACGGCAGGATCGTGTCGACGATCGTCCAAGTGTCGTTGCCCGCGGGCGCCAGCTCGACATTGCCCGCCGCATCCGTCGCGATTGAGCGGAAGGCGTGCACGCCTTGCAGGCCCGCGCTGAACGTGCCCGACGTCGATGGGGTGTCGACGAGCCAGGTCACCCAGCCCCCTCCGGTGAAGTATTGAATCGTGAACGTGGCGATGTCCGTGACGCCCGAATCCGGAGACCACGAGACGAGGAAGGAATTCGAGGTCTCGTACGCCGGCAGGTCGTTCACATGGGAACCCGGCCGGATCGTGTCGACGATCGTCCAGGTATCGTTCGCCCCCGGGGTCGCCTCCGCGTTGCCCGCGACGTCGATCGCCGTGGTGGCAAATTCGTAAGTCCCGTCGGCGGCGGCGGTGAAGCTGAATTGGCCGATGTTTCCCGATTGCGTGGCGTACGACGTCCATGTGGCGCTCCCGCCGGTGCGGTACCAAAGGGTGACGTTCGCCACGCCGGTCCCGTTCCCGTCGCTCGCCACGTACCCGACGAAGAACGTCCGCGAGTTCCTGTACGTCGGAAGGGCGCCCGCCGCGGACGTCGGAGCATCCTGGTCAATCATGACGAACGCCTCGGCGTGGCTCGTCCCCATGTCGACCCCGCGCGGATTGTTTTGGAAGCCGTAGGAACCGTAGGTGACCTTGACCGTCGTCCGGTTGTCCGTCGCCGTGTTCGAGTTGATGTACCGCCGGTCCGTCACGACGATCCAGGATTGGATCCCGCTTGCCGTCGACGCGTCCCATATCGGCGATCCGTTGTCGTCGACGAGGATGTGCGCCCCCGCGACGGGCGTCAGTCCGTTCGGCCAGAGGACGTCGACCTCGAGGAAGTTTCGGACCGTCAGGTTCCCGGCCGCTTCGACCGCATGGGTCGCAAACGGTGTGTTCAGGGCGACGGCCTCGGTGTAGTTGTCAACGTAGAAATCGTAACTGCCGACGGACGTGAACGTCCCGTTGTCGAGCGTCAGGCGCGACGCGAACGTCGCATTTCCGAGAATGTAGACGCCGTCCGCGTACGAAACCTGGGCTGGCGGACCCGCACCGACGCCGCCTTTTGTGACGCCGGAAATCGAGTCACCCGAGGACCATCCGTTCGCGACGAAGCCGCCGATGATGCCGATCGCGTCGCCTCCGCGGCCACCGTCGTTGCCATCCACCGCGTCTCCGCCGTTGCCTCCCCGCAGCGTGGCAATCGAATTCAACGCAAGTGTTGGCCTCACGAGGATTGGCGCAAGTCCTGTGGCGCTGCCCCCGTTACCGCCGAACAGCCCTCCGATCCCCCCCGCGCCGCCGGTGACGGCCTGAACGTCGTTCCCCGTGAGCACGGTGGTGTTGAACGCCGCGTCGTTGTTCCCGAGGGCGACCGCCGCGGTAGAGTTGCCGCCATGACCGCCGCGGACGCCGCGGCCTCCATCGCCGCCCGTCAGCGTTGAGATGGCGTTCGAATCGAAGACGGCAGACCGGATGACGGACAAGGCTTCGATCCCGGTCGCGCCGCCGCCCGCCGCCCCGAGGCCCGTGCCGGCGCCGTTCGAGCTCGTGTTGCCACCGAGGCCTCCGCGAAGGCTCTGGACCGTGTTCGACGTCGCGTTCGATTGCGCGACGGAAATCAGGAAGACGCCGTTCGCGTCGCCGCCGACACCGCCGTTCCCATCCGTCGTGAGCCCGTGTCCGCCGGAGCCGCCGACGCCTCCACTCACGACCGTAATCTGGTTTCGCTCGACCTGCCCGGCGACGTTCGCCAAGGCAATCTCGGCGGCAATCGCCGTCCCGGCGTCCCCGCCGCGGCCGCCGAAGTTCGTGGTCCCGCTACCGCCACCTGTTCCACCGCGACCACCGCTGACGCCCGTGACCGTGTTCCCTTGGATGAGGGCGTCCGGCGTGGACGCGACGACGATGCCGGCCGCGGCGCCGCCGGTGCCTCCTCGGCCAGCCGAGCCGCCCGTATTTGCCGCGCCGTCTCCCCCGCGGCCGCCGATAATCGTGCTAATCGTATTCCCGACAATCGAGGCGGAGGGCGCGCCTGTCACGAAGATCCCGAGGGCGATCGCTCCGTTCTGGCCATCGGCTCCCGGCACGATCGCGTTCGCCCCGCGGGCTCCCTGGACCCCGGTGATCACGTTCGACGAAACGTCCGCCGTTGCGCCGGAAATCAGGATCCCGACCGCGAAGGCACCGCTGACGTTGGTAATCGTATTCGCGGAAATCGTCGGCGTCGATGGCTGCTCAACGTCAATCGCCACGGCGGTCCCATTGATCACGTTCCCGTCGACCGTGCCGCTCGAGGCGTTCATGTAGATTCCGAACGCGGCCGCCCGCCGGATCGTGTTGTGCGAGACATCGCTACCAGAAGACACGAGGGCGAATCCGATGCCTGCTTGGATGACCGTATTGTCGTGCAGGGATGGAGAGCTTGAGAGAGCCGTCACGGCCCGGTCGGCCCGGTCGAACGTGGACCAAGAGACCGAGCCCGACGAACTCGCGTTGAACTGCACGCCCGCCCACGGAGACACAGAGGCGGTGTTGTTCGGCCCGAACGTGATGAGCTTCGAGGACGTCCCGTCGGCGACGAGAGAGCCTTCGACGAACAGATGCGTGCCCGGGTCAAACTTAACTGTCGTCCCCGGTCGGATCGTCAGCGTCGCGTTCACTCGGACCATCACGTCCCGCATCACGACGTACGTCGTGTCGTTGTCACCCCACACGGTGTTCTTAGTGATGGGGCCGCGGACGTACGTGGTCGCGGAGACCGAAGGCGCAGTGAGCAGGAGGGCTCCCCACGTTGCGGCGAGAAGGACGAGGACGAGGGCGATGCTTCGCACGGTCGAGGAGGAATCGTGGGGGCGCATGTGGACGATGGCTCCCGGGCCGAAGGGGCCGGCGGAACAGCCCCCCGTTTCCCCCGACGATATATTATCCACGTGCCGCCGTTATCGTGTGCGATAACCTATCGCGGGCTGGACCGGCGTCGTCGCCTTTCGGAAGCGACAAGTTTCATTACGACCGGGGAAGTTCGCGCCCGCGTGAGCCGCGAAGGCCTCGACGCAATCTTCTCCCCGACGTCCATCGCAGTGATCGGCGCGTCCCGCCACCGCGCCAAAATCGGCTACGCGGTCCTTCGCAACCTGATCGTGAACGAATACCAAGGGACTCTGTATCCGGTGAATCCGAAAGCTACGAGCATCCACGGCATCCGCACCTACCCGAGCGTCCTGGCGATCCCGGATCCCGTCGACCTCGCGATCATCACGGTGCCGGCGGAGGTCGCCCTCGCCGCCGTCGAGGAGTGCGGGAAGAAAGGGGTCCCGGGGCTCGTCGTGATCACGGCAGGCTTCCGTGAAGTCGGCGGAGCAGGGATCGAACGGGAGGAGCGCCTGCTCGCCCTCTGCCGCCAGTACCGGATGACGATGATCGGCCCGAATTGCATGGGAGTCATCAACACGGACCCGGAGGTCCGCATGGACGCGACGTTCGCGCCCACACCTCCTCTCCGAGGGGACATCTCGCTGGTCTCCCAGAGCGGGGCTCTCGGGATCGCGATCTTGGACCACGCGAAGTCGCTCGGCATCGGCTTCGCGAAGTTCTGCTCGCTCGGCAACAAGGCCCAGGTCAGCCTCAACGACCTCCTCGCGATGTGGCACGGCGATGGGCAGACGAAGACGATCCTGGCGTACATCGAGAACTTCGGGAACCCGGTCAACTTCGTGCGAATCGCGCGGGATGTGACGAAACACAAGCCGATCATCGCGGTGAAGTCGGGCCGCTCAGAAGCGGGGAGCCGCGCGGCCGTCTCTCACACGGGTTCTCTCGGTGGCTCGGATCTGGCCGCGGAGGCGGTGTTCAACCAGACCGGCGTGCTCCGCGCGAACTCCATCGAGGAGCTGTTCGACGACGCGATGGCGTTCTCCCTCCAGCCCCTCCCAGACGGAACCCGGGTCGCCATCGTCTCGGACGCCGGAGGGCCCGCGATCATGTGCGTCGACGAACTCGTGGCGCAAGGCCTTCGCCTCGCAGAACTCGATGCGGGGACGGTCGAGTTCATGCGCACGTGGGCGCCCCCGGAGGCCTCGCTTCGGAATCCAATCGATTTGACGCCCCAGGCGAGCCTCGACGACTATCGGAGGGCACTCGACGCGGTCCTCCGTGACGACGCCGTCGACGCCGCGATCGCCATCTATGTGCCGCCGATTCGGGTCGACGAAGTCGAGGTCGCGCGTGCGATATGGCAGACGGCGTCGCAGCATGGGAAGCCGGTCCTCTGCAACTTCCTCGGACGCACCGAGGAAAGTCCGGGTTTCGTGGAGCTCGTGAAGCACAGCGTGCCGTCGTACCTCTTCCCGGAGAGCGCGGCCCGCGCCCTCGGCGCGATGTACCGGTACGCGAAATACCGGGCGCGCGAGGAGGGGGAGACGCGGACGTTCCCGGTCGACCGGAGGCGGGCCGCCGGGCTCCTCCGACATGCACAAGACGAGGGACGCACGAGGCTCCGCGATGCGGAAGCGCTCGACGTCCTCGACGCGTACGGCATCCGGATCGCGCGGAGCAGGTTCGTCGCCGACGTCGACGCGCTGCCGGCGGCCGCGAAGGACATCGGATACCCGGTCGTCCTGAAGGCCACGGGGCCGGGCTTGGTCCACAAGACCGACCTCCGCGCCGTCATCCTTGACGTCCGCACGCAGAAAGACCTGCTCGACGCCGCGACCCAACTGCGGGACCGACTTCGCGAGGCCGGGACGGCGTTCGACGGGTACGTCGTCCAGGAGTTCGTGCGAGGCGGCAAGGAAGTCATCCTCGGGATGACCCGCGACAAGGTCTACGGGCCCTTCCTCGTCTTCGGCCTCGGCGGAATCTACGTGGAGTACCTGAAGGACGTCGCGTTCGGACTGCCGCCGCTCACGGATCGAGACGCGCGGCGGATGATCGAATCGATCCGGACGTATCCCCTCTTGGAAGGCGTGCGGGGCGAGCCGCCGAGCGATGTTGACGCGCTCGTGGATGCCGTCCTGCGGCTCTCCCAACTCGTCCTCGACTTCGAGTCGATTCAGGAGATCGACCTCAATCCCGTCGTCGCGCTTCGGAAAGGAGACGGCTACCGCGCCGTCGACGCCCGGATCGTCCTCGGCTCGGACGCGAAGCCCCCTCATCCGCCGGGCCCAGACGAGGGGGCGCAGAGCTCGATCCATATTCCGTCGGGATCCACGACGTAGGCGAGGATCGACCGGCCCTCTTCGAAGGGCGGCTCGCCGGCACGCGCCCCCAACGCGAGGAGTTCGCGGTACGCCGCGCCGACGTCCTCGCACTCGAACGCGATGTGGTCGAGTTCATCTCCGTGGCGGTACGGCCCCTTGAAGAACCGTGAGCCTTCCGGGTACCAGTTCAACTCCAGGACCTGCTTCGATCCAGCACTGTGGAGTTCGGCCCACTCGCCCCCCGTCTCGGGGACCGATTGCCGTCGACCCAAGCGCATCCCGAGCGCGGATGTGTAGAAGCGGATCGATCGTTCCATGTCCTGCACCTGGATCCCGACGTACGCCAGACGGTACCGCATGGGAATCGCCCGGTCAAGCGGGCCGGCCGCGATAAGCGCTCTGCCGCCGAGCGACGGCGCGGAACCCTTGTAACGTGGAAACACCATGCGCCTGCCGGGGTGGACCCTCACGATCCAGATCGATGTCGACGTTCCCGACAAGCCGGGGGAGCTCGCGAAACTTGCGGCGATCCTCGGCGAAGCCGGAATCAACATCGACGCGATCAGCGCGGAGTCCACCGGTGGACGATCCTACGTCAGCCTCGTCGTGAACCAGCCCATGCAGGCCCGAGAGGCGCTGATGAAGCGGGGGTATACGTGCTCGAGTCGCACGGTCCTGGTGGTCCGCCTCGACGACCGGCCGGGCGCGCTCGCGAGCCTTGCCCGCCGCCTCGGCGATGCGGGGGTCGACATCGTGAGCCTGATCCACCTGGGCAGCGTGGGCGGACACGCGCAGGTGGCCCTCGGCGTGGACAACCTCGAGAAGGCGCGCTCCCTCGTCTGAGGGGCCTGTCATCGGTTTTTGAGATTCATTCTCGGATCCGATAACGAAAAGGCGCTCCACGGAACGAAACGCTCAAGTGCGAACTCGTGTCTATCATGACCGCCCAGGCACACCGGAGGCGAACGCGTGCCCAGAGAGACGTCCGGCGACGACGCGGTCCCAAGGGATGGCTTCGGTCAGGTCCCGACGCACTTCGCGATCCAGGGTCCCAAGAAGGTCCCGCGGGTCGACTACGAACGGATCTTCGTCCTCGATGAGGAGATGAAGCTCCTCGGCGAGTACGCCCTCCGGGACGACTGCCCTCTCGAGTACGACGACCTCAGGCGCTTGATCCCCGTGAGTGGACTGCGGCACCTGGTGCCGGTGTACCAAGGCGAATACGCCTTCACACCGTTCCGCGTCGAACGGCTTTGGCTTGTCGTGCTCACCCACGGGGTGCCGCGCGTCGAGGATCGCGGCGCGATCGGCACCCTGCTCGCCGCGATGCAGGCCCACCTCCCGTCGAGCCTCTTGCCCGCGCTGGCGGAGAAAGAAGCGACGCTGCGCGACCTGGAGCGAGACATCGAGCGGCGCGAATCGGACGTCGCGGTGCGGGAAACGCGCGCGGCGCAGCTCGAGGCGGACGTCAAAGAAGCGACGGCCAACGTCCGGGAACTCGAGGCGGTGGTCTGCGCACGGGAAATGCGGGTCGACGCCCTCCGAGATTATGCGGTCGCCTTGCAGCGGGCGTTCCGGACGGCGAGCGGGAAGCCGGACGTTTCCGATGGCGGGGAAGAGAATTCGCCTCCGCCCGACGTCTCCGCCCCGCCTCCGTGACCGCAGCTTCTCACTCCCGATAACCAAATCCCTTCCCTTAATAACATTCAGCCCGCTCGATTTCTTCATCAGTAGATTGCGAGGGAATGCCCTCGCGATACGAGGCGGGCAGCGAATGCTAGCGGCGATCGAGACCCTGCTCTCCGGCATCCTAGTACGAGGACTCAGCCCTGCGCTTCTCTCCGTCCTCATGGCCGCGCCCCTGAAGAAAGTCTCCCGCGCCCAACTGAAGAAAATCTACGTCCTCGACGAGCGCGGCGAGATGGCGGGCGAGTACGTGCTCGACGCGGATTGCCCGCTCGACTTCAACGACTTCCTCAAGGTGCTGCCGAACGAAGGCATCGGCGATCGCGACTCTCTGTTCGTCGGAGAGTATGTGTTCACCGCTTTCCAGAGCGGTAAATTCGTGTTCGTCCTCCTGTCCCGCGGCCATCTCGCATCGGAGGACTTCGACTGGACGGGACTGCTGCTCACCGCCGCGGATTCGCATCTCTCGAAGAGCGCCGGTCGGACCGCAGCCCCCCGCGCCGCCGAGGCGCGGCCCGATGCGGACAAAACGCTTGGGGAGCGCGAATCCCGACTCGCCGCGCGCGAACGAACGCTCGCAGAGCTCGAAGTGAAGCTGAAGGCGGAAGCGGCGAACCTCCAGGGACGTCAGGAGGAACTGAACCGACAGAAGGCGCAACTCGCCGCGGTCGCCGACTACTCCGCCCGGATACAGGACGGCGTCGCGCAGGGCGTCTCGCGGGCGGTGAAGTCACTCGAGGAAGCCGAGACGGTTGCGGCGGCGACCCGGGCCGAGTCGAAGAAAGCGGAATCGAAGGCCACGGACGACGCGCGACTGCAGCTCGAGCAGGAGCGCAAGGCGTTGCAGTCGGCGAAGGCCGACCTCGAGACGAAGTACCGCGACGCGATCGCCGAAAACGCGCGGCTCGGGAAGGAAGCCCAGGAGGCCGTTGCGACGCTCGAGCGAGAACGGGGCGAGACCGCGGCCCATGCCGCCGAGGAAGATAAGACCCGGCATGAGATCGAGGTTCGAGTCGCGGAGCTGAGCCAAAGGTTTGCAGCGATGGCGAAGGAGCGCCTCGTCGCGTCTCATCGACCGCCCGGAGAACCGTCCGACGAAGTGAAGAAAGCGGTCGAAGGGGAGAAAGGGGAACTCGCCCGGGAGAGGAAATTCCTTCAACGACGGGCGATTGAGCTGCTCGACCGCGAAGAGCGCGTGCGGGATCGCGAAGGCCGGGTCGACGAACGAGAGCGGGACCTCAACCGCCGCGAGGAAGGGCTGGCCGCGCGCGAGAATGACCTCGAGCGGTCGAAGACGCTCCTCGCGCAAGCGCGGCCGCAACCCCCCGAGGTCCGGGCCGAAACCGACGAAGCCAAGAAGGACATCGAGCGGCGAGTGAAGATCATCCAACAGAAAGCGCTCGAGTTGCTCGACCGCGAAGAGAAGCTACGGAAGCGGGCCGCGGAGCTCGAGGCGATGGAGTCCCGCCTCTCCGGGCGAGTGCCGGCGGAGTAGCCCATTCCCTCCGTGTAATCAGGTGAGATAACTACCGAAGGGCTCTTATATAGGTCGCTCGGGCCTGAAATCCTGTTTTCGGTGGGGGGAGTCGCCTCCACCGGAGGGTCTCCGCAATGCGCCGATCGTCCGCGGCCCCGATAGCCCTAGTCCTCATGCTCAGCGCACTCGCTGTGGCGCTGGTTCCGGTTCACCCGACGGCCGCCGATCCCACGTCGACGAACAACCTCGACGGCACGTCCGACGTCGTCTGGAACTTCTCGAACCCGGCCAATTACACGCTCTCCAACGTCCGCGTGGCCAGTGGATTGGCCACTCTGCGTCCGCAAGTCACATGGTGGAACAGCACCACCGCGGCCGATTTCGCGGGACCCGACAGCGCGACGAACGTCGACTATGCGACGTACCCCGGCGACATCGTGCTCTCGACGACATCGGGAGCGTCTACGCTCCTCACGATCCAGCCGGACCCGGCCGCGGGCCTCGACGCCTATCTTGACCGGGGCTCCGTGACCCTCAACCACGGCGGCGATACGACCCTGATCTACGACGCCCGGGGCTCGACGAACCGCCGGCCGATCCTCCAGTTCAGCTTGGCGTCGATCCCCGCGGGTGCGGTCATCGACGACGCGAAACTTGGCTTGTACATGTCCGCCGCCGCGGCCAATCCGTCTCCGGCCGAGCTCCACGCGGTGACACCGACGTGGGCCGAAGCCCAGGTGACGTGGAACGACCGGCTCACCGGGACGTCTTGGACGACGGCCGGGGGCGACTACGACGCGCGCGTGATCGATGTCCAGAGCCTCAATGCGGTCCTCGGATGGAAGACGTGGAACGTGACGCAAATCGTCGACCTTTGGTATCGCAGCCGCGTCCCGAACAACGGCATGATCCTGCTGGGCTCGGCCGGCGGGACAAACCTCGACAAGACGTTCTGGTCCTCCGACTACGCGGTCGATCCGACCCTCCGACCGAAGCTCGACATCCGATATCGGGTCCTCGGCGCGACAGGGGAGTACATCTCGAAGGTCGGCGGCCCGGGCTCTCTCGTGGCGTGGCAGTCCATTTCGTGGAATCTCACCGAGCGCTCCTACGTGTCGGACGAGTTCAACGGGGCGACCCTCGATCCGAAGTGGACGTGGACGAACCTGCCTGCCGCGTACGATGAAGGCACGACGACGCCCGGGAGTCTGCACATCGTCTCCAGCACGGGCGTCGACTTGGACGGAGCGACCTTCACGGGCAACGTCCTCGCGAACGAAGTGGTCGGCGACTTCACCGCAATCGCGAAGATCAGCGGCAATCCGACGGTCGCGGGCCAGAAAGCGGGCCTCATGGTCCTGCTGAACAACCGAAACTGGTACGCGCTCCAGAAGGTGAACGTCGCGGGGACCGTGGACTGGCAGGCGAAAGCGACCACGGACTCCGTGTCCGGGGTCCGTGCGACCTCCGGCGGCAACCCGATCCCGGCGTGGTTCCGGATCGTCCGATCCGGGGTGAGCCTCGTCGCGTCCACGAGTTCCGATGGATCCACGTGGACGACGTTGGACACATACACCCCCGGGCTGGAGTATCCGCTCGAGGTTCGGCTCGCGCTGTTCGTCGCGGATGGCCTCTCCGGCACGGCCCACACGGTGGACATCGACTACCTCCGCGTGCAGATTTCGAACGACGCGACGGTCGCCGTCTCGACTCGGCTCGGGAACGCGAGCCCCGTGGACGGCACGTGGACCGGTTGGTCCTCGCCCTACCCGACGCCGTCGGGCTCCGCGATGGCCGGCGTCGCTCGGTACGCGGAATTCCGGCTCTCGTTCGCGGTGACGTACCCCGACCACACGCCGAACATCGGGGCCGTCAACGTCTCTTGGTCCCTGTATCCCGCCTCGGGCACGCTCACGACTGAGGATTTCGCCCCTGCGGACCTGAGCCAGTGGGGCTCCTTCGCCGTGGTCCACACGCTGAACGGCCAGACGATCGCATACGAGTACTCGACGAACTCGGGTGGCAGCTGGACCGGCGTCTCTCCGCCGGTCTCCCTGCTCGCCGTCTCGACCGCCTCCGGGAAGATCCGCTTCCGAGCGACCTTGTCGACGTCGAACGCGACGATCACCCCGAAGATCAGCGAAATGCGGCTCAGCTACCGCCATCTGCTCGACCACTTCTTCGTGACGGCTTCCGCCAGTGCAACGGCGGGCGCATCGTTCACCGTCACGATCGCGGCCAAGGACGCCGGCAACTCGACGATGACCTGGTGGACGGGCACCGTGGCCATCGACGCGCGACTGAGCGACGGCGTCACGCCGGGCGGCGGGACCTTGGGCACGACGTCGATCGCGATCACCGCGGGCGGGTCCACGACCCTTAGCACGGAGACCTACACGAAGGCGGAGACGATACGGATCCGAGCGAGCTTCGGGAGCGCGTCCGGCCTGAGCGCGC
Source organism: Thermoplasmata archaeon (assembly GCA_035636315.1). Taxonomy (GTDB): domain Archaea; phylum Thermoplasmatota; class Thermoplasmata; order RBG-16-68-12; family RBG-16-68-12; genus RBG-16-68-12. Next base: position 18,926 of record DASPZJ010000109.1, read on the forward strand.
TGGTCGTCGTCGCACCGGGCGCCCTCGACCACCTCCTGCTCACGCCGAGCGTTGTGACGATCCTACCCTTCGACGGCCGAGACCTCGCCGCCCAAGGATACGACCGGTGGAACAACTCGATCGCAGGGCTCGCGTACTCGTGGAGCGTCACGGGAGGCATCGGTTCCCTGAACAGGACGACGGGGCCGAGCGTCAATTTCACCGCCAGTCCGCCTCCGGCGAACGGTACGGTCGTCGCATCCGTCGGGGCGGTCAGCGGCATCGCCCAAATTCACGTCGTCAGCGGGGTGCTGCCATGGGTCGCCGTCGCCTCTCCGACGAATGGGGTCCACCTGACCGGCGTCGTCCTGGTCACGTTCACGAACAGCGCGGACGCCATCTCGGTCCGATTCGACTACAACGGCGGATCCGGCTGGACAACCATCGGGACGACCGCGCCGCCGAACGGAACGTTCCTTTGGGACACGACGCCGCTCAACTTCGTTGGCGGGAGCTTCCGCGCGGTCGTGACCAACAACCGAACGATTTCGAACACCACGCTCGTCACCCCCATCGAAGTCGACAACACGCCGCCGGCCATCACGCTCGGCGCCGTAGCGGACAACCAGGCGACGAGCGGCACGCTCACGCTCACCTATGCGACTTCCTCGGACGTCGTCCGCGTCGACCTCACGTATTTCGATGGCGCCTGGCGGGTGATCGGGACCGACCTGACGGTTGACGGCTCCTACGTCTGGACCCCGGGCGGCCCGGTCAATGGGGTCACCGTCCACGCCGTCGCAATCGACGACGTCAATCTGCGGGGGTCCGCGGACAAGATCGGCGTCGGGAGCCGCACGATCGGGACGAATCCTCCGCAGATCGCGAGCATCCCCATGATTCACGTCCACGCGGGTGCGCCGTACGGCCTGAACCTGACGTTCTACGTGTCGGACCTCGACACGCCGCTCTCCGGCCTCACGATCTCCGATGCGGACAGCGCCAATGTCACCGCGCTCGGCGGCCCGTACCCGTCCCTCGTGATCACGTACGCGACCGCGGGCACGTACATCGTGACCCTCTGGGTCTCGGACGGAGTCGACACCGCGTGGACGGTCCTCACGATCGTGGCGGCAGGAACAAATCCCCCGCGCGTCGTCTCGACGCCGCCATCGGTCGCGTTCGACGAGGACACGACTACGCCGAACGGGCTGGGGGCGATCGCGACCGCATTCATCGTGGATCCGGACGGTGACCCGCTCACCTTCACGGTCCTCGGAAATCGTTCCGTGCACATCCGCGTCAACCCGAACAGCACGCTCGACTTCTGGGCGGACCCGAACTGGTTCGGAGCGGAGGCGATGCGGCTCCGGGGGACGGACCCGTCCGGCGGCTTCGCCGAGGTCGCGTTCGCCGTGACCGTTCGCTCGGTCGACGACCCTCCGGTCCTCGCCGCCGTGCCGACGCTCTCCATCGAAGCGGGCACCGCGTACGTCCTCGATCTCAATTCCTACATATCCGACGTCGACACGCCACTCGCCTCGATCACCGTGACGACGGACAGCCCGTACGTCAACGTGAGCGGCCAACGCCTCACGCTCGCGTTCCCGTCCGACTGGAAGACCGCAGAGTTCAATGTCACAATTTCCGATGGGTCGTCGCTCGCAACTCGCGCCGTGTCGGTGGCATTCCATATCACGCCCGCATGGTGGCAGGCGCCGTACATCCTCGCCCTGCCTCCGATCGGGGTCTTCGTGGTGGTAGCTATGTTTGCGCAACGCGCGCGGTGGAAGCCCGCCAAAGCCTTCCTCGTGGACGAAAACGGACGAATGCTCAGGGAATTCACCCTGGACCCCGGCTGCCAGGTCACGTACGACCAGGCGGTCCAGGCCGGCGTGCTCGACGCGATCGAGAAGCCGATCAAGGTCACGAAGTACCACGGGCAGACGGTCCGCGGGGACGCCCTCGCGGTCGTGCTGCTCGCCTACGGCCCGGTGACCTCGGAGCAAGTCGGGTTCGCTCGGGAGATGCTCGTCCAAATCCAAGACCAATTCGACGATGCGGTGAAGCAGCGCCTCGAGGAAGCGCGGGCGCGGGACACGGAGCTTGGCACACGCGCCAAGGCTCTCGATGAACGGCAGAGCGCCGCCGAGTCGCGGGCCACTGAGGTCGAATCGATGCTCCGGCAGGCGGAAGCGGCCCAAGCCAAGATCGACGCGGACGGCGCCGCGGTCGCGGCGAAGGAACAAGACCTAGTCCGCCGGGAGCAGACGCTCGCGGAGGGCCGCCAGGCGGTTGACGATCTATCTAGGCAACTTGAAGAGTCGCGCACCTCCCTGGACCGGCGTGCGACGGAGACGCAGAGTCACGCCGCGGCGGTGGGCGAGAGATCCGACGCCGTCTTGGCGCGCGAGGAAAGCGCAACGACGAAGGAGGCGGTCATCCGGGAGCGGGAGGAGACGCTCGGGCGAGAGGATACCCGCTTGCAAGCGGAGTCCGTGCGGTTGAACGCGCTCTCTGCCAGCCTCGATACGATGCGACAGGACCTCGACGGCCGCGAATCCGCCGTGGTCCGGGATGCAGCGGGCCTCAAGGAGGGTCGTCAGCGCTTCGAGTCGGATCAGAAGGACCTCCTCGAGTTCCGACGGACGGTCGACGAGCGCGTCGTCGACGTCGAGAAGGCCGAACACGAAGCGGCGGCGAAGGCCGAGGACCTCGCACGCCGAGAAGCGCACATCCAGCCGCTCGAAGCCGACCTTACGGCCCGCGAGGCTGCCGTCTCGGAGAAGGAATCGGACCTTCAGAGCCTGAAGGCGATCGCCGAGGCGGCCGCCCGAGAAGTCGCGGAACGCGCGAGATCCGTCGAAGAGCGCGAGACCGCGTTGTCAGAAAATCGCGTCGTCCTCGAGGAGGCTCGAGGCGCATTCGATATCGAGAGGAAGGAATTCCAGCAACGGACCGCCCAATACGAGGACGAGCTCCGGCGCCGGCGTACCGACCTCGACGGCCAGGCGAAAGACGTCGGGGAAGCCCAACTTCGGCTGGCCCACGACAAGGAGACGTTCGAGACGAGCCGCATGGAGAAGAATCAGGCGATCCTCTCCAAAGAGATCGAGCTCGAGGCCCGGGAACAGTCGATCCGGGAGAAGGAGGAGGCGATCCGCTCCCAAGCGGAAGAGAACGGTCGGCGTCTGTCCGAACTCGCGTCCCGTGAGGAGACCTTGGAAATCGAGGGCGCCCGCATCGACAAGGCGCGCGCCGACTCGGACGGACGGAAGGCCGAACTGACCGCGCTCACGAAAGACCTCGATGCGAAAGCCGAACACCTGCGAGATGAGGAGGCCCGCCGCGCAGAGGAGCTCCGGACCTGGCAGAAGACGCTCGAGTCGGAGCAGGCCCTCCTGAAGGAGCAGCGGGAGACGTTCGAGAAGGAGATGTCGGACCTCCGTTCCTCGTGGGCGGATCGCGTGATGCGCGTCGAAGAGCGAGAAGATGCCGTCAAGGACGCGGATGAGAAAGTCCGGACGGACATCGATCGGGTCACGAAGAACGACGAGGATCTGAGACGCCGAGAGACGTCAACCGCCGAGGCGGCTCGGCAAGCCTCGGATCTGAAGGAAAAAGCGGACGCGATGCTTCGCGAGGTCGAGCAGCGAACCCTCGAGCTCGATTCTCGGGAGCGGACGATGCGCGAGGAATCGGCCCGTCACGCCGTCGAACTCACGGAAAGGACGGAGACCCTAAAGGCCTTCGAGAGTGAGTTGGGCTTGCGGCGCTCCGAGTTCGAGCAGGCGCAGGCCGCGCGGACGCAGCAGCTCCAACAGATGGAAGCCGAGATTCAGCAGACCGGTCACGCCGTCGAGACGAAGGCCCGCGAGCTCCAGGAACGGGAGACGCGGATCGCCTCCACGGAGGAGTCGCTCCGCCAGGCGGAGCAGCGGATTCAGCGGGAGCGGGGCGACGTCCAAGTGGCCACCCAGCAGCTGGAGGCCCGGCAGCTCGAACTGACTCACATGAAAGACCGCTACGATGCCGAGGCCGCTCGGGTTCGGTCCGAGGCTGAGGCGACCCGCCAATCCCTCGCCGCGAAGGAAGCCGATTTGAAGGCCGAGCGCGAGCGGATCGAGCGGGACTCGAGCATGCTCCAGGAGACGCTCGGCGCGAAGGCGAAGGAACTGGCGGCCCGAGACAAGGCCGTGTCCGCGCGGGAGTTGGAGCTCCGGTCGGAGGAGCAGGACTTGGACGCTCGCCTCCGGGATCTGGAGACGAAGGAGCGCCAGGCGGACGCGACGGCGACGGAACTCTCCGCCCAGGCGGGCGTCCTGAGCCGGCGAGAGCAGGACATCAACGAGCGTGCCTCCCAATTCGACAACACGGTGAAGCGGTTCGAGTCGGAGGCCGCAGAGAAGCGCGGCCAATGGGAAACGCTGCAGGGCGACCTGAGGACGCAGCAAGCCCAAGTGAACGCGTCTGCCGAGTCGCGGACGGCCGAATTGACGAAGCGGATGGAAGAAGTCGATGGCCGGGAGCGCACGGTGCGGGCCGCGACAGCCCAGCTCGACCTCGAACGGTCGAAACTCGAATCGCAGGCGAAGTCCGCGGCGTCGAAGGCAAGCGAGGCGGATGCGGCGTGGCAGCGGTCGGAGACCCGAATCGCGGATCTGAAAGCGAAGGAAGATGATCTCCTCCGTTCGCGTCAGGACTTCGAATCCGATCGGTCCACATGGTCCGCCAAGCGCGCAGAGGAGCTGAAACAGCTCGAGGCGACGCGGGATGCGGCCGGTCAGCAGACGCAGGAGGCGGAGCGCCTCGTCGCCGAAGCCCAGCGTCGGGTCTTCGTCGCGCAAGAGGCCGAGAAGGCGGCGAAGCGGCAAACCGAAGAGCTCGTCGGGCAGCAAGACCTCCTCGAGAAGCGCCGTGCGGATGCGGAGAAGGCGGAGCGAGACCTGCAGGTGCGGATCGCACAAGTCAATGAAGCCTCGCAACGATTCGCGACGAAGGAATTGGAGATCAATGCCGGGGTGAAAGAGCTCGATGCGAGGCAAGCGAACGTAGCAATCGCCGAGCGGGATGCGGCTTCGGCCTCGGCGGAGATACGGGCACGGAAGACCGCCCTCGATCAGGAGTCGGCTCAAGTCGCGAGCCTATCGGACCGACTCGCGACGCGGCAGAGGGAGATCGAGGCACGGACAGGCGCCTTGGATGCGAAAGGCACACAGCTGTCGACGAAGGAACAGACCCTCACCACGGAGTTGCAGCGGGCCGACAATTTGATGGAAGATCTCTCCAAGAAAGAGCGCGAAATCCGCGCACGGGAGGATACGATCCGGGCCGCGGAGGCGGAGATGTCGAAACGGACCGTCAGCCACTCGGCGAAAGAAGCCGAGCTCGGGGAAGGGATCCGATCCCTCGAGCGATCACGGAACGAGGTGGACTCGCAACGCGGGCAGATCGAGGAGGACCGGCGCGTCAGCTTCGCCGCCCGCGACGAGGCGGAGACGCTGAAACGGGACGCGGAGCGGCTGCGGGCTCAAGCGGACGGAATGCAAGCCGAGGTCACGAAGAACCTTCGGTTCCTTCAGAAGAAGGCCCTCGACGTGTTGGACCAGGAGGAGAAAATCCGCGCGCGCGACGCGAAGATCGCGGAGCGCGAGAGAAGCCTCGATACGCGCCAAGAAATCTTGCAGGGCAAGGAGGGCGACATCGAGTCGGACCGCCAGGAACTCGACGCGAAGACGGCGAAGCTCACGTCGGAAGTGGAGCGCCTCCGCGCGAAGGTCGCCGACATGGAGAAGGTCGGTGGCCCGACCAGCGCCGCGATGGAAGAATGGAAGAAGGACGTCGAGAGCCGGGTGAAGATCATCCAGAAGAAGGCGATGGAGCTCCTCGACCGCGAAGAGAAGATGCGCAAGAAAGAAGAGGAACTCCGCGCCCTCGCGCAGCAACTCGGCGTCAAACTCTGAACTCTGCGCGTGCGCACTGGCCGGTATGGGCACCGAACAGAGGAGATCTCCCACACCCGGGATCGTCTACTTCGAGCGACGCGTCCGCGACGCTTTTCGGATGGATGAATCGAAATCCTCGATCAGGTCCTCAGTGTCCTCGAGGCCCACGCTCACGCGGACGAGTCCTTCGGTGACCCCGCTCACCCGACGCTCTTCCTCCGTCAAGGGGCCGTGGGTCATCGAGGCGGGATGCTGGACGAGCGTCTCGGCTCCACCCAAGCTCACGGCCAGCGTTGCGACGCGCACGGATTCGACGAACGCCCTAGCGGCGCGAAATCCACCGGCGAGCTCAAAGCTCAACATCGCGCCGAACCCGGACATCTGCTTGCGGGCGAGGGCGTGCTGTGGGAACGAGGGCAATCCGGGGTAGTGCACGATGCGCACGGCGCGATGCGCTTCTAGGAATTCGGCGAGGGCCTTAGCGTTCGATTCGTGGACGCGCATCCTGAGAGGGAGCGTCTTCAGTCCCCGGCGTACGAGGAATGCCTCGAACGGGCCTAGCGCCGGACCGAGCATCTTGTACGTGAACCAAATCCGATCGAACATCGGGGATTTGGCGGCGACGACCGCACCCGCCACGACGTCGCTGTGGCCGCCGATGTACTTCGTCGCGCTGTGCAGGACCGCATCGATCCCGAACTCCAGCGGACGCTGATTGATCGGGGTGGCGAAGGTGTTGTCCGCGAGCGTGCGCGCTCCGACCGATCGTGCGGCTTTCACCGCTTCGCGGATGTCGGTGATCATCATCGTCGGGTTCGCCGGGGTCTCGACGTATACGAGGCGCGTGTTCCGGCGCACCGCCTCGGCCCACGCGCGCGGGCGACGCGGATCCACGAAGGTCGTCTTCACGCCGAACCGAGGAAGGAGGCGCGTGAAGATCTCCGTGGTCGCGGTATACAGACTCGAGCCGGACACGACGTGATCGCCCGCGTCCACGCATGCGAGGATGGCGGAGGCGATCGCCCCCATCCCCGATCCGGTCACGAGACCGCGGGCGCCGCCCTCGAGGTCGGCGAGCGTCTCCTCGAGGTCCCGGAGGGTCGGATTGCCCCATCGCGTGTAATACGCCTCCGGGGCGAACTGGACGGCGAGCTCGGCGCCCTGACGCGCCGATTCGAGGGCCCACGTGGAGCTCGCGTAGATCGGAGTCACGAGCGGTCCGTGGCCTTTCTGTCTGCGGCCGTGGATCGCGCGGGTCTGCGGGCCCGGTCGTCTCGCCATGAGGTCGGGCCACGACGCGAGAGGCGAAATAGATTGCGAACTCGCGCGGTCGAAATGGTCCGGATCGCGCGCGGGAGGCCGCGGCCTCGGTCAAACCGGAAAGGTCAAAAAGGGGGGGTGTATACAAGCCATTGCCCGGCCCGATTACGGGGTCGGGCGGACACCGCCAAAGGAGGCAACCGCATGTCGCGGGAAGTGGACTTCAACGCAAAGCCGATCGATCCGGACTTCATGAACAAGCCCGACGAGTATCCGGAGACGGGGACCCATTTCGAGCACAAGGTCTTCGCGGAGGGCAAGGAACGGCCCGACGCGGACGGCAAACCCTACCCCACGACGCTCGGGATCCACGGCACCCACGTCGCCGTCGACTTCGACGGCTGCGTTGCGGACGGCGTGTGCATGGACGTTTGTCCCGTCGACGTCTTCGAGTGGATCCTCGCCCCGGGTAAGAAGGGGACCGGGAACGACAAGATTATCGAGAAGGGCAGCGAGGAGTGGGACAAGTACCGGACCGACAAGTCCGACATGATCCGCGAGTCGGACTGCATCGATTGCATGGCGTGCGAGACCGCCTGCCCAACGAAGGTCATCAAGATCAGTCCGTAGGCGGATTCGCCCCCGGACCCTTCCGCGATTCGCTCGCGAAACGGCACTTGGATCGATGGGTAAGCCCTAGTCGCCCTCGACGTTTGCGGGCTCCTTTCGCCCGGAAATCGCGCTCAAGAAGCGGCGGAACGGTCGGGTCACGACGGTGATCCGGCCGCCGCGGATTCCGATGTACGCCAGGATGACGACGACCCAGTACGCGACGTACCCCGCCGCCTCGAGGACGGTCGGCGCGGCGTTGTAACCGAGGATCCCCCGGAGGAGATACCCCGCCGGGTTCGACGCGTCGTCCGGGAAGACGAGGGTGAGATTGTAGACGGCCACGGAGCCAAAGGTCCACGAGAACGCTTGCTGGAGCTCGTGAATCGCGTGCGCGAACAGGCCCGCGGCGATCAGGACGAGGAAAACGCCGGTCCCTTGAAAGAAGCGCTTCAAGTTGATCCGCCAGGAAACGCGGATAATCCCCACGCCGATGATCGTGGCCACGAGCAGCCCGAGGGCGACGCCCACGACCGCTTCGAGCGGCGAGGTGAGGGTCCCCGCACCGAACACGAAGAGAGCCGTCTCGATGCCTTCCCGGAGCACGACGACGAAGGAGAGGATCATCAGGCCGAAGCCTTGTCGCTCAATCAAGACCGTGTCGATGCGGTGCTGCACGTGGGCCTTGATGCTCGTGGACGCCTTCATCATCCAGAGGACCATCGACGTGAGGACGGCGACCGCGACGAGCATCGCGATGCCTTCGAACACCTGCTCGCCAAAGCCCTCCCATTCGATCGTCAGGACGACGAGGATTGCGGCGACGCCGGCGCTTGCGCCGCTGGCGGCGGCGGTGCCTCCGTAGACGTAGCGCTTCAGGTCGCCCCGCTCGATCTTCACGAGGTAGCCAAGGATGATGCCGATCACGAGGGCGGCTTCGATCCCTTCCCGAATCCCGATGATCAGGCTTGGGATGATCCCGATCGACGTTGCCACACGCGCCTCTCCTGATTTTGGACGGTTGGACGTCCCCGGCATCGCGTCGATAACGGCGTAATACTTAAGGGTTCGGAGGCGCGCCTCGAGGCTCGTCCATCGAGCCGCTGCGATACCCGCGCAAGTCGATCGTCACCTGGGAGAATCCTGCATCGCGGACCGCTTTGACGACCTTCGCCGCGAAGTCCGGCTCGACGATCCGCGGAATGTCTTCCCGAAGGACCTCGATCCGCGCAATCCCCTCGTGCGCTCGCACCCGCACGACCCGGAACCCGAGTGCGCGAATCGCGTCTTCCGCCGCCTCGACCCGGTGCAACTTGTCCAGCGTGATAACCTCCCCGTGCGCGATGCGAGAGGAAAGACAGGCGTTACTCGGCTTGTCATGAAAACTCAGTCCGAGCCGTCGCGCGAGCGAGCGGACGTCTGCCTTTGCGAGTCCGAACTCGACGAGGGGATGCCAGAAGCCGGCCTCGTTCATCGCCTGGATTCCCGGTCGATAGTCGCCGAGGTCCGACACGTTCACGCCGTCCGCGATGACCCGATAGCCGAGATCCGCCGCGAGCGGCCGGAGCGCCACACCCAATTCCTGGCGGCAGAAATAGCAACGATTCGTCGGATTCTCGACGTAGCGGTCGTTCGCCAGCTCCGATACGCGGACCACCTTCACCGGAATCCCGATCTCGGCGGCCTCGTCGAGCGCCTCATCGAGCTCGCGTCGAGCTAAGGATTCCGAGTCCGCGATCACGGCGAGCGCGTCCGCGCCGACCGCGTCGTGGGCGACCCGGGCCACAAGGCCGCTGTCGACGCCTCCGGAGTACGCGACCAAGATCCGGCCGCGGACCCGCATCGCGGCGACCATCGCCTCGTACGCACGTTGAAGCTCGACCGCGGGGGCCGTGACCTCCATCGGCGCGTCGAATGCGCGCACGACGATAAAGGCATCGCGGGACAAAACCGTAAGGGCGTCGTCGGCATGCCCGGTGCCGTGCGCCCCGCGTTCCTCGAATGCACCGCATGTTCGAAGAAACACGAGGTCCGCCTACGGAACGTCTGCGAATGCAGCGCCCCGCTGTTCGCGCGTTACGAGTGGAGCGACGTCCGGCGAGAGGACCTCCTGGCGCGAAAGGATCTCTGGCGATACGCACCGCTGCTCCCGCTGAACGAGAGCGAGATCCATTCCCGCGGTGAGGGTGGCACGCCGCTGTACAAACTGGACCGGATCGGGGGCGGCGGACGGGTCGCGCGCCTCAAGGTCGCCGCCTTGTACGTCAAGGACGAGGGACTCAACCCGACGGGTACGTTCAAGGCGCGCGGCATGGCGGTGGCGGTGCCGATGGCCCAGGCGCTGGGCGCATCGACCCTCGCGGTCCCGACCGCGGGCAACGCGGGCGCGGCCTTGTCGTTGTACGCTGCCGTGTACGGTGTGCGGGCGATCGTCGTCATGGCCCGAGACGGACCTACCGCCGCGGCCCAGGAAACCCTCGCCTACGGGGCCCACCTCCTCCAGGTCGACGAGGACATCGCGGACGCGGGTCGGATCGTCGAGGATCTCGCGCGGACGACGCCGACGTTCAGCGTCGCGACCTTACGAGAGCCTTACCGCGTCGAGGGCAAGAAGACGATGCTGCTGGAAATCTGGGAGGCCCTCGGCACGATGCCGGACTGGATCCTGTTCCCGACGGGAGGCGGGACCGGAATCGCCGGCGCGTGGAAGGCGCTCCACGAGCTCCGGGAACTCGGCTGGTTCGAGGGCCCGTGGCCCCGGATCGGACTCGTCCAGGCGGAGGGGTGCGCGCCCCTCGTCCGCGCGTGGGCGGAGGGACGGGAGTCCGCGGAGCCCTGGCCCCACCCGAAGACGAACGCGGCCGGTCTGCGCGTCCCCTCGACCGTCGCAGACCGCATCGTCCTCCGTGCGCTCCGGGAGACGCGCGGCGCCGCCGTCGCCGTGTCCGACGACGCGATCGAAGTCGCGGCCCGCACGTTCGCGGCCCTCGAGGGGATCGGCGCGTGCCGGGAAGGGGCGGCGACCTTGGCGGGACTCCGCCGCTTCTATGACGAAGGCACGATCACGCCGGACGATCGCGTGGTCCTCGTCAACACGGGTGCCCCGCGGGACTCCGAGCCGCCGCTCCCGAGTGTCCCGACCGTCCAGAGCGCCGAGGAGGTCCGGACCTACCTGGGGCTTACGCCGACATCTCCTTGAGCTTCTCGAGGACGCTCGCGTGGTCCGGGGGAACCTTCGGGTCTTCCGTGACCCACTTGTACCGCACGATGCCTTCTCTGTCGAGGATGAAAACGGACCGCTTGGCGACGCCTTGCAGGCCGAAGCCTCCGAAGCGGTCGTACTGTACCCCGTACGCCTTGCTCACGCCCCGGTTCCAGTCGCTCCGCGTCCACGAACTCGAGGAGACCGCCTGAGAGGTCACGAGCCGTCCGCGATCCACGCGAGATATTGCTTCGCCTTCACCTCGGCGCCGTCCTCTCCGATGACGGACGGCAGCGTGCGGGCGCGAAGCAATTCGACGACCTTCACGAGGTCGTCCTCCGTGAGGGTCGAACGGTCCGCGCGAACATCGCGCAGCCGCTTCCGCAGCATCGCCAGAGCCATGTCGCCCCAGATGGCCCGCATGTCGGCCTCGATGCGGTCGTACGCCCCTTGCGCGCCCACGCTCTCACGCTTCGGTCGGCATCTGATGGGCGCTGAGCCAGGCGCTGTATCCGACGTAGAACAGGACGACGAGCGCCACGACGAGGAACGCGTCCGGGAGCGGGGTGTCGGCCAACAGGATTCGCGTGGCCGCACTGAGGCTCAACGCGATCCCAACGGCGGCGAGACCCATGCTGAGCCGATACAACAGACCGCCTCGCATCATCCGCACGCCCTTGTGCGCGAGCAGGAACGCGCCGAGTACGCCGCACGAGATGCTCAGCACGAGGACCACAAACTGTTCCGCGGAGACCGCCATCGACCCGACCGACCTTCGATTCGGACGGATGGGCCTTAAGTCTACGCTCGCTGGATTCACGGATGAGAATGATCACGGTTCGAGACGCGCGGTGACGGACTGCCCGCCGACCTGCACGAATCCGGCGGATCGGTACAGCGCCACCGCCGGATCGTTTCCGATCGTCACGTAGAGCGCCAGCCGTCGCTCGCCGAGGCCTTCGAGCCGGTTCATCGCTGCCTGGAGGAGGCCACGGCCCAAACCCTGACCGCGCCGGCCTTTCGCGACGCCCAGCTCCGCCACGAGCGGCATGCCCATCCAGTAGGTGACGAGGATTGCGCCGTCGATGCCTGTGCCTTCCATGCCGACGAAGGACGCATCGGGCATGAACCGGCCGGAATCGCCCTTCAAGAGACCCCCGACGTACTCGCGCCACTCCTCCTCGGTCCCGGTGTGCAGCCCGTACTGCTGCTCCATGTGCCCATTGTAGACGTCCATGAGGAACGCCGTGAGCCGCGCAATCTCCCCTTCCTCCGGGGGGACAAGTCGGATGCCCTCCGGGACCGGCGCGCGGACGGTCGGTGCCTCCATCCGCATGCGGGCGAAGATCCGCCGGAAGCCAAGGCCCGCGAAGACGGGCTCGTATCGGTCCTCGTAGTGGGCCGTGATCGGGCCCGTGCCGGCCGCCCGCTGAAAATCCACGGCCTTCAGGAGGGCCGCGGTCGTCTCCGCCGCCTCCGAGGGGTCCATCGAGAATCCCGAGATCTCACCCGGCCCGAGCCGAATCGCCCCGACGATCCGACCGTCCTTCCGGAACGCGAAGTGCGCCCTCTGCTCCTCCGGCGGGAGGGCGAGGTAGCGGTCGAGATGGACTTTCAGCTCGCGCGTCGGGAGGTCGCCCCGGCCCGACACGAAGACCCGCCAATAGGCATGCGCCTCCATCGTCTGCAGGGGTTCGAGCGACACGACCACGCGGTCGGCGAGGGACTTGCGGCGCATCAACCTTCGCGCACCGCGGAGATTTTATCCGGTCGAAGGACCTTCGACGGCCCGATGGACTTCGGGCTCACGGAGACGCAAGAGATCACCCGCAAGACCGTGCGCGACTTCGCCGAGCGGGAGATCGTCCCGCAGTCCCGCGCGTTCGACGAGAGCCAGCAGTTCCCCTCGGCCTGGGCGAAGAAGATGGGCGAACTCGGGCTGATGGGCGTGTTCGTGCCGGAGAAGTACGGTGGGTCGGGCCTCGACACCGTGTGCTACGCGATCACGATCGAGGAACTCTCCCGGGCCGATGCGAGCGCCGGGGTCATCGCGGCCGTGTGCAACGGCCTCGTCTGTGAGCCGCTCCTCCGGTACGGCACCGAGGACCAGAAACGCCACTACCTCGAGCCCGTGGCCCGGGGCGAGTCGATCGGGGCGTACGCCCTCACGGAGCCCGGGAGCGGGTCCGATGCGGCGGCGATGCGCACGACCGCGAAGCGCGACGGTCCCGAGTGGGTCCTGAACGGGACAAAGTCCTTTGCGACGAACGCCACGGTCGCCCAAGTCGTCCTCGCGTACGCCCGCACGGGCCCCAAGAAGCACGACATCTCCGCGTTCATCGTCCCGACGGACGCGAAGGGGTTCTCCGTCCTCAAGAAGGAGGACAAGATGGGGATTCGCGCGAGTGACACAGCGCTGCTTGGATTCGACGACATGCGGATTCCGAAAGACAACTTGCTCGGCGAGATGAACAAGGGTTTCACGATCGCGATGGCGACCCTCGACGGCGGCCGGATCGGCATCGCGGCCCAAGCCCTCGGCATCGCCCAGCGGGCGCTCGAGGAGTCGCTGAAGTACGCGAGGGAGCGGGAAGCGTTCGGGCAGAAGATCGCGGAGTTCCAGGCGATCCAGTGGAAGCTCGCCGACATGGCGACGGAAATCGAGGCGGCGCGCCTCCTCACGTACCGGGCGGCCCGGCTGGAGGACCTGGGGCAGCGGCACACCTACGAGTCGAGCGTGGCGAAGCTGTTCGCATCCGAGGCGTCCCACCGCGCCGTTGATTCGGCCGTTCAGATCCATGGAGGGTACGGATTCATCAAGGACTACGTCGTCGAGAAGCTGTACCGGGACCAGCGGGTCACGGAAATCTATGAAGGCACGTCGGAGATCCAGCGGCTCGTCATCGCGCGTGCGGTTCTCGGGAAGTGAACGGTCGCGGGCGCCCGTGCGTCGGTGCCGGACGTTGGCGGAGCGAGCCTAGCCGATGACGCGGTCCATCACGACGACGCAGCCCAAGACCACGACGATGAATCCGGCGAACACGATGTCCAGCAGGATGAGACCGAATCCGGCGGACACGAGCGCAAGGAGTCCCATGAACGCAAGGAGAAATCCGAAATAGATGACCACCTCGATGGAGGGGGAGCGAGACTTCGGCTCAGCCGCGACCACGAAGCGGCGGACGGGCTCGGCCGATTTATGGATTGTGGTCCTTTCCGCACCGCGACGAATGAAGAGAATCCTATATGGCGGGCCTCCGTTGGGGGCGCATGGCGACTCGGGTCCTCTACATGGAAGAGCGCCGCGGACAGGAGCCGGATCCATGCTACGCGCGCGAGTTCGACGCCTCGGTCATCGAGCAGGGGCCGGACTTCGTCGTCCTCGACCAGACCCTCTTCTACGCCGAGGGCGGCGGCCAACCTTACGACACCGGCGTCCTCCGAGGAGGCGAGGCGGAGTCGAAGGTCCTTCGTGTGATGAAGGACAAGGGAGTCATCAAGCACTATGTCGACCGGATGCCGATGGGCACCGCGGTCCATGGCATCGTGGACTGGGACCGGCGGTACAAACACATGCGCATGCACACATCGCAACATCTCATGTCCGGCCTCGTTTTCCGCATCTACGGTGCGCGCACGGTCGGCAATCAGATTCACACGGATTACAGCCGCGTGGATTTCCAGCCGGCGAACTTCACACCGGAAGACCTCAGGCGAATCGAGGACGAGACAAACTCAGTCATCGGGTCGAAACAAGAGGTCCGGATCTTTGAGGAGGATCGGGTCGTGGTGCACAACAAGATCGAAGACCGTGCGCTCCTCGACCTCATCCCCGAGTCCGTGCGCCGGCTGAGGGTGATCCAGATCGGTTCGGCCGACTACTGTCCGTGCGGCGGGACCCATCTGAAGAATGTGTCCGAGATCGGCCGGGTGCGCGTCACCGAGAAGCGGTCGAAAGGCAGGGAGACGGATCGCATCGTGTACGAGCTGGCCCCGCCTTCAGCAGGGCCGGTAGGCATCGGGTGAGCCATCTTAGAGATCGACCGACTTCATCCCGTCCCAGATCTTCCGGGCCCCCTTCTCGGCGGCCGGCACGAGCAGGTCCCGTTTCGATTTCGTGGGGATGATGAAGAACTCTCGGTCTTCCCGCCGTCCGCGATGGGGATGAGCTTGATCTTCCCGCCCTCCAGCGGCTCGCCCGTTTCCGGGTGGAGGTAGTTGTACCGGACGTACCGGCCTCAATCGATCTGGGAGCGGACCTCGATATCACCCTTCTTCGTGCGCGTCAGGACCTCCTCGGGGTATCGGGTCATCGGAACACACAGCGGCATCGCGCCAACGGACCAAAAACCTAGGGCGAAGCACCCGGCGGTCCGTTACCAAGAATGATTCTCACGGAGGCTGATTATCAAGGACCGCGTCCCGCGAACGAACACTTATCACCGACAGGCACGCCTGCCCCGCCACCATGACCCAAGGCTACGAGTCGGCCGGCAGGACCGCCATGGCGGACCTCGAGAACAAGCAGCCGCACGAGTTGCTGCTGATGCTCGGGGGCGCCCTGGCGATCCTCCTGTCCGTTCTCCTGTACGCAATCGACTGGGCACAGGGTGGTATCGCAGCGAGCCAGCTCGCGAGCTTGACGACGGTCCTCGTGATCGACGTCGTCCTCGGGGCCGCGCTGTGGGTCTCCCCCAAGATTGGCCACAAGAACCTGATGAACAGCGCAATCGTGGCAGGCGTCGTGAGCATCGTCTTGCTCGCTTTCGGCGGCCTTCCGGGAACGATTGGCGGCGTCATCGGGCTCCTCGGCGCAATCCTGGCGGCGGCAAACCCGTACCTCCCCTGGTCCAAGCACACGTGAGCCGGCAAGATCGGCTTCGCACTCCGGCGTCTCGATAGCGAAGCCGCCACCCCCTTTCGTTCCCGCTTCGACTTACGGACCTCCCGAAAGCCTTTGGTGGACGGCAGGACGAATGAAGAGGACGTCCTCGCCGCACTCGATCCGGACAATCTTGTAGTAGGGGAGGCGCGCTTCGGCGGTCGTGAAATAGCGGCGCTCGAGGTCGACGACCTCGGAGCCGCGTATCAGTCGATAGCCTCCCGGGCGGGTTCGGTCGACATACCACAGTACCGCATCGAGGAGCCGAGCGGGCTCACGCCACCGCAGTTCGTTCAGGACCGCCCGGGCGGTGCGACGCATCGACGCCGCGATGGTGATCCGGTCTTTTTTCGCCTTCGCGGCACAAAGACCATATCCGGCCCACCGGTTCCGAGACGCGATGGACTACCCGCCACGCGTCCGGGCGTTGCTCGACCGCTCGAAGGCGGACCGGGGAGACGCCGTCGTCGTCCGCGCGAGGGGCGAGCGGTACGAGGGAGTCCTCATGCCGCACCACGGATTCAGCGGCGACGACATCCTGACGGTCAAACTGCCAAACGGATACAACATCGGGATTGCGATCCGGGACGTCGAATCCGTCGAGGTCGTGACGAAGCACGCTCCGACGAAAGCTCAGCGGAATCTTCCCCCGCCGGCGAAGGACAAGCCGACCGTCGCGGTGCTCGGCACCGGAGGCACAATCGCCGCGTACGTCGACTACCGGACAGGGGCCGTCCATCCGGCGGTCACGGCGGAGGAACTCGTCTTCAGCGTCCCCGAGTTGCTCGACGTCTGCAACGTCCGAGCCCGGGTCATTTATAGCATCTACAGCGAGAACCTGAAACCCGAGAACTGGCAGAACTTGGCACGGGAGGCGGGAAAGGAACTCAACGGCGGCGCGACCGGCGTGATCATCCCGCACGGGACCGACACGCTCCACTTCACGACGGCGGCGCTGTCCTTCATGTTACGTGAGCTGACCGGCCCCGTCGCGGTGGTCGGGGCGCAGCGGTCGAGCGACCGCCCCTCGTCGGACGCCGCGACGAACCTGCTCAGCGCGGCCCGCGTCGCGACCGCGGACCTCGGCGAAGTCGTCGCCGTGATGCACGGCGAGACGAGCGATTCCTTCGGGGTGATCCATCGCGGCACGAAGGTCCGCAAGATGCACTCGTCGCGCCGCGACGCTTTCCGGTCGCTGAACGCCATGCCGCTCGGACGGGTCCTCGCGGATGGCCGGGTCGAACTCTCCGGGCGTCCATTGCCCCGATCCCGCGGTCCGACGAAGGTGGACGACGCGCTCGACACGAACGTCGCCCTTACGTACTTCTACCCCGGCCAGCGTGGATCCGAACTCGAGGGGATCCTTCAGGACGTCCACGGTGCCGTCATCGCGGGCACGGGCCTCGGCCACGTTTCCGAGGACCTCGTGCCGGTCGTGCACCGCTTCGCGAGAGACGGCGTGGCGATCGTCATGACGACACAGACCCTCCAGGGACGCGTGAACATGCGCGTGTACGACACCGGCCGCGATCTGATCAAGGCGGGCGTCATCGGAGGCGAGGACATGAGCCCGGAGACCGCGTACGTCAAGTTGATGTGGGTGCTCGGGCACACGCGCGAGCCCGCCGAGGTCGCGCGGGCGATCGCGACGAACGTGGCGGGAGAGATCAACCCGTCGATCGGCCTCGACGAGTTCTCGGAGTGATCGCCCGACCTCGCTCGGTAAGCTTATCCCGCCCCAGAGGTTGGCATCGGCCGGATGAAAATCGACCAGGTCGGTGAGGTCGGCGTCGTCCTGACGGAAGCGAACGAGCCGGTCCTCTCCGGCGGCGACCAGATCATCGGGTATCGCGAACTCAAGTATGAGATCTACAAGCCGGTGGCCATGACGAAGAAGACGCTCGTGGATGCGAGGAAGGGATGGGTGTGGCAGACCCGAAGGCGCCTCCTCCTCCTGGATTCCGACTGGCTCGACCTCCCGGGTGGCAAGAAAGGGAAGCGGTTCCACGAGATTCCCCTCGAGGAGACGATCGATGTGGTGCCAAAACGCCGGCGGGTGCTGCTGCAGACCGAGGACGCCGAGCACGGTAAGGTGGTCTTCGAGTTCCGGCCGTTCGGCGCCGCGTCCCGCCTCCTCGCGTGGCTCAAGAACGAGAAGGAACACCGCCGAAAGCGCAACGAAGGCACCTTGCGATCCCCGTACCGCGAACCGCACGGCTAACGTCCGCGGAGCCTCGACGCCTCGCGCCGCTCCCGCTGTTTCCGCTTCATCCGACCCGTGAACGCGACGGACATCGTGAAGGCGAACGCCAGGATGAAGATGCCCGCCTGCGCGGGGAGGTTTCCCTTGTAGAGGACGTAGATCACGAAGACGACGACGAGCCAGAACACGATGTACCCGGCGATCCGCCGCTTGGCGAAATCCCAGACGCGGCCCACGCGGACCGCACCGCGAGACGGCAAAAGAAGCCATCGGCATGAGTTCTCGTCCGTGCGGCTATCCCAAAGGTACTTTCGAGCGTCGCGGCCTTCTCGCTCGCTGATCCAATGGCCGCCCTCGATGAATACGACCGGATCTGGGAGATGTTCACCCAGACCCATCGCCAGACCCACGGCGACAATCATGTGCCCGTCCGGGACTTCAACTGCTGCGGCGAATACGCGGTAATGATGGCGATCCGGGCCGCTTCGACCCTCAAGCCGGACTACCCGCCGCATCTCCTCCGCCAGATGGCGGCAATGCCCGAACTCGACCGAGACTTCTACGTGAAGAATATCCTCTCGACGGACGGCGAACCGGAACCGGCGGATCCGGAGCCGCTACGGGAGTACCGCGCCGCGCGACGATATCACATCCTGTGGACGGAACTCAAGGAGGCGGCCGCCCGCATCTCCGATCTCGAGGGGGCGCTCAGGGTGGCGGAGGACCGGATCGCCGAACTCCAGGGAGACCTCCGCAAGGCCCGCGTACCGGAGGAGACGGCCGCGGGAAAGGCTTAATCACGGACTCCGGACTTCCTGATCCGATGGACTATCGCGCGCTCGGGCTGAAGGTCGGCCTCGAGATTCACCAGCAGCTCGCGACGCGCAAGTTGTTCTGCGAATGCGCCTCCGGACTCGTCGATCTCCAGGGTGGAATGCGATTCCACCGTCGGCTCCGGCCGACCCAATCCGAACTGGGAGAGGTGGACGCGGCCGCGATCGAGGAGGCGAAACGCCACCTCGTGTTCGTCTACGAGGCCACCTCGAACTCGTGTCTCGTCGAGGCCGACGAGGAGCCGCCTCACCTGCCAAATCCGGAGGCACTCGACATCGCGCTAGAGATCGCGCTCCTGTTGGACGCCAAGCCCGTGAACGAAGTCCACTTCATGCGGAAGCTCGTGATCGACGGCTCGAACACGGCCGGGTTTCAGCGGTCGGCACTCCTTGCGCTCGACGGTCACCTGGAGGTATCCGGAAAGAAGATCGGCGTGCCGACCGTCCTCCTCGAGGAGGACGCCGCGAGGAAGCTCGGCGAGTCGGAGGGCGAGGTCGTGTACCGGCTCGACCGGCTCGGCATCCCGCTCGTCGAACTCGCGACGACGCCGAACATCGAGACACCGGAGGAGGCCCGAGACGTCGCCTTGGCGTTCGGCTCCCTCCTCCGCGCGACTCGGAAGGTGATGCGAGGGATCGGGACGATCCGGGAGGACTTGAACGTCTCGATCGCGGGCGGGGCGCGCATCGAAATCAAGGGCGTGCAGGAGCTCCGCATGATTGCGACGTTCGTCGAGACAGAGGTCGAACGACAGCGCATGCTCTTGGACGTCGCCGGCGAATTGAAGCACCGAGGCGTCCGGGCCGTCCCGATGGATCTCAAAGACCTCACGGCTGCATTCCGGGAGACGCAATCGAAGGTCGTCCGCGCGGCGCTAGATCGCGGCGCGAGAGTCCTCGGATGGGTTCTCCCCGGCTTCGCGCGCTTGTTGAAGGGAAAACTTGGTCCGGAACTCGCGGCCCACGCCCGCGTCGCGGGAGTGGCGGGGATCTTCCATTCGGACGAACTGCCGGGATACGGAATCACGCCCTCCGAGGTGGACGCCGTCCGCAAGGCACTGAAGATCGGCGGCCCGGATGACGCGTTCGTGCTGGTCGCGGAAGAAGAGGCAAAAGCCCGCCACGCGATCGAGGAGATGCATCCCCGCGCCACGGCCGCCCTCCACGGCGTTCCCCCCGAGACACGGGAGCCCCGCCCGGACGGGACGACCGCGTACGCCCGTCCGTTGCCGGGAAAGGCGAGGATGTACCCGGAGACGGATGCGCCGCCCATCCGGGTCACGAACGAGCGGCTTGCGAGGATCCGAGAGCACCTCCCGGAGCGGCCCGAGATCACGGTCGCGCGCCTCGCCCGGGAATATGGCGTCCACGAGCAGCAAGCGCGCCAACTCGTGCAAGAGGGCAGCGACGAGGCGTTCGAGATGATCGCACGGGAGTTCGGTGAGGCGAAGCTCGTTGCGACGGTCCTCCTGTACACGTTCCCGGAGCTTCGGCGGGAATCGATCGACGTGGATGCGATCCCTGTGGACCACATCCGCGAGTTGTTCTCGCACCTGAAGGCGGGCCGATTCGCAAAGGAGGCGGTACCCGACATCCTCCGGGAGATGGGCCGCCGGAAGCTTCGGGCCTCCGAGGCCATCGCGGCGCTCGGGGTGACGGGGTTGGGCACCGAGGAACTCGAACGGATCGTCGACGAAGTCCTCGTCGCCTCGGACGAGATGATCCGAACGCGCGGCCCCGAGTCGGAGAAGGCGCTCATGGGCCGCGTGATGGAACGAGTGCGCGGCCGCGCGGACGGGAAAGTGGTGAGCGAGGTCCTCCACACGCGGCTCGCCTCTCGCCTCGCCCGGAAGACGAACGAGGCAAAGAAAAGGAAAAAGTGAAAGTCTCCACAACCGGCTCGAGCGCAGTCAACTATCAGCGCTTGCCTTTCTTCGCTTTCTTCGCGTGTTTCTTCGATGCCATGGTGGGGTCTAACTCCTCCTGGGGGCAGGCCCCGTTTAACG
>DASPZJ010000110.1:0-33015 GCA_035636315.1 Thermoplasmata archaeon
GTCTTCTTTCGATCCATCATCATGCCACTCATCATTGGGGGCGGTGGTGCTTGCATCCAGTCCCAACCTCGAAAGGCGCAGTTATGTCCAGATTTATATATATTCCGCTGAATGGGCGGTTCATATAAATTTCGCAAACGAGGCGGCCGACACCCTCGCGAACGACCCATCGGTCATCCCGTTTCGCCTCAAAGGCCCGTTTTTCCCGGGTTCAGCACGCGATCCGGATCGAGCGCGTCCTTGACCCGCCGGGCGACATCCAAGCCGGCCCCGAGCTCCTCGCCCATGAGGTGCGATAGCTTCACGCCAACGCCATGGACGTATTCCATCGACCCTCCGAGCGCCTGCGCACGGCGGATCATCCCGTCGATCGCCTCCGCCACGGCGGCCTTTGCGGCCGACCGATCCGCACCGGCCGGGCGAATGACCTCGAGCGAGACGAGCTCCGGCTGCGTCCAGATGCCGAAGCCGATCGGTTTGACGTCGTGGCGCCGCAGGACCCCGAGGGCCGCGCGGCGATACGTGAGGATCTTCGACCGAGGGAGCGCGACGTGCACGTAGTCGAAGATGACGTCTTTCAGGAAGACGTCTGCGCGCGTGACTCCCGGCGAGACCTCGTCGTGCGCGTAGATGATGTCGTGCCGCGTTCGCCAGTACTCCCGCGCCTCCCGGTCGGGAAGGGCGCGCGCGTGAGCCGTCCGGAGGTGTTTCCGAGCCACCCGCCACGAGGCCTCGACGATTTCTCGAGCGCCCGCGAATCCGAGGTAGAGAGCGGGAGGTCCCGCCTCGGAGCCCCACGGCAGCCCGGGCGCGGGGAAGGTCTCCTCGAAATCCATGGCGCTCGGGACGAGGCCTGCGTCGTACATCCGGGAGATACACCGCAACCCGGCCGGGAAATCCCGGAGCCGAAAGGCGTGGACCTCGTCGCGCTCGGGCACGGGGAAGACGCGCAGGGTCGCGGCGGTGACGATCCCCATCGTGCCTTCCGTCCCGATGAACAGCCGCTTCAAATCGAGGCCGGTCGTGCTTCGGGCTGCGGGTCGCGTCCGGACGATCGTGCCGTCGGCGAGGACGATCTCGAGCCCGAGCACCTGATCGCCCATCGTCCCGCGCAGGTATCCCGCATACCCGATCCCGTTTGTCCCAATCGCGCCGCCAAGGGTCGCGCGCGGCCGCGACCACGGGTCATGACCCAGGGAGAGCCGTCGCTTCCGCAGGCGGCGATCGAGGTCTTCCAGCACGATCCCCGCTTCCACCGTGGCCATGCGGGAGACCGCATCGATCCGGCGGACCCGCCGCATCCGGCGGAGATCGATCACCAGGGAGTGCGGACCCGGGCGTGCACCGCCCATGAGGCCCGTGCCGCCTCCCCATGGGACGACCGCGAGGCTCGCGGTCTTTGCGAACCGCAGAACCGCCACGACATCTTCGGCGGACCGGGGCCACACGACGGCCGCAGGAGAGACCCCATCGTCCGGGATGCGGGAGCCGCGGTGGGCCCGAAACGCATCGGAGCGATATCGGGGTGGGACCGCAGCGCCGATCGCGACCCGACCCGCGCCGAGACGACCGACGAGGTCCTCGAACGTCGTGACCACGCGGCCGCAACGCGCACCGTCTATTCAAGGCGCGCGGGATGTCATGCACGCTCGAGATAGTACAGGGTATACGCCTTGCGGGCCGGCGTCGCGTATGCGTTGTGCTCGAGGCGGACCGGGATCCAGGAGTCGGGAAGCTCGATCAGGTCTTCCTCGTCACACTCGACGCGCTGCAGCTTCGCCTTCATGGGGATTCCGCGTCTTCGTGCGCGGATGGTGCCATAGGCCTTTCGAACCCGTTCTCGCAGATGATTCTGCCACGGGGGCCGGGAGATGACGACCACCGGGAGAAGCCGCGGAACTCACAGGGAGTCGTCGACGGCCGGCGATGAGGACGCGCCTTCCCGCGCCTCCGATGGGGGTCCGCAGAACGCGAGGAATCCGCCTCCATAGCGCTAGGATGGGCTGTATTATGACTATAATCAAGCGGTTGATTGCGCGTTCGATGGGCGTCTAAGGGAGGGAAACGCTTTTGACCCCTACGTGTATGGAGGAACGAGGTCAAACATGCCGTACACGTACCAGGGATGGACGCTGTACTCGCGAGACGTGAAGCTGAAGAAGGGACCGAAAGTGACGATCTACTTCTTCAGTAAGCGGAAACCGAAAAGCGGCAAACCGATGGATGAAATGCCGAAGAATCGGAAGATCGGCGTGAACAAGCGCACGGGCCTTCCGTTCCTGCGGAAAGGTTGAGTCCAATCTCGCGAACCCCACCCGCCGAGGCAGCATGGGGGAGGACCTCGGCCCTTTTCTCTTTCCGTCCTTACTTCGGCGGCGAATCGCTCCACGCACGCTACCCGGGTAGCGCCATCGGCACCTGCAATTGTGAGTGGCGCACACTGCAACACGTCCGATTCCAGACGTAGACCAAGGGCTCGTATGTTCGCGGGCTCCCCAATGACTGCCGCGATAGCGGAGCATCCGGTCTCCGGATTTCTGCCACTTGGCCCAGGGTTCGGATCTCCGCCGCGACCGCGTTCCGCGGGCCGATCGGCGAATTCGTTGGAAAGTATTTTACCGGAAGCGTGTTGCCCGCCACGATGCCCGAAGGCACCGTCTCGTTCGAGGTCGCCGCGCCGATCGATCGGGTGTGGGCGTTCCTCTCCGACATGCGGCGCGTCGGCGGCTGCGTGCCCGGCGTGCAATCGGTCGAGGTCCTCGACGCGAACCGGGCGCGCTGGAACCTCAAGGTGAAGATCGGCCCGCTCTCCCAGGAGTTCGTCGTCCTTACAGAGACGCTTGAGCAGGTCCCTCTGCAACACGGACGGTTCCGGGGCGAGTCCGACAACTTGGACATGATCGGGACGATCGACCTCGCGCCGCTCGGGGACGCCACGAAGGTCACGTACACGATGGCCGTCCAGGCGAAAGGTCCGCTCGCGCGGATCATGGACAACTTCATGCGGTCGAAACTGAAGTCGCAGGCCGAGGAGTTCGCCGCGAACGTGAAGAAGGCGCTCGAAGGCTGACGTCGCAGCGTTTTTTGTCCGCGTCGCCTCCTACGCGTGGCCACCGTTCAACCGTGATAACGGGAGGCGATGTCTTTTAATCGGGCGACCCTGAATCGGCAGCGTGTCGTTCGGACCGCCAACGAACGGCAGCGAACCCCCCCGACCGAAGTTGCTGGCCGAAGAACTTCTGCTCTACGACAAGGACGGACAATCCCTCCTCGACGACCACGCCCTGCGCATCCTGATCGCCCTCCACCAGGAGAAGCTGACGGCCCAGGAGATCGCGAACCGGTACCGAGTCCCGATCGCCGCATGCTATCGGCGCGTCCGCCGGCTCGCCTCCCTCGGGCTGATCTCCGAGGCGGGATTCGTGACGGAGGGCCGTCGAAGGCCCGCTCGCCTCTACAAGTCCGAAGTGGACCGCTTCAATATCACCTACGGCAGCGGTAAGATGCATCTGCACCTGATCCTCCGGAACGGCACGGACATCGCGACCGTCGTTGGGGTGCCGCCGGACATCGCCCTCAGTGAAACAGCGGCTCCAGCCCCGCACGATATCGGGGAATATCCGTCCGCATGATGTCCGGGTTCGCGCGCCGCTCGAGCGCGCTGTAGTACGCGAGGAACTGCAGCGGCACGATGCTCACGATCGGGCGGAGGAACCGCTCGGTCGACGGGAGCCTGATTTCCGCATCGGGCGCATCGCCGATCGTCGTCACGCGCGCTCCGAACCGCACCAGGGACTTCCGAATTGCCTCGCCCCGCGCCCGATCGTCCTGAGATCGCAGCATGACGACGGACTCGCGGCGATCGACCGAGAGGCAGGGACCGTGGAGCACCTGCTCCGTGTGGTAGCCGCTCGCCGGGAGGCTGCACGTCTCCCGGATCTTCAGGGCCGCCTCCAGGGCGGTGATCGCATCGAGCCCACTCCCGAGGAACGTCACCCGATCGCGCCGCGCCACCGTCGCCGCGATCCGCCGGATCGCAGCTTCGCACTTCAGCGCGCGTGCGAGCACCCGAGGGAGCCCTGGCAGCGCCCGGCGCACGCCGGCCCAGGACGCCCCGCCGACGTCCCCGGCGAGCGCTGCGAAGGCAGCGAGCTGCGTCGTATAGCTCATCGTGTTCGCCCAAGACCGGTCGTGGACGGATCCGATGACGAGTGACCGGCTCGTTTCCCGTTCCATGTCGGAGTCAGGGAGGCCGCACAGCCCGACCGTCCGTGCGCCCATCCGGCTCGCGCGGCGCAGCGCAAGGTTCGTCGTCGAGGTGGAGCCGCTGTGGCTCACGCCGAGGACCGTTGATCCGCGCGACGTTCCGTCGCTGTACGCGAGATCGTACGCGTGGACGGCGCGGACCACCTTCGACGTCCCGAACGCTTCCTGGAGAACTTCGGCTCCGTACATCGCGGAATGGAAAGACGTGCCACACCCCGTGATGACGATGTTGCGGTTCCGACCGAGCAGGTCGTCCGCGCGTGGGCCCTCGAGCCGGCCCAAGGTTTCCGCGACAGAAGCCGGCTGACCGCGAATCATGTCGTGCATATAGAACGGGGGACGGTCTCGGGGATGGGGGAAGGTGACCATGCGATGGCATCGCCTCGCCGCGCTTTAACTCGACATGCGCCCGTTGGGGAATCGGGCCGGGGGAAAACAGAACAAGGCAAGTCACTTTTAAAAGCAAAACCGGACGCATGGAGGGGCCGCGAGGTGACCCATGGACCCGCCGCCGAAGGACCCGAACTAGGGACGCGTTGGTCGCGCGGCCGAATGGTTCGCGGGAGAGTCGGTGTCGGTGAGGAGCGGTTCGAGTTCCGCCAGGAGGGCGTCGTTCCCCAGGGCGCGGGCCAGTCGTGCGGATTCGTCGAGGTATCGACGGGCTTCCGACGAATCTCCGTGTTCCACGTGGAAGCGTCCCACATAGAGGAGCGACTGGGCCAAGTCCGATTGGTCGGCGAACTCCCGGAGCCCGCGCAGGCCCTGCTCCCAGAGCCGAGTGGCGCGGTCCCACCGGCCTAGTTCGAACTCTCGCTGTCCCTCGTAGATATAGAGCAAAAAAAGCGTGTCACGTTCCTCAAGGATCTGGACGAGGCGTTTCGCTTCGGCGAGCTGATTCACCGTCTCTGCGGCGCGGCCCATGTCCATGAGGGAGGCGCACCGATCCATCGTCGCATACGCCACGAGCCGCAAATTGCCGACGAGGCGAGCGATCTGCAACGCGCGATCGTAACACCGCACGGCTTCGTCGTACCGGTGCAACATGTGGTAAGAGGTCCCTACCGAGATGCAGGCGCGGGCCGTCTCCGTCAGGTTCCCCGCCCGCTCCGCAATGCGAAGGCCTTCCAGCTTGTACGCGAGGCCCTGATCGAGATGGCCCCGGTCCATCTCAATGCTGCCGAGCGCGGTGAGACCCCGCACGAGCGCTCCGGGAGCCGAGCCTTCCGTCGCGAGGTCGACGGCCGCGTTCATGTGGCCCGCCGCCTCCGCGAGCTTCCCCTGGCCTTTCTCCAAGAGGGCCATTTCCCTCAAGATCTCGCCGAACTCGGCGCCGTCCGGGTGTTCCTTGAGTCGAGCCTGGGCCTCGACGAGATGGCCGAGCGCTTTCGTCGGCTCGTTCCGGCACCGCTCGATCGACGCGATCTTCCGGAGGAGCCGCGGGATCCGCTCCGGCCGGCCGACGGCCTCGCACCGCCTCACCGCGTGGCGGTACTCGAGCAGCGCGGGGTGCAAGTCCCCGAGGGCCCGCAACGCATCTCCGACGACCTCGGGCAGGACGCACATCGGGACGGCCTCGAGGCGGGCGGGATCGATCTTCCGCAGGACGCTCAGCATCTCCGAGGCCGGCACGGAGTCGGGCAGGCCAGCGCCGCGGGACGCCAGGAACTCGCCAAACCCCTTCAAGTCCCCGGCCTCGACGAGATGGAAGAGCCCCTCGAGGCGGTCGTGCATCTCGGATCCGTCGAGGAAGTACGCACTCGCGAGCGCGTGGAAGGAGTGCCGCCGCGCGTCCGGCAACCGGTCCTTGATGTACTCTCGGATCGAATCGTGCACGACGACGCCTCCCGAGATCGTCGGCGCGAGCAGGTTCTTCGCCTGGAGCGAGTGGACGGCGGCCTGCCATTCCGGGGTGAAGCAATGCATCGCGTCGAGCGGCACGAGGCCGCGGAACAGCGACGCCGCCTCGAGGAGCGTGCGTTCGCCCTTGGCGAGGGTCCGCCAAATCTCGCGCTCGAGGTAGCGCGTCATTTCGCCGCTCACCATCGACCCGGTCTGCGCCGCGAACGACAGCAGGATGGGGTGCCCCCGCGCGGTGTTCGCGACGCGCTGGAGCGCGACCTCGTCTCCTGCGAACCCTTTCGCTCGCAAGAGGGACAGGGACGCGTCGAGGTCGAGACCCCCGATCCGGAGGACTTCGACGCGCGGACGCTTCGGGGCCTTTCGCCGCGCGAGGTTCGCGGGGACCGTGCGGGAGACCACGATGACCTTCGTCCGATTCGACTGACACAGCTCGAGGATCGGCCCGCGGAGGAACCGCGCGAGATCCGGGTTCGCGCGCTGGAAGTTGTCGAGGACGAGGAGGATCGGCAGATCCTTCATGTCATGGTCCAGGACCCGCATGGTGACGGGCTGCGCGTGCGCCCCGCCCTCTCGCAGCAGGTTCGTCAGGCCACGGCGGCCCAGCCGCGCGAGGAACGCCGCGAGCTCGCGAAGGAACGCCGGCCGCGTCGTGCCGTCGTGGATCTCGAACCAGTAGATGTACGGGCGCGGTCGCTGGCGGACGAGCCAGCTCGCGACGAGCGCGCTCTTGCCGATCCCCGCGATCCCCGTGACGACCAGTACGGCGGACGGCGAGGCGGCCCAGGAATCGAGGGCGCGGGACTCCTCGGAGCGTCCGAAGACGCGGCCGAGCCGGCGGAGCATGTCCCCCCAGAGGATCGGCGCGACGGCGCCGGACCCGATCCCCTGAAGCTTCGTGAAGTCGAGCCGCCCCCGGCGGATGAGGGAGACGGCGGCGGTCAGGTTGACATACGCGGGAAAGATCTCCGGAATGTCCGACACACGCATCGGCGTCGGATCGAGCGTGGGCGCGACGACCTCGACGATGTCCGTCTTCAGTCGGGCCCGGAGCTTCATCGCCTCGACCCAGCCCTCGTGGCTCAGGCGGTACACGGTCTTCCGCACACGGTGTCCCGGCACATGCGCACGCTCGTCCACGACGAGGCCGCTCGCCTCGAGGCGGGCGAGCCACTTCGTCGCCGTCGTGCGACCCGAGTGCGTCGAGGCGGCGATCCCCTCCTGCGTCAGCACGGAGAGCGTCACGGGTTCGTGCGCCGCCGTCGCGGACAGGTGGGTGAGAATTCGGTTCGGCGTGGAGTAGAACCGCTTCCTCCGGTACCCCCGCGCCACGCGCCCGGAACGGGCGAAGGGCATTTAAGATATTCGAAAATGGAACATTTCGCGGTCGATGATATTCTCAGATTCGATACCGTCGACAGGCAACGACGCAACCCTTTAGCGGGCGCGAGCGCTCGACCCGTGGATGAAGGCGATCGCATGGGTGCGCGCGTCGCAGGCGATCCTCTTCGAGGCCTCGATCGTGCCCGCGATCGCGGGGACCGCGGCCGCCGTCGGCTCCGGCGCGGCGTTCCGTCCGGAGTACCTCGGGCTGATCCTCCTGTCGCTCGTCGGAATCCAGGCGGGCGCGAACCTCTTCAAGGGCTACTATGAGGGACTCGACCGGTCCGTCCCGCCTTCCTCCCCCGGCGCGTGGTTCGCCTTCGACAGCGGCGCGGCGATCGGCCTGACACGGGATCCGAAGACCGTGCTTCGCGCGGGGCGCGCGTGCTTCGCCGTCGGCGTCGTGGCGGGACTCGGATTGGTCGCGATCACCGCGAACCTCGTCCTGCTCGCGTTTGGTCTTGGAGGCGCGGTCCTCGCATGGAGCTATAGTTCGCCTCCGCTCAAGCTCAGCTACCGAGGAGTCGGAGAGATCTCGACGTTCCTCGCGTTCGGCCCGATCATGACCGTCGGGGCGACGGTGGCGTTCGGCGGTGCGGGAGTGGAGTCGAGCGTCTTCGCTTCCTTGATCCTCGGGTTCCTCGCCGCCGCCATCTCGTTCGCCCGCTATTTCCCGAATCGCGAGGAGGACATCGCAAAGGGCAAGCGCACCCCGGTGACGCTCCTCGGCGTTCGCCGAGCGACCGTGGCCTTCGTCGCGCTCCTCTTGGCGCCATATCTCGTCGGCGCGCTCTGGCTGGTGCGTGGTGGCGGGATCCTCTGGATGCCCGTCTCGGCGGTGTTCGTTGCCCTCGTTGGGCTGTCCGTGTGGCGTGCGAAGGGGCGATCGGGGGGGTATCGGACCGTCATCGCCCTGACGATCGCGACCCACTTCCTCGTCGGGCTCTCGCTGATCGCGGACCTCGCGTTCCATCTATAGGTTCCGCAGGCCGGCGAGGATGTAGCCGGCCGTCATGCCGGCTCCGAGCAGCAGCACCGCCTGGATCGTCGCGGCATTGGCCCGGATGTGCGCCGGATATTCGCGGAAGTGGGCCCGCAGGACGGATCGCGCGGTCGACAGCCGGACGATCGCAGTGAGTCCGAGCACGGACGGCCATGGGACGAACTGTGCCACCGCGAAGACGACGAGTACGAGGAGGGCCGCGAACACCATCGCCTCATACAGCCGGACGGACCTCTCGAGGCCGATCCGCGCGGGGATCGTGCGTTTCCCGCCCCGGGGGTCCGTCTCGTGCTCCGGCATCTCGTTCACCAAGAGGAACGCGGCGACGAGAAGCCCGAGCGGGATCGAGGCCCAAACCGGCTCCTGCGAGACAGCGCCCGCCTGCACGACGTACGACCCGAGGACGACGAGCGGCCCGAAGATGACCGCCACCGCGACCTCGCCGACGCCGTGATACTGGAGCGCGAGGGGGGGCAGGGTATAGAAGACCCCGATCGCGCCTCCGATCCCCCCGAGGACGAGCAAGATCCAGCCGTTGGGACGGGTGGCGGCCAAGACGAGTCCGATCATCGCGGCGGCCGCGAAGAGCCCCATCCAGACCCGACGATGCGCCTCGAAGGACACGGCCGCGTCCGGGAGGACCCGCGCGCCCCCGGTGAACGGGCTCACGAGGTGCGCAGGCAAGTTGTCGACGCCGCGCTTGAAATCGATCGAGTCGTTGCTCATGTTCGTGCCGGCGTGCAGGCACACGACGCCCAGCGCCGTCAACGCGAGCGTGGGCGCGTCGAACCTCCCCGCGCGACTCCAGGCGATCGCGGTGCCGAGCGCGACGCCGACCAGCGAGGCGAGGAAGCTGTGCGGCTGGGTCGCCTTGAACCAGACCCGCAGGGAGGCCATCCTATTCCCAGACCGTCTGCTCCCGGGGGAGCACGCGGACCTCGATCAGCGTCAACGGACCGGGACCCGGGTTGACGACGGTGTGCGTCTCGCCCTTGACGAAGCGGGCGACCGAGCCCGCGCCGATGTCGTACGTCGTGCCATCGGCGATGATCTGGCCCCGGCCTTCGAGGATGTAGAAGATCTGCGTGTACCGGTGGCGGTGCGGCGGCGACTTCACGCCCGCCTCCATGCGTGCGAGGCCCATGAGCATGAAGTTGCTGTCCCCCGGCCCCATGATCTTCTTGTCGACGATGCCCGGACCGATCCCCTTCTCCCACGGCTCGTCCGGGAGGTTTCGCACTACCGCGCCCTTACTGCCCGCGACCGGCTCCATCGATGCCCTCGGGACCGAGCACGACGATAGCCTATATCTAGGCGCATGATTACCCGTAATATATGCCGTTGCGGCGACTGACGATCGAGGTCCCCGGAGACCTCCTGGTCCGAGAAGGCGTCGTCCCGGCCGCGTTCTTCGCGCACAACGAGTCGGTGGAGATCCTCCACGTCTATTCGTTCCAGCCAAGGGAGCGCGTCCTCCTCGTCCGCGTCGTCCGATCGGGCCCACGACGAACGATCGAGCAGATCATGCGGACCCGAGCGCGCTTGCGGCGCCGCTACCGCCTGCGGGACTTCGAGATCCTGCGCGTCGAGGACGGCGGCCGCACGTACGTCGCGCTCCTTCGGCAACGGAATCCCGGAGCGCTCGAGGCGATCCTCGAAGACCTCGGGGCGCGCGTCACCCCGACGACGCCGACGGTCATCCGCAAGGACTCCTCGACGCTCTCCTTCCTCGCCGACGACGGTGCCGCGCGCCAGGTGTTCACGTTGTTGGACGGCCTCGGGGTCGGGTGGCGGCTGCGGGGCCGCCGGGCGATCCGCCATCCCGTGGCTCACGCGGACGAGGGGCTCACTAGCCGCCAGAGAGAGGTCCTGAGCCTCGCGTGGACCCTCGGATACTTCGACATCCCGGCGAAGGTCGGCCTCGAGAAGCTCGGCGAGCTGACCGGCTTGAGCCGGAACACCGTGAGCCAGCATCTCCGACGCGGGCTCCGTCGAATCTTGCGGGAGTCCCTCCCTTGAGAAGTGTGGGCGGTCCGTGAACCGCTCAGCTCGCGGCCTTGAGCTCTCCAAAGATCCGCAAGTATTCGCGCAAGTACCGCGTAATCAGGAAATGACGTCGTACGTGCTCGCGTCCCGCCTTGCCCATCGCCTTTCGGCGGGTCGGATCGCGGAGCAGCTGGATCGCGCGGTCCGCGGCCTCTTTCACGCTCGAGACGAGGTAGCCGGACTTCCCGTCCTTGATCTGCATCCGGATGCCGCCCACGTTGCCGCCCACGACGGGCACCCGCTTCCACAGGGACTCGCTCACGATCAGGCCGAACCCCTCGCGCAAGGACTTCGCAAGGGACACGTCCGTCTCTCGCTGGAGGACGTTGACCTCGAGAGCGCCGACGCCTCGAAGGTCCGTGAGCAGGTGGATGTCGGGATCCTCGCCCGCGTGACGCGCGGAACGCTCGAACCAGAGCCAGCCCTCGGGATCGTCCCGGGCCATCGACGCGACGAGGAGGAGCTGCACGCCCGGCACCTTCTTCTTCACGAGCCGGTACGCATCGATGACACCGAGCGGGTCCTTCCAGGGGTCGAAACGGCCGACCTGGCTGATGACGGGTCGCTCGAAGTCGACGTCGAAGCGGGAGAGGATCGAGTCGCGCTCCTCCTCGTACACGTGACGGTTCTTCGGGCTCACCGGGTCGATCGCCGGCGGGTTCACGTAGATCCGGCGGAAGGGCACGGACCGAGGTGCGTACTCGGCCGCGCTGAACACGGCGGCGTCGTAGGCGCGCAGATGCGGCTCGAGGATCTTCACCACGGACGGATTCGGTGACGTGAGATCGATGTGGCAGCGCCAGAGCCACGTTCCGTGCCGCTCACACAGATTGACGAGCGGCGCGGGCTGCGGGTCGTGGATCATCACGTAGTCGTATTCGTCCGTGAACGTGGACGCGTTCACCTCGTTGAAATGCCGGTACGCGGCGAGCATGTCGACGGACAGCGGCGTCTCCGATCCCTGCAGCGCGTTGTGCATCGCCTTCGTCGCGTTGAAGAATGCGTTTGAGCCCGCGAGGACGAACCAGTGCGCGTCGAGCCCGACGTCCCGCTGCAGGGCGACGAGGCTGTTCAAGAGCTCCGCGACCCCGCCGCCATACGCGGTCGCATTCACGTGCGCGACGCGCTTCCCCTTGAGCTTACTCGCGAGCGCGAGGATCTCCGAGAACGCCGCGGAACCGATGATCGCCCGGTAGTCCGACAGACGTTTCTCCGCGACGTGGACTTCTTCCATGGTGCACACCGCGCCAGCGGTAGGAAGGCGAAGATTATTTATCCGTTCTTCCCCGTCCGAACTCGCCTTGGCGCGCGTGGAGTTGCGAGGTCTCGCGAAGGCGTACGACGACGTCCCCGCCGTCACCGACCTCAGCCTCGAGGTCAACGACAAGGAATTCGTGGTCTTGCTCGGTCCGAGCGGATGCGGGAAGACGACGACCCTGCGTTGTATCGCCGGCCTCGAGGAACCGTCGGCAGGCGAGATCTACATCGGCGACCGGCTCGTGAACGACCTCGATCCGAAGCAGCGGAACGTTGCCATGGTGTTCCAGAGCTACGCCCTGTACCCGCACATGACCGTGTACAAGAACATCGCCTTCCCCCTGGAGAACGCGAAGGTGCCGGAACGCGAGATCATCGCGCGGGTCAACCGGGTCGCTCGGCTCCTGCAGATCGAGGGTCTCTTGGATCGCAAGCCGAGCCAGCTGAGCGGCGGACAGCGGCAGCGGGTGGCGCTTGGGCGGGCGATCGTCCGCGAGCCCCAAGTGTTCCTCATGGACGAACCTCTGAGCAATCTGGACGCGAAGCTCCGAGTCCACATGCGGGCGGAGCTGAAGAAGCTCCAGAAGGACCTCGGCGTCACGACGATCTACGTCACCCACGACCAGGTCGAGGCGATGACGATGGCCCATCGCGTCGCGCTGTTGAACAAGGGGGTGCTCCAGCAGTACGACGGTCCTCGCAGCCTCTACAGCCATCCGGCGAACGAGTTCACCGCGGCGTTCATCGGCAGTCCGCCGATCAACCTGATTGACTGCGACCTCGATGCCCGCGGGCAGCTCGACGCGGCCGACTTCCGCATCGATGTCCCGGGGCAGTTTGCCGGAGCGTTGCCGGGGTCGTCCGGCGGGCCACTGACCCTCGGAATCCGCCCTCAGGACGTGAGGGTGAGCCCGACGGAGCCGGCGGAAGCGGGTTGCATCGCCGCGGAGATCTACACGACGGAGCCTCTCGGAGATTCGACGATCCTGGACCTGAAGGTCGGGGACAAACTCATCAAGGCGGTCGCGGGGTCCACGTTCGAAGGGGACGCCGGCTCGACCGTCTGGATCCGTTTCGCGCCGGAGCGAATCCACCTCTTCGACCGAACCACGGGCCGGGCGATCGATTAGGCGCGTATCCGGGGGCCCGATGAACCGCGAACGGCTGCGGGCCCGCCTCGCGCGGGACGTGGACCGGCTCCGCGCGCCGGAAGGCTACCTCCGGGCCGGCTCGCCCCGCTACTTCACGCTGTTTGGCCGCGACTCCCTGATTTCGGCGTGGCAGACCTTGCGATACGACCCCCGGATCGCAGAGTCGACCCTCCGGATGCTCGCGTCGCACCAGGGACGACGCACCGATGAGCGGTCGGAGGAAGAGCCGGGAAAGATCCTCCACGAACACCGGTTCGATCCCGCGTCGCAGAAGGAGTTGCCGGATTGGGGCTTCCCATATTACGGCAGCGTGGACTCGACGCTCTTGTTCCTGATTGTCGCGGACGAGTACGAGCGACACACGGGGGACAAGCGGCTCGCGACGGACCTCTGGCCGGCGTTCCTCGCGGCCCATCGGTGGATGGACGTCCACGGGGACCTCGACGGGGACGGATTCATCGAATACGAACGGAAGAACCCGCACGGATTGTTCCACCAGGGATGGAAGGACGGATCGGCCGACCATCTTCACATCGAGCCGCCCGTCGCCATGGTCGAGGTCCAGGGCTATGCCGTCCGCGCGCACCGGGCTTTCGCGGCGCTCGCCGAGGTCAGCGACCAAGGCCAGCTCGCACGAGCAGCGCGGGCGCAGGCGACGCGGCTGGCGGCCGCGTTGAACCGTATCTTCTGGATGCCCGATACGGGCTACTACGCGCTCGCCCTCGACGGCCGGAAACGACTGCGCACCGCCATCGCCTCCAATCCCGGGCACCTTCCGCTCGTAGGAGTCGTGCCGAAGGACAGGATGGCCCCCCTCGTTTCTCGGTTGTTCCAAGACGACATGTGGACGCCCTACGGCATTCGGACCCACGCGGCCTCCGAACCGGACTTCGATCCGTACGGTTATCACATGGGGACCGTGTGGCCCCACGACAACTGGTTCTTCTACCGTGGGCTGACGGCGGCGGGCTTCCATCGGGAGGCGGGACGCGTTCGCGATGCGCTCCTCCGCGCGTATGAGGAACTCGATGGGATACCGGAGCTGTACGCGGTTGTGGACGACCGCCTCATCGATCTCTCCGCGGAGCCGAAACAGGGCATCCGCGCGAATCCCATCCAAGCATGGTCCACCGGGGCGCTGATCGACCTACTCGACGACGCCGAGCCGGCTAGCCCTTGATCGTCCAGCCGATCATCCCGCGGATATAGTACCGCTGAAGTAGTGCGAAGATCGCGACCGGCACAATCATCACGCTCATCGAGGCAGCGGCCAGGACCGCCTGATCTCGCTGGTAGGGCCCGGCCTCCGAGAGCAGCGGCACGAGCTGCGTCGCGACCATCTTGTCCGGCGAGAACAGGAGGACGGTCGCGAAGAAGAAATCGTTCCAGACCCACATGAACTGCAACACCGCCACGGCCGCCAAGGCGGGCAGCGCCATCGGGAGGACGATCTTCAGGAAGATCCGCAAGTCGGATGCCCCGTCGACACGCGCCGCCTCCTCGACCTCCGCGGGGAGGGTCTGGAAGAAATTCCTCATGAACAACAGGATCCACGGGATCGCCCAACTCGAATGGAGCAGGATGACGCCGAGCCAGTTGTCCCATAGGCCCAGTTGAATCATCCGCAGGAAGATCGGCACCGCGACCATCTGCTGCGGGACGGCCATGAAGAGGACAATCGTCAGGAACAGGTAGTCGCGAATCGGAAAGCGGAATCGGGCGAAGCCGTAGGCCGCGAAGGATGCGATGAAAATCGGGATGGCGGTCGAGGGGATCGCGACGATGAATGAATTTCGGATGCCCCTCCACATCGGAGTCTCGGGGTCGGTCCAGGTCGTGACGAAGTTCTTGGCCGTCGGGTTGAAGGGATCGACGACCCACCAGCCGTGCAGGATCTCGCCCACGGGACGGATCGACGTCATCAGGACTCCGAGGAACGGCAGCAACCAAAGGAACCCGACGCCCCACGCGACCGCATGGATTGCAATCGTGCGCGGTCGAACTCGAAGCCGCGCGAAGCTCCAACCGTTCACGATGGTCGCCTCACGATTTGGAACAGCCGGGCGAAGAGGCTCGGCCGGCTCCCGCCGCCACGCATGCCCACGACCATCCGGTGGAACATGAACGAGGCGACGAGGAGGGTGAGCCCGGACAAGAGCGTCGCGACGACGGCGGCCTCGGCATAGTTGCCCGCGCGGAAGGCGTACCGCCACATCTGCAAGGCGAGCACGTCCGCCGCGTTTCCGACGCCGCCGTTCGGGTTCGTCGCGGCGTAGACGATATCGAAGATCTTCAGCTCCCACAGGACTGTCATCGTCACGACGACGAGGGTGATCGGCCGCAAGAGCGGCCACGTGATCTTCCGGAACATCTGCCACGACGAGGCTCCATCGATCTGCGCCGCTTCGAAGTAGTCCTTCGGGATCGTCGTGAGCCCCGCGGAGTAGATGATCAGGCTGAAGCCCGTCCACAGCCACACGGACCCGAAGATGAGTCCGAAGAGCAAGGTCGACGGGTATTGGGTCCACTGGATGGCGAGGGACTTGATACCGATGGCTCCGAAGAACTGTGGGACAATCCCGGACTTCTCGTCGAACAGATACCGTAGGATGATCCCGCCCACGATGAGCGGCGTGACCATCCCGAGGAACACCATCGACTTCACGACGGACGCACCACGCACCTTCTGCAGCGTGAGCGCGAGGAACAACCCGGTGAACAGGGTCATCGGGAGGTGGATCGCAATCCACAGGAGGTTGTCGATGAGGGTGCCGAGCGGGAATTGCGCGTCCCGGAACCCGGCGACGAATCCGCCCATGAGTCCCCCGAGCAATTCTCCGATAAAGGCGTATGTCGGATTGAAGTTCCGTAGGTCGATCGTCTCCGGCCGGCCGAGGACGTTCCCGTAGTTGTCGAAGCCGACGAATCCGCCGCTGGGGCCGAGGAAGCTCAGGGCGAGCGTCTGGAGGACGGGGTAGACCACGAGGACTATCAGCAGGATAGTCGCGGGCACAAAGAACAACACGCGGGCCACGGAAGACGAGTAAAATGCGAGGGGGCGCTTGCCGCGCCCCCTGCGGGCCCATCTCATGCGGCCGCTTGGATGTTCGCGAGGCGGGTGTCGAGGCTACTCGGGTCCGCCCACAGCGCCTGGAGCTGCGCCCAGAACGTCGTCTGGAACGTGCCTCCCTTCGTGTCGTCGAGATCCGAGAGCACTTCCTTTCCGGTCAAGAGCGCGGCGATCGAGGCGTCCAGCGGGGGATATGCGCTCGAGGGAACCCCCGTGACCGTCGCGATGTGTCCGCCGACCTTCACCTGCTCCGTCTGCGCGGCGGCGCTTCCCAGGAACGCGGCGAGCCGCTTCGCGGAGTCGAGCTGCGTCGCGTACTTGGGCACGAAGAAGTAGTCCGCCGCGAACACGATCCCTTGCGTGCTCACGCCACCTGGGAGAGAGAACACGCCGATGTCCGCCGGGTTCGGGACCATCCCTGTGATCCAGCTTCCCATGAAGTAGAGGGCGTAATCTCCGGCCCACCACTCCGTCACCCCGGTGTCCCACTGACGAGGGGCGCTCCAGCAGCCGTTAACGCACGTCGCGCCCGCCGTTAGGGTTGGCACGAGATACGTCGCGAAGATGTTCCGGACGGTCGGGTCGGTCCAGGAGAGCGTGCCGGCCGTCAGGGCGCGGTGCATGCTCGGGCCGCCATACGTCGCGATGAAGTGCTCCACGACGTCGGAGAGGGGCCAGCCCACGCCGTCGCCACTGATGATCGGCTCATTCGTCACGAGCCCACGGGACTCGATGTCCGCCAGGAGCGATTCGAAGCCGGCGAACGTCGTCGGCGCTTGCAGGTTGTTCGCGGTGAAGAACGATTTGTTGTACCAGAAGCCCGGCTTGACCTTTCCCGTGTACGCGCCGCCATACAGCTTGCTCCCGTCCTTGAGCGGGTCCAAGGCGCCGGCCGCGTAGTTCGACTGCGTGATCGTCGACGCGAGGTCCGCGGCGTGTCCTTGGACTCCGTATTGCTTGATGAACGAACTGGGCATGAAGATCAGATCGGCGGGGGCCCGCCCCGCAGCGAACCAGTTCGGCAGGAGCGATTGAAGGTCTTCCTGCCGGGTCGTGATGTACTCGTAGTTGATGCCCGTCTGATTGTGGAACAGGTTCAGGACCGGCAGGAACTTGGCTTTTTCCGGCCCCGCCCACGGACCGATGACGCGAAGCGTTTGCACCGTGGCGGCTGGCGCCGTCACGTAGTACACGGTCACCGCCGTGACGGCGTTCGTCGCAACCAGCAGCACGATCAGGACCGCTAGCATTCGGCCCATCTTCCGCGGCGGCGTGTAATCCGTGCTCCCGCCGGGCGCACCCGAACTCGATGATCCAGCCATGTCGCTCTCCTCCCTAACCCCGCGACGGATGGCGGTTTTGCGGTAAAAAGGTTCGGGCGCCTTGCGGCGGAGGCGGCGAACCCACAGCGAGGTCGCGGTCTTCACAACGCTAAAATAGACCGACGTGCGCATCGGCGGGCCGGCGATGCCCGAGATCCGGAAGGACTACGCGACGGACACGTGGGTCATATTCTCCGCCGCGCGCTCCCGCCGTCCGGGCGCGTTCCGAAACGCGAAAGCCTCGACGCCGAAGGAGGACTGTCCCTTTTGCGTCGGCCACGAGGCGATGACCCCGCCCGAAGTCCTCGCATACCGCGACCGCGGTCGGAGGGACGGACCGGGATGGCGGGTCCGATGCGTGCCGAACATGTTCCCTGCGCTCGAGGCTTCCGGGGACGTGCAGCGACACGAGGACGGCCTCTTCGTGAGCGTCGACG
Organism: Thermoplasmata archaeon; assembly: GCA_035636315.1. Lineage (GTDB taxonomy): Archaea > Thermoplasmatota > Thermoplasmata > RBG-16-68-12 > RBG-16-68-12 > RBG-16-68-12. Next base: position 17,793 of record DASPZJ010000110.1, read on the forward strand.
GCGTCGGGGCCCACGAGATCATCGTCGAGGCGCCGGACCACGAGGGCCGTCTCCCGACACTCGAGGACACGCAGGTCGCCGACGTCCTGCGAGCGTACCGGGACCGGTATCGTGCCCTCGCCGCGGATCCGAGGGTCCGCTACGTCCTGATCTTCAAGAACCACGGAGAGCGCGCGGGCGCATCGCTCTCCCATCCGCACTCCCAACTCGTCGCGACCCCGATCGTCCCGCTTCGGATCCTGGACGAGTTGGAGGGCGTCCGAACGCACGGCGGCTCGAAGGCGGGTTCCTGCCTCTACTGCGACGTCGTCGCGGAGGAACGGAAGGCGCGTCACCGGATCGTCGCGGAAGACGAACGGTTCATCGCCCTCGCGCCGTACGCCGCGCGGTTCCCCTTCGAGACGTGGATCCTGCCGAAAGCCCACGCCGGCGCCTTCGAGTCGATTCCGGATGCGCATCGGCTCGTGCTCGCCCGGTTCCTGAAGGACATCCTGGGTCGGATGGACCGGATCCTCGACGACCCGTCCTTCAACTACTACATCCACACCGCCCCCCATGGAGACGACGCGGTCGTGTATCACTGGCACCTCGAGATCACGCCGCATCTCACGGAGACCGCCGGCTTCGAACGGGGGAGTGGATTCTACATCAATCCCGTCGTCCCGGAGGACGCGGCCGCGATCCTGCGGGGCGAAATCCGGTGGACCGATCGGCCGCGCTAATTGCGGTCGAATCAGGTCACCGAGCATCGAATCCGTCGCGCGTACAACCATGACGAACACGCGATTCAATAGTCCTGTGTGAAGAGGCGGCGGGCCCCCGAGCATGGGGCGGATTCGATAGATACCATTTTATCGGAGCGTGCGAGTGCCTGCCATGGCGGGGGGAAGATGAGACCGCTTCGCTACGGATTGTGTGGTGTGGCGGGGAGCACTCGGACCTCCGGCCGGTGGATGAGAAGTCACATTGCGCGTAGAAAACGGGAGGGCGACCGATGACCGAGACGGCGGCGCCGACGCAGGGACGGACGGAGGGATTTGAACGGGCCGGTATCGGGGCTCGTCTGGACCAGGAGCGTCGCCGGGCGAGCCTCCTCGGCGACATGCGGGAAACGATCTTCGGCGCGCAGGACGGGTTGGTGAGCACGCTCGCCGTGGTGAGCACCGTGAGCGGCGCCACGGGCAGTCGCTTCGCGGTCCTCATCGCTGGCATCGCAACCGCGCTGGCCGGGATCTTCAGCATGGCGGCCGGAGAGTACCTGTCGAGCAAGAGTCAACGGGAAATCGCGCTTGCGCAGATCGCGGACGAGCGAGAGAAGTGCGCCGTGCGGCCCCGGGAGGTGGAGGCCGAACTCGCGTACATGCTCGAGGAGGACGGCCTGCCGGGTAACGAGGCCGGGGTCGTGGCCGAGGTAATGGCCCGTCATCCGGACGTCCTCCTGAACGTGAAGGTCGAGAAAGAGTTCGGCATCGCGATCGAGGAGGCTCAAGGTACGCCTCTCCAAGGAGCCGCCTTCATGGGGATTGCCTTCGGTCTTGGTGCGCTCGCGCCAATCCTCCCCTACCTCCTGTTGCCCGTCGGCGTGGCGGTCTACGGGTCGATCATCGCGACGGCCGGGGTGCTCTTCGGAATCGGCGTGGTGAAGACGCGCTGGACCCATCGCAATCCGGTCGGCTCCGGGCTCGAGATCCTCCTCATCGGGGCGTTCGCGGGCATCGCGGGTTTCTTCTTCGGGAACGTGCTTCCCGCGCTTCTCGGCGTGCCGGCGCCTTGATCCCGGAGGGCCGAACCGATGCGCGTGGAATGGGGCGGACTGATCAACCGACCCATTGAGAAGGTGTTCGCATTCATGACGGACCCGTTTAGCACCCCGCGCCGGGGCGGTGGAACGCTCTCGATGCGTGTGACCCCACCCGGGCCCATCGCGGTCGGTTCGACCGTGCGGCTTCGGTTCGTGGTTCTTGGGTTGGAGACACGATTCGGCTTCGTCATCACGGAATGGAACCCACCCTACTCGGTGACCGGCTCGATCATCGACGAGGGTGACGCGCGGTCAGGTTTCCTTCGCACAACGCTCGAGTCGACCCCGGCGGGGACCCGGGTCGTGACTCGTGTCGAGGTCGAGCTGCGAGGGATCTGGAAGTTGCTCGGACCGATCGCCGGCCCGTACTTGAAGCGCCAATCCCGCCACCGGCTGCAGAACTTGGAGCGACTCCTCGAACCCCGCCGAGCCGGCGGCCCGGAGGATTGAGTCGATGCGCGGTGAATTCAGCGTGGTAGTCAATCGCCCAATCGATGAGGTCTAGGCATTCATCACCAAGCCTTTCAACATCCCCCTAAACGGCCCTCACGCGAGTCCAGTCTGCCTCATGAGGCCCACGAGGTCGTAGAAGAGCCGCTCCTCCGTGATCTCGCCCTTCTCGTTCCATGTGGCCACCGTACAGAACTCCACGTGAAAACTCTTCCCGGTCGGGGGGATGACCTTCCCGTCCCCGGTCTTCATCGGGCCCTTCATCGTGCCGGAGAAGTCCGCGATGGAGCACGTGTGGTTGCCGTCCGCGAAGAGGATCTTGTACGGGCGGTTGATGAGGTGGTTGTCCGGGAAGGTCTTGAAGAATTCAACGGCTTCCACGTCATGGTTGTGCCGTCCCCTCGTGGGCGGCGCCCCGCCGGGCCAGTACACCGCAACGTTTTCGGTGTGACGCTTCCGAAAAGTCTCCCAGAGAGAACTTCCAGGTCCAGCATTCCAAGCATCGTCCAGCGTCGTCATCAAGTCGATCAGCTCTCTTTGTTTCATGGCAGACCCCTGGGCTCCGCATCGTCGACAGCTCTCAAGAAACCTTGCCGTTCCGCGCCGTGGGCTCGCGAGCCCCTCGCGGGAGATGGATCCGGTCGGCACGCGCCCACGACCAGGGGCGAGTTCCGATGCCTGGGCTAGGACTCGCCTGCGATTAGGGTCGAGTGCACTCATTGGACCCTCGTGGCCGGGGAACTCTCCGGGAGGTTTCGGACGACGTAGAATCGGCTATTTCTTCGAGTATCCGCTCTGTTTGCTATACGAGCGATGATCCCACAGGTAAAGAACCCAGACCCTCGCGCCGCCTGGTTCGCCGACGAGCGAATAGTAGCCGCGCCATCGCTCGGCCAATTCAAATCGGAAGAGGTTCGGGATGTCTTCCCCATAGTCACGCACGAGGATGCCAGGCCAGCGATCCCTGGCAACGGGGTCACCGGCGGTCAAGGGGTTCGTCCAAGCGCGTCTCTCGAAAGTTGCGAGGCTCTTGAGTTTGGCCTTGGCCAGGCGTTTCTCGTTGCCACTGCCTTCAGTCGCCAAGCGGCGCCAATCCTCAAGGACAGGGGCGGCTTCTGCGGCATAATCGACACCGAGAACCTTTGGCTTGGCCACGCAGACCGCCTATTCGCTCCGCAGCCGAGCGCGCGTCGCCCCGGAGGTGCGGATCCAGAGGACTTGCCCGCCAGGCCCCTCGTCGTAGACCATCTCGTGGTCGGCCATGTACTCGAGGCCGTCGTCGAGCAACGGCTGGCCGATTCGGTAACCCAGAGATTGCCGAATCTTGTACCGGGTCATGGGCATCGCCTCGCGCCTCAGAACATCTTCGATGGCCTTCAGCGTGGCCACGGTTGGCCCCTTGTGCGAAATCCTGGACGTGGAAGACGTCACCAATAAGGAGGAAAGCGAGAGTAGTATATCAATTCATTGCTTAATGAAGTCGTTATCGTCAAGCGGTGGACCTGCAGGTTGGCAGTCAAAGGTTCGGAGTCGAGATGAGCGCACGCTCATGCATCCTCGATCAATTCCCACTCGCCCACAAGTAGGGGCGAGTTGATGATGCGTGGGCCAGGATTCGAACCTGGGAACCCCTTCGGGAAGGGATCTTGAGTCCCTCGCCTTTGACCGGGCTTGGCTACCCACGCGCGACCCGCGAGATGTAGGCCCCCGTAAAACCTTTCCCCTGGGATTGGACACGGCGACGGATCGGCAAAGCCTTTTTCCGACCTCGTTGACTTCCCGAGGGCGAGAGGGTTTGATGGTCCAGTATTTTTCCGAGACGTTCTTCGCTGAGGTCGCAGGTCGCCTCAACGCGGACCCGGAGTGGGCGAAGCGCGCCACCACGGTGACGGCGAAGATCGTGTTGACTTGCATTGACCGGAACGCGTCGTTCCTCCTCGACATCGTGGGCGGGAAGGTGAGTGCCAGCGCCGTCCCGCCCGACGTCCCCGCGGACTTCAAGTTCGAGGGCCCGTACGACGCATGGATGCAACTCGGCAGGGGGGAGCGGGACTTCCAGGGCCTCGTCCTCGGCGGGAAGATCCGTTTTCGCGGCTCGATGCCGAAGATCATGGCGCTCACGGGACAGCTGAGCCGCATCACGCAGGTAGCCCAGCAGGTCCCGAAGGAGTTCTAGCGGAACTGCAGAACAAGGCCCCCTCGCGTCTCTAACAACCCCGGTCGCGCGGGCCACCGAGACCTTCAAACGACGCGCCGTCCGATCCCGCCGTCCGCGGAGGCGGCGAAGGGCGTCGCGGACGTCCCAGCGAGAGTGAGGAGCGCTTCGACCATCGTCGCAAAGAGCGAGCTCCCGTACGCACCGACGAAACCCCCGAGCACGAACAGCAGCAGGAACCACGGCGGGTTCGAGCCGAGGCCGCCTGTCATCGCGAGGACGGGCCCGCCCGCGAAGAGCCCACCCAAGATCCCGCCCGCCATCCCCAGAAGCAGCGTCGTCACGCGCCGGGCGCGCTCGGCTGGATATCGCTTCACGACGAAATCGATGACGAGAGCGGGCACGAGGATGAGAGCGAGGCCGAGCGCAAGCGAGGCGGCCTCCGGCGGCGAGCCCATCAGCGCGTCGACCAGGGTGACGTCGATCGTCACGAGGGTCAGGGTCGCGGTCGCACCGCCCCACCACGGCACGAGGCGTGCGGCGGACAGCGCGATGAACGGGAGCAACGTTGCAAAGAGGATCCCGACGATGCTCCGCTGCCACAGTTCCGCGAGGAACGCCGGCTTCGTGAATCCCGGATACGTGAAGACCCAGCCGAAGCCCCAGAGCGCGTAGAAGAGCGCGACGAACGCGGCGGGCATGGCGACGTACAACAGCCGCCGGACGCTCGGGACCGCGGTCGTCCAGAACGGCGCCGCCCGCGCCAGCACCACGAGCCCCGACACGAAGCCAAAGGCGGAGACGACCATCCCGCCGATCAACAGGACGTGCGGCGGGCTCAGCGCGTCGTCCACGCCGAACGTGGCGTGCCACCACGTGTCGAAGCCGCCCGCCACGAGTTGCATCGCGAGCCCGATTAGCGCGACGCGGATCCCGACGCGCAAGGGTCGAGGCGGCATCGGTCCGAGGAGCTGCAGGACGTGCGCGCCGAATGCCGACGCGAAGGCGATCGCGAGGCCGCCGTAGAGCACGGTGTGGGGCGGCGTCCAGAAGACCTCGACGAGTCGGCGGATGTGCCACCGGATGTCCCAGTCCCCGCCGGTCATCTCGACGAGGATCGCGAATCCGCCGACGGCGTGGGCGAGTGCGAAGAGCGTGTACGCGGTCCGCGACGAGAAGCGGGGCAGCGCCATGTCCTCCGCGAGAGGTATGCGTCTCTGCTTTGTCAATCTGGCGTCCGCGGGACCGTCGGAATCCAAGGATTAAATACGGAACCGGCCATCGTCTCAAGGGAAGCGCCGGTCGAGGGGAATCGCGGTGGTCGATTTTGATCTCACGGAGGAGCAACGGCTCCTTCAGAAGACGGCCCGAGAGTTCGCGCAGCGGGAGATGCGGCCGGTCGCCCTCGAGTACGACAAGAAGGGCGAGGTTCCGTGGGACATCATCAAGAAGGCGCACGCCCTGGGCCTCGACACCGCGTTCATCCCCGAGCCCTACGGAGGCGGCGGGATCGACTCGACCCTGACGCACGTCATCGTCATGGAGGAGCTGAACTGGGGCTGCGCGGGCATGGCCACGGGGCTCATCGGCGCAGGCCTCGCGTACCTGCCGATCATCCACATGGGGACGGAGGACCAGAAGAAGCGCTTCCTGACGCGCTTCACCGGCCCGGAGGCGCGCCTCGGCGCGCTCTGCCTCACCGAGCCCGACGCGGGCAGCGACGTCGCGAATATCTCGACGACGGCCGTGAAGAAAGGCGACGAGTGGGTTCTGAACGGGGTGAAGCGCTTCATCACGAACGGCGGGATCGCGGACCTCCACGTCGTCTTCGCGACGATCGACAAGAGCCTCGGCTACTTCGGCATCCGGGCGTTCGTCGTGGAGCATGGCACCCGAGGGCTGACGATGGGCAAGGTCGAGGACAAGATGGGGGTCCGGGCGAGCCACACCGCCGAGGTCCTCCTGGACGACTGCCGCATCCCCGCGGACAACGTGCTCGGCTCCGACGAGGGGACGGCGTTCTACGGCGCGATGAAGACGCTCGAGTCGTCCCGGCCGCTCGTCGCGGCGGGCGCGGTCGGCATCGCCCGCGCCGCGTACGAGTATGCGCTCGACTACGCCCGGAAACGGAAGGCGTTCGGATCCCCAATCGCGAAGAAGCAGGCGATCGCGTTCATGCTCGCGGACATGAAGGCGAAGATCGACGCGGCTCGACTGCTCGTCTGGCGGGCGGCGTGGATGCTCGACCAGGGCATGCCGATGAACAAGGAGGCGAGCATCGCGAAGCTCTTGGCCGCGGACATGGCGATGGAAGTCACGACGGACGCGGTGCAGATCCTCGGGGGCGCGGGCTACATGAAGGACGAGCCCGTGGAGAAGTGGATGCGAGACGCGAAGATCTTTCAGATCTGGGAGGGGACCTCGCAAATCCAGCGGCTCGTCATCTCCCGCGAGGAGATCGGCGAGCTCTAGGCCTTCGGCGAGATTACGTCGGCCTTCACGGGCTCCCCGACGAGGGAGCGCAGGATCTTCCGGTGTTCGCGCTGGAGGCCGAGGTACTCGGTGAATTCCTTGTCGCTCATCGAGAGCAGGCCCGCGAGGTGCGCGACCTTCTGCTTCACGAAGAAATCGATGTCGTCCATGCCCGCAATCGACTCGTCTCGCTCCGCCTTCTCGTCGATTTGATTCATCCGCTTCTCCACCTCGACGAACTGGGACACGGATTGAGGGTCCGCCTTCACGCGGAACCCGATCCGACCGAGCGCCTTCAGGGTCTCTTCGACCCTCGCCGCGGCGTCCGCGTGGGACATCCCCTCGCCATGGGAGAAGTTGAAGATCTCCGCGGTCGCTCGATAATAGGTCTCGATGAAATGATCCACCCGTTCCTCGCGAGCGACCTCCACGAGGCCCGCATCGCGCATCTTCCGGATGTGGTGATAGATCGCTTGCGGCGTGAGGTTGAGCTCCGCCGCGATCTGGCTCACGGTCATCTCCTTCGCTCGGAGCAGATAGATCACGCGCCGCCGGGTCTCGTCCCCGAGCAGCTGGAACGCCTCCGGGTCTCTGATCATCTTGAATGCCTTCATGGTCGCCTCGAAACAATGGATATTTGTCGATGTTTATAATCGTTTCCATTACTAAAACGGATGCTTTATTAACTACCGTTTCCATTAGCCAAACATGCGTTGTAACGAGAGAAACGGACAATTTGCAAAGGATGGCGCGAACGACTTGGACCCGTCGACGAAGGGACGTGCAGTGATCCGGGAGACCATCGTCTGGGGGGCCGATCCCTGGGTCCGGCGGTGGACGATCTGATCGGTGCGAGTTGCCTCGATCGGCCGGTCCCGTTCGGCGTGGCTCCGAAGCCTCGGGACCCCGAGCGGTTTCGGCACGCCGATCTGAGTCCGGAGTGGGTCCCCCGGATCGTCCCGCCGAAGCGCCCGGCCCGGGATGGGAAGCCGCGGCACCAGGACTCCGTCCGCGAATGGGGACTGCTTCAGCGGCTCGCCCGGGCCGTCGTCACGATCCTCTGACTATTCCGTCGGCATGCTTAAGTCGCGCGCCCCCGGTGGCGCGCTCCGTGGCCGTTTCTTCACCCATAGAATTTCCCGAGCCGCTCCGCCTGCCGCGAGGCAGCGTCCGCGGCGGCATTGCGATTGTCGTCACCGCGACGTACGGGTATCTGCTGATCCTGGGCGGCGCCGTCCCGACCGTACCGACCGTGGTCATCAATGCGGTCGTGGTCGTCGTCGCGTTCTACTTCGGGAGCCACGCGACCGCCACCCCGCCCCGGTCGCCCACCGCGCCGCCTCCCCCGCATCGTCCCCGGCTGGTCCGCGCGCTCCTCCTCCTCGGGTTCCTCGGCCTCGCGGGCTGGTTCCTCTGGCACAATCCCACGCTCTCCGGCATCCCGTCCGCCCTGGCGGCCGTCCTCGAAGTCCTCGGAGGGTACGTCGGGGGATACGTCGTCTCATGGCTCGTGCATCGCCGCGCGCACACGAGCCCGGTCCGAAAGCGCCTCGCGACGTTCTTCCGTGACGCGACCGCGTTCGGGGCCCTCGCGCTCACGGGCTACATCTGCTACGCCCTCGCGACGAACCAGGTGAGCGCCTTCGCGGGCAAGGCGGAGGACGCGCTGTCGCTCGTCGTGACGTTCTACTTCGGCTCGCGGGTCATCGGTCACTGACCGGCGCCGCAAGAGTTTTCATTTCGGATAGGCGGCCGGGAACCTATTTAGTCGGGCCCGGGAACGGACGTCGCGGTCCCGCATGGACGCGCTCCCCGTCGCCCTCACGGCGTTCCTCCTCTCGTGCGTCGCCGTGTTCGCGTGGGGATACCGCCGCGCGCCACACCCCGCTTCCCGTCCACGGGATTGGATGTGCCAGGTGTGCACCCAGCCGAACGAGTTCTCTCTCGATCGGTGCTGGAGCTGCGGTCACCGCATCGGCGACGTGAGACACGATGCGTCCCACATCCCGCTCACGCAGCGATGGTCGTGTGCCTCGTGCCGCATCTGGAACGGCATCGCCCGGGACGACTGCTGGCAGTGCGGCCGGCCGCGCCCGCCTAGTGAATGTCCGGGACGTCCTCCAGGTAGTCGCGCTCCCGCATCTCGCGGCGCTTCCAGCCCTCGAGGTCCCCGACGAAGTACGGGAGCAGGCGCATCGAGACGTAAGAATTCATGAGCGGGATCCCGAGCTGCTCGGAGAACACGAGCAGGTTGACAGCGTCGTTGTACCGGATGCGCATCTTCATGTTCTCCGTGTAGAGGTCGAAGAGGAAGAGGCCCCAAAGGACCTCCTTGACGACCTGCAAGGCGCGCCTCCAGCGGCTCACGCCGTCCCCCGATCCGAGCCAATGGGCGGCCGACGCTAAGCACTTTCCCCCGCGGCCGGAGACCTTTAGCGGCGTGTCGCGTTTCGGTCCGTCGTGGCTGACATCGACCCGGTGCAGCTCGCCGTGGTTATACTCGTCGCCGGCGTCTTTATGGGCTGGTACTACGCCGCCCTCGTCTACTCCCGGCGACTCGCCCGCCGGATCGGGACGGAACTCAAACGCGCCGTCGTCGGCCTCGGCGGGACCTCGAGAATTCAGTGGTTCGGGACGACCGCGTTTCGGATGACGACGGAGGGGGCGAACCCCCCGTTCCGGGAATTCTCGGTTACCGTGACCTTGCGGCCGAGGGAGATGCCGATCAATTGGGCCATCGCGACCGCCCAAGGACGGCGAGACACGGCGCTCGTCGAGGCCTCCCTCCGCAAAGATCCGCGGATCGGATTCGAACTCATTGACCCGCAGACGCGGGTCGGACGACGGAGGAGCAATGCGAAAGCGACCTGGTCGCAGGTCACGCTCGGGGCGCGCGAACGCCTCTTGTCCTCGGACGACGAGCGTGGGGCGCGTCGGATCCTCGAAGGGCTCGACCCGGAGACGGTGGACGGAATCGCCGCACTCCATGTTACCGCGGGAACGAGCCCGGGCATTGCGGCCTCCGTGTCCGTCGCGCCGAGCGCCGCATCCCGAGGAATCGGGGCAATCCTCGAGCTCGCGAAGCGTCTCGAGGCCTAGTGACAGCGCGTGCCCGCCATCGGTGCCAGCAGGCCCTCCAGGACCTCTGGCGGCCCTCGGTGCATGAACCGCAAGTCGACGAGACGCTGGGTCTCATCGCACCGGTACGACACATGCAGGACATGATAGAGCTTCGTGCGGAACAGGCCGAGATGAGTCGCCCCGACCGAATACGACGCGTCATGGCCCCCCATCCTGCAATTCCCGGCACGGGGCGCCTCGAGCTTGGGCGGGGATATCGCCCCACGCGCCGTGCGGACGGACAGCTCGATTGCCCGCCGGGCCTGCATGTCGACAAGGAGCCCGGAGGCACGCCCCTCCTGGGCCCACCGGACGCCGTCATATGGGACCGTGTAATCGACGTCCATCGGTTGACGGCCGAGCCGCAAATCCCAGTTATCTGGGAGGCGGATCACGACGAAGTTCGAGGGACCGAGGACGAAATGCGTCGCGGCCACAACGTGATCCCGGGTCGTCGGGTTCATGCGGCGCCCGCCAGCTCGGCGGCGAAGGGCGGCGTGTACGACATCATATCCTCGGAGACTCGTCGGACCATGTCGACGCCGGTGACCTCGGAGGGATAGAGCGGGATGTACGACCGCACGAGCGGCCCCAGGTCGCGGTATAGGACCTTCATGTACGCGATCTGCTCGTGGTACTTGTTCGCCAGATACTCGCCCGCGCCATCCTGGAGTGCGACCTCCGGACGCAGCACCTCGTTCACGACGACCCCGCCGATTGGGATGTTGAACTTCTGGACCATGCCAATGAATCGGCGGACGACCGCAATCGGGAGCGCGAGCGGCAGGGTCACAAAGAAGAACGCGGTCCGTTCGGGATCCACGAGCACGCCTTTGGCCTTCTCGAACCGCTCGTTCATCGAGATGAGGTCCGACATGAGCGGATCCTTCTTCACCTCCTCCATGACCTTCTCCTTCCGGAACGAGAGTTGGACTCGCATGCTCAAGGCCTGCTTACGCGAGTCGATCATCCGGGTGAGCCAGAGGCCGTAGATCTTGCTCAGGCCGATCAGGCGCACCGCGTTTGCGACCGCCGCGGTGTCGAAGATTACGCGATCGTACGCCTCACCCTCCTTGAGGATGTAGTCGACCATCCGGTCGAACATCGCGCTCTCCTCGAACGCGGGGTTTGTCGCTGCGATCTCGATGAACGGTTTCGCGTCGAGGGGGATGTCCGCCCATTTCAGGAACTCCTTCACCCGGCCTCTGATCGAGTTGCGGTAGCGCTCCACGACTTCGGTCGTCTCGACCTCGACAGCGTGGACGTGTTTCGCGCCGGCCACCTCGATGACCTTGCCGCCGGACAGGCTCTGGCCGAATAGGCTCGACAGCGAATGGACCGGGTTCAGGGACGCGACCAAGACGTTCTCTCCCTGGGCGGCGTAGTGGTAGGCGAGCCCCGCGGCCGCGACGGTCTTGCCGACGCCGCCTTTCCCGCCCGTGAAGATGTATCGCATCTTCGGTCGTTGCTCGAGGAGTTCGGGAAGCGTGGTCACATGGATCCCCTTCAAAGTGCGGGTCCGAAAAGAAGGTCCTGGGACACCCGCTCGATCATCTCGAGGCCACGCGGTTCCCTCGGGTACATCGGCAGCATCGCGACGACCTTGCCCGCGAACTTCGACTTGATCTCATCGAGATACTTCCGCTGCATGCGCGCGCGGTTGCGGAGGAATTCGACCGCCTCGCCGCCTTTCGCCTCTGCCAGTTCCGCGGGATAGACCTGGTTCACGATGAGCCCGGCCATCTGCAGGCCGAGGGCATCGAACATCTCGAGGGCGCGTTCCGTATCGAGGATCGCCATGCGCTCCGGAATCAGGACCATGAAGAATGATGTCCTCCGTTGATCGACCATGAGGTCTGTGAAGCGGGTGATTTTCACTTGGATGTCCTTAAGTTCCTTGAGGACCTCGTCCTCGGAGACCTTCGCTCCCTTCAACGTTGCCGCGACCGCCTCGTACTCCTGAGCCTTCTCTCGCGCCTCCGTGATCTTCCCAACCCATTTGCTCAGGATCTCGGCCATTGCAATCATGCGCACGCCGTGGCCGAAGGGCGGCATGTCGAACACGTACAGGTCGTGCCCGCTCGTGGACACGAGGTCGGCCATCGCGTCGTACGTCGCGGACTCGTACATCGCGGGCTCGGCCGACGTCGAATCGATGTATTCCTCGATTTCGGCGGGGAGCTCCGAGAGCCCGTACATGGTGAGGATCTTCTGCTTGACTTCCTCCTGGTAATCGGCGACGCGGCGGTCCGCATCGATCTCGACGACGTCGAGGTTGGGGATGACGGAGACGAGGCCTTTGCCGAAGATGTCCCGATCAAAGATATCGCTGAGGCTCGCCTGGGGATCGGTCGAAAAACAGAGGACGTTCCGCTTCCGCTTTGAGGCCATGTAGTGGCTCAAACCTGCGCTGCACGTCGTCTTGCCGAGTCCGCCTTTCCCGGCGAAAATCACGATTCCTTTGTCGCCTTTCGTCTCGAAATAGGAGGCCAGGCCCATGGACTCCCTCAGAAGACTTGGTCGGTGAAATCCCGCTCCCGGAATACCCTCTGTTTCCAGCTCTTGATGTTGGGGACGGCGTACGGCAGGATCTTGAGGGAATAATACGGCGGGATGACGGGCACGCCGAGCATGTCCCCGAGGGTGATGAACATGAAGAGATGCTCGAGGTACATCCGCGTGCGGAGTGCTGCCGTCACGTGGCCGTGGGCGGCCATTCCATAGAGGACGCCCTTCGCGGCGTCCTTGACCTTCTTCCCGCGGGACTTCGCCGTCGCCGGGTCCTTCGATTCGACCGTCGTGCTTTCACTCCTCCCCGTCGCAATGCGCCAAGGACCTCAATAGCTTGACGTTTCGCGACGACTACTTTTCACGCGTCCCGCCATCGGCGGCCGCGGGAGCGCGGGCTCGCGCCTCCATCATGCTGCTGCGGTAGCTCCGGAACAGACGGATCGCCATCGACAGGCCGACGAGGAACAGCACTGCCCCGATCGCGACGAAGACGCCGTTCACGATCAGGGCGAACAGCGCATTCGCCGGGGTGTTCAGCGGCGGTCGGACGTTGTTCAGGACGCCGCCGGCGCTCGCCGCGGTGGTCCCCTGCGCGTATAGGATGACGGCCTTCAGGAAGATCCAGGTCTCCCAGAGGAGGGCAGACAGCGTCGTGACGACCATGAATACGCCGGGAATCAACGAGTACTTCGTCGGGGCGCGGACCCTCGCGAGATGGATCGTGATGAGCATGATTGCCAGTCCCGCCAGCAGCTGATTCGCGCCGCCGAAATAGAGCCACAGGGCCCACCAGCTGCCGCTGATCGCAAACAACCAGGGTACCCCAAGCCCCACGGCCGTCGCGACGCTCTTATTGCCAAACACACGGAAGCGGCCTTCGCTCCAGGTCTCGGAAGCAACGAGCCGGAAGAATCGGGTCACCAGCGCCTGGACCGTAATCGCATAGATCACCAAGACGAGGCCGAAGAATGTCGTCAGCACGGGCTGGGTGAGACCGCCGAGGAACGGCGCTGTGAGGACGTACGCGCCTTGCACCCACGAGGCGACGTTGTTGTGGCTTACGAAGAACGACGGCGCCAAGACCATGTAAGCGATGAGCGAGGCGAGGGCGAGCAATCCCTCGGACAGCATCGCACCTCCGCCGACCGGCAACGCATCCGTCTCGATATCCAGCTGTTTCGACGTCGACGAGGAACTCACCAGGCTGTGCCATCCCGAAATCGCACCGCACGCGATGGCCACGAAGAGGATGGGCCAAATCGGCCCGATAATCCCCTGGGGGTCGATCAAGAAGGGACCGGCGGGCATCTGGACGCCGATGTTCGTGAACGGAGTCACGAGGGCCCCGATGAGGATCAAGATGATGGCTGCATAAGCGGGGTAGAACGCGAGGTAATTTGTCGGCTGCACGAACGTCGGAGTGGGCAAGATTGCGGCGAGCGCCAAGAAGACGAGGCAGATCGCCGCCCAGGCCGCGGGGCTCCAAACTCCCAAGTTCACGGCGAGCGCGACCTGCGGGCCGGTGGCGGGCTGGCCGCTCAAGGAGACCGGCACGAGAACGCCCAAGTAGATGCTGCCTACGACCATGAGGAGCCCAAGGGCTGTGACCGCGAAGACGTTGACCTTGAAGCGATACAGAAGCTGGCCGCAGACGACTCCGGCGGCGAATATGCCGACCGTCGCCAAGAACGTCCCCGGGTAGGCTTGCCAGAACGCGGCGATGAGAGCGATAAACGTCGCCGAGATGATGACCAGATAGAACAAGACGAACGCGAGCAGGTTCGTCCGGCCTCGAGCGCCCGTGAACTCGTAGGTGATCGGGCCGAACGAGCGACCTTCTTTCCGGACCGACAACATCATCGCGCCGTAGTCTTGGAGCCACCCGATGAAGAAGTTCCCGCCGATAATCCACAGGAGGGCGGGAAGCCAACCAAACGTGATCCCGATGAATGGGCCCAGGATCGGGCCGAGGGCGGCGACGCTCTTGAATTGATAACCCCAAAGCACGTATCGACTGACCGGGAAGTATTCCACCCCATCCATGTACATATGCGCGGGCGTGGTCGTCTTCGCGTTGGACCGCCACACGTTCCGATCGATCCACTTTCCGTAGCCCCAATAGGCCACGCCATACAAGCCAATCGCAATGATTACCCACAAGAACGGTGTTCCAACGAAGTCGGCCACTCAACCGCCTCCCGCATACCCCACGCCGTGTGAGGTCCCATCACGGGTAAGCATGTCACGGCGTTTAAACGTCACGTTTCTTGGCTTCCGAGTCGGCCGAACCGCCGCCCGCAAGCGACTTATGGCCCGATCGCGATCTCCGTGGCACGACGCCGCGACCTCCGCGCATCCAGCTGCTGGGCTTGCTCCCCGCGATCCTCAAGCCGTGCGGTCCGGCCTGTGCGCAGCCCTTCACGAACCGGACGGTCGCTGCCTTGAAATCGGAGGAGCTTCGGGAGACGCCCGCCCTACTGCTCGACAACGCAAACCGCGCGCATGCCGTCGCGGACGACCTGTTCCGCGATTTCGGGGACCGAATCCGGATCGAAGTCGTCGGCATGGACTCCCCCAAAGGGGTGTGGCTCGGCCTGCGGCACCGGGTCGGCTCCGGCTTCGCGGTGATCGTCGACGGGCGCGAGGTCTTCCGCGATCCGAACGACTATGCGCCCGTGAAAAGTGCGGTCTCCCGCGCGCTCGAGGCGCGTCCG